>NZ_CP112880.1:7249170-7570005 GCF_028747205.1 Streptomyces sp. CA-278952
TCCATCAACCGGCCCCTTGCCACCACCAGTACGGCGGCGTCCGCCAGGGCGAGGACACCGGACACATGGGCGGCCGTCACCTCGCCGATGGAGTGGCCGAGCAGCAGATCGGGGCGCAGACCGTAGTGCTCCATCAGCCGGAACAGAGCCGTCTCGACCGCGAACAGGGACGCCTGCGCGTAGAGCGTCCGGTTCAGCAGCCCGGCGTCCGTTCCGAAGACCACGTCGCGCAACGCACGCGGGAGCCCGGCGTCGTCCAGCTCCCCGCACACCGCGTCGAACGCCTCGGCGAACACCGGTGAGGACGCGTACAACTCCCGGCCCATGTGCAGCCGTTGTGCACCCTGGCCGGTGAACAGGAACGCGACCTTGGGGGCTGCCTTCCCTGACGCGGAGGCGGACCGGATCAGGCCGGGGTGCGGTGTGTCGTCGGCGAGTGCGCGGAGTGCGCTGTGGTGGTCGTGGGTGGTGAGGAGGGCGCGGTGGGCGAAGCGGGTGCGGCCGGTGGCGAGGGTGTGCGCGATGTCGGCGGGGCGGGTCTCGGGGTGGGCCGTGAGGTGGGCGGCGAGCCGGGCGGCCTGGTCCTGGAGGGCTTGTGGGGTCTTGGCCGAGAGGATCCAGGGAGCGGGCGGGGCGGAGTCGGGGTCGAGCAGGTGGCCGGAGTCGGCGCCGGGGGTGGCCTGCTCGGTCTGCTCGGGCTCGGGTTCGCCCTGTTCGAGGATGAGGTGTGCGTTGGTGCCGCTGATGCCGAAGGAGGAGATGCCTGCTCGTCGGGGCCGGTTCTGGTCGGGCCAGGGGAGGGGGTCGGTGAGGAGTTCGAGTTGTCCTTGGGTCCAGTCGATCTTTGTGGTGGGCTGGTCGACGTGGAGGGTCCGGGGGAGGGTGGCGTGTTCCATCGCTTTGATCATTTTGATGACGCCGCCGACGCCTGCGGCGGCTTGGGTGTGGCCGATGTTCGATTTGAGTGAGCCGAGGTAGACGGGGGTGTCCGTGGTTCGTTCCTGGCCGTAGGTGTTGAGGAGGGCCTGGGCTTCGATGGGGTCGCCGAGGGTGGTGCCGGTGCCGTGGGCTTCGATGGCGTCGATGTCGGCGGGCAGGAGGTTGGCGTCGGTGAGTGCGGTGCGGATGACGCGTTCCTGGGAGGGGCCGTGGGGTGCGGTGAGGCCGTTGCTGGCGCCGTCCTGGTTGGTGGCGGTGCCGCGGATGAGGGCCAGGATCCGGTGTCCGTTGGCTTGTGCTCGTGAGAGGGGTTCGAGGAGGAGCAGGCCGCTGCCTTCGGCGAAGCCGGTGCCGTGTGCGGATTGGGCGAAGGCGCGGCAGCGTCCGTCCGCCGACAGCCCGCGTCGGCGGCTGAATTCGATCAGGGTCCGGGGGGTGGCCATGACGGTCGCGCCGCCGGCCAGTGCCATGGTGCACTCGCCCCTGCGGAGCGATTGGACCGCCAGGTGGATGGCCACCAGGGACGAGGAGCAGGCGGTGTCCACGGAGACCGCCGGGCCCTCCAGGCCCAGCGTGTAGGAGATACGCCCCGACGCCACACTGCCCTCGTTGCCGGTGAGGAGGTGCCCCTCGAGTTCGACGGGAACGTGCCGGGGCGCATAGCCGCCCTGCATCAGGCCGGTGAAGACTCCGGTGTCGCTGCCGCGCAGCGAGGTGGGGTCGATCCCTGCCCGCTCGACCGCCTCCCACGCGTTCTCCAGCAGCAACCGCTGCTGCGGATCCATCGCCGCGGCCTCCACCGGGCTGATCCCGAAGAACCCCGCGTCGAAACGGTCCGCCTCGTGCAGGAAACCACCACCCGACGCGTACACCTTCCCGGTCCGCGACGGGTCGGGGTCAGCGTCGTACAACTCCTCCAGGTCCCACCCGCGCCCCGTCGGGAACCCCGACACCGCGTCCCGGCCCTCGCGCACCAACTCCCACAAGTCCTCCGGAGACTCCACACCCCCAGGGAACCGGCACGCCATCCCCACCACCGCAACCGGCTCGGCGTCGTCGGTCGGCCCGGGCGTCTCGGCTGCTGCGTCCCGGGTGCCGCCGCCGGCCTCGATGCGCAGCCGCTCCGCGAGCCGGGCGGGCGTCGGATGGTTGAAGATCAGGGTGGGGGAGAGGGACAAGCCGGTCGCGGCGCTCAGCCGCTCAAGGAACTGGACCGCGCCCAGGGAGTCGAAGCCCAGGTCCTTGAACGTCCGGGAGACATCCACGGATTGTGCACCGGCGTGCCCCAGCACGGCCGCGGCCTCCGTCCGTACGCGCGCGAGCAGCTCCTCCTCGCTCATCGCCCGCACCCGACGGCCGTACTCCGAGGTGTCGCTTCCCGGCTCCGCCCCGGAGTCCGGGTGGGCCGACGGCGCGGGCGCCGTGCGGACCTGTTCGTGTCGCCAGTTCGCCAGTGCGGGCAGCACGTTCCGCAGCGCGGTCTGCTGCTCGTGGTCCATGCCGAGCGTGTCGGCCAGCGCGGTGACGTCGGCGCGCTCCACCGCCTCCCAGAAGGGCAGCTCGGCGGAGGGGGTGGCGGTGCCGCTCGGCAGCCAGTACGGCTGCCGCTGGAAGCGGTACGTCGGCAGAGCGACCTTGCGCGTGGGGCGTCCGGCGAACGCCGCACGCCAGTCCACCTCCACACCGTGCACATGGAGCTGTGCCAGGGACGTCAGCAGTCGGCGCCGGCCGCCTTCGTCGCGCCGCAGCGTGCCGACGACCGTCGCCCGCGACGGCTGTCCGGCCGGTGCCGGCCGACCGGCACCGGTGTCGGCCAGAGTCTGCTGGAGGGCCGGAGTGAGCACAGGGTGCGGGCTGACTTCGACGAAGGTGTGATGCCCGTGCTCGACCAGCGCCCGGGTCGTGGTCTCCAGCTGTACGGTCCGGCGCAGGCTCTCGTACCAGTACTCGCCGGTCAGCTCCGACGTGTCCATGGCCGCGGCGCGCACGGGAGAGTAGAACGTGAGTGCGCCGTCACAGGGGACGATGTCGGCGAGGTCCGCCAGGAGTTCGTCGCGGAGCACCTCCACATCGGCGGAGTGCGAGGCGTAGTCGACCGGGATCATGCGTGCCCAGACGCCCTCGGTCTCGTAGGCCGCCACCAGTTCCTCGACGTCGCGCGGGGCCCCGGAGACCACCGTGGAGGAGGGGCCGTTGACGGCCGCTATCTCGACCCGCGAGGAGTCGGCACCCGCTGCGGACGCCCGGTCCGCCAGCCGTGCCCGTACCTGATCCACCGGCAGCGAGAGGGTGGCCATGGCACCGCTGCCGGCCAGTCGTCCCAGCGCCTTGCTGCGCAGGGCCACCACCTTCGCCGAGTCCTCCAGGGACAGTGCGCCGGCGACGTGCGCGGCTGCGATCTCGCCCTGGGAGTGGCCTACGACCGCATCCGGGCGGATGCCGAACGATCGCCACACGTCGCTCAGCGCGACCATGACGGCCCACAGGGCCGGTTGCACCACGTCGACGCGTTCCAGCGGCGGAGCGCCCGGCGCCCCGATCAGCACCTCGCGCAACGACCAGTCCACAAACGGTGCCAACGCACGCTCGCACAGGGCGATCCGCTCCCGGAACGCGGGCGAGGAAGCCAGGAGTTCCCGCGCCATGCCGGGCCACTGCGAGCCCTGCCCGGGGAAGACGAACACGGTCTTGCCGGTGTCCCGGACGATGCCCTGGACGAGCGCCGCGTCGGAGGTGTCCGCGGCGATGGCGGCCAGCGCGCGGCCGCACTCGGCACGGTCGGCGGCCAGGACCACGGCGCGGTGCTCCCACCCGGCGCGCGTGGTGGCGAGCGCGTGGGCGGTGTCGGCCGGGAGGAGGCCGGGGGCAGCGGTGAACTCCCGCAGCCGCTCCGCCTGCGCGCGCAGTGCCGGAGCGGTCCGCCCCGAGAGGACCCAGGGCAGAACGCCGTCGGCCCCTTCCCCTTCCTCGGCGCCCGCGGCACCGTCCGGTGCGTTGCTCCCGTCGCGGGCCGCCGCCGGGGCCTCGGCCACCACCACATGGCAGTTGGTGCCGCCCATGCCGAATGAACTCACCCCGGCGACCAGCGGTCCCTCGGCGGCCGGCCACTCCTCGGAATGCGTCAGCACCCGCATGTTCCACTCGTCGAGCGGGATGTCGGGGTGCGGTGTCTCGAAGTTGAGGCTCGGCACGAGTCGACGGTGCTGGAGGCACAACGCCGTCTTCACCAGGCCGACCACTCCTGCGGCTGCTTCGAGATGGCCCACATTGGTCTTGACCGAGCCCACGAGCAGGGGGCGTTCGCACGTTCGTGCGCTTCCGATCACCTCTCCCAGCGCCGCCGCTTCCACGGGGTCGCCGACCTTGGTACCGGTGCCGTGCAGTTCCACGTACCGCACCTGGCTGGGTCCGATGCCGGCACGCTGCTGGGCGAGCCGCAGCACCTCTTCCTGCGCGGACTGACGGGGGACCGTGAGCCCGCTGCCACCGCCGTCGTTGTTCAGGGCACTGCCCCGTATGACGCAGTACACCCGGTCGCCGTCCGCCAGGGCCCGCGAGAGCGGCTTGAGCACGACGATCGCCCCGCCCTCGCCGCGCACGTATCCGTTCGCTCGCGCGTCGAAGGTGTGGCACCGGCCGTCGGGAGAGAGAGCGCCGAGCCCGGCCATGCCGTAGGCGGACTCGGGTACGAGGTTGAGGTGCACGCCACCGGCCAGGGCCAGCGTCGACTCGCCACTGCGCAGGCTCCCGCAGGCCATGTGGACGGTGGCCAGCGACGAGGCCTGGCCCGCGTCGACGGTCAGGCTCGGCCCGCTCAGCCCGAGCAGGTAGGAGAGGCGATTGGCGATGATGCCCCGCTGGGTTCCCGCGACCGCGTGCGGAGTCCGCGCCGCCAGGCCCGAACGGTCCAGCAGCAGGGAGTAGTCGTGGGAGGCGGCCCCGATGAACACTCCGGTCCTGCCCTCGTGCCACTCCCCGGACACGATCCCGGAGTCCTCCAGCGCCTCCCAGCCCAGCTCCAGGGCGAGCCGTTGCTGGGGGTCCATCGCGGCGGCCTCTCGCGGGGAGATACCGAAGAACTCCGCGTCGAATTGCTCGACGCCGGCCAGGAATCCGCCGAGCCGCGCACTGTGGAGCTGCTGCCGGGTCCAGCCGCCGGGCACCTCCGGGGAATCGGCCTCCGGGTAACCGCGCGAAGCGGGAACCTCACAGATCGCGTTCCCGCCCCGGGACAACAGGTGCCACAGCTCCCCGGGGTCGGCGGCCTGCGGCAGTCGACACGACATTCCGACCACCGCGATGGGGATGTCCGGGGTCACGAGGCGGTCAGGAGTCGCATCAGAGTCCTGTGGGCGCGATCCGGTCACACCGTGCAGTTCACTCATTACGTCCCTTTTCAGTCTGGAGATGCACGGGTGGCCGCACGTCCGTGCCCCATCGGATGCCTGATGTGGCTACAGCACGGTCCTGGGGCACGCGAAGTGAACTGCGTCTGACCGGCATGCCCCCCGTGCCGACCGACTGCGCTCGATAGCTCGCCCCGGGGGGAGAGAATCGTGCCAGGTGGAGGGTGCTCCGCATATGCTGATCCTGACCCGGACGACACTGCCACGCCGCCCCCTGCTCCGGGCAAGGGTTGACGGGCCGCAAGAGGAAGGATTCAGCCAGTTGCACAGGTTGCCGGAAAAATCGTGCCAAGAACTTGAATATGCCCTGCCCTCTCGCTCTTTGGCCCCCCGGGCTCTGCTTCGTGAGGAACTGTTTATCCGAATTGAACCTTTTCCGCACCGAGTGACGGCATCCGGATCTTGTCGGAAAGCGATTCCCACGATTCACGCCACAGGAAGATGCGCCACACGGCAGGGCGAGTCGACGGGCAGAGGTGGAATTTCCTGCGAGTCACGTCGGCTTGCTGTACTCTGCATCGACGCCTGCGACCCCCTGCCGAGAAACAAGTGACCGTGCGACAGAAGAAGTCAGACAGCAGGGACGGGCGGAGCCTCGGGAGCGAGGGGAGGGTGAGTGAATTGAGGAATCGACATTTTGGCCTCATTGCTACCTTGGCGGCAGTAGCGCTCATTGCGGATCTGATCACCAAGCAGATCGCTTTGGCGCATTTCTCCCTCGCGGAGCCGGTAAGCACCCTCGGTGGGTTCCTGAAGTTCACCCGAGTTTCCAACTCGGGGGCCGCCTTCTCCCTCGGTGAAGACACGACATGGCTGTTCAGTACAGCCAAACTCGTCGTCATCATCGTTATTCTCTGGATTTCCCGCCGCGTACGTGTCCCCATCTGGGCCGTGATCTTCGGTCTTGTGGTAGGTGGCGCGTCCGGAAACCTGGTGGACCGCGTATTCCGCCCGCCGTCCCCCTTCCAGGGCGAAGTCATCGACTGGATCCAGCTTCCCAACTGGCCCGTTTTCAACATCGCCGACATGGCCGTGGTCTGCGGTGGCGCGCTGGCGGTATGGGCCAGCTTCCGCGGTATCAACCTGGACGGCTCGATCGAGACGAAGCCGGCCGAGGAGGAGAAAAAGGGCTGACCCGAGCCCAACGGGGGCGGGACGAGGGGCGCCCCGGGAGCGACGCCGAAATGGCCATGTAGGCAGCTCCGTTCGGGCTCCTTGGCTGCGGGCTCCTCAAGGCGACGGCGGGCGGCCGGCTGCCGCTTCCCGCGGACGAGGCGGGCGCGAGGAGTACCGGACCTGTCCGGCGGATCAGGCCGGCCCAGGGGTGCCACCCGCCGACGTAGTCTCCTCGACCAGTCTCCGGACCAGGTCGATGAACGGCCCGGCGGCGGAGTTGCTGTAGAACTGACGTGCCGACACCTTGGGCAGGCCCAGGGAGCGAAGCTCGGAGAGCACGCGCACCACGAGCAGCGAGTTGCCGCCGAGTTCGAAGAAGTTGTCACCCGTCCGCACCGGAACGCCCAGGAGATCCGTCCACACCCGCAGAATCGTCTCCGCGAGCGCGTCACCCGCGTCAGGCCCCTCGCCGCTTGGCGCCGGGCGCGTCCGAGGAATGAGCTGAGGCGCGGGCAGTGCGGCAGTGTCGAGCTTGCCATTCAGTGTCAACGGGAGTTCCTGGACCGGGGTGATCGTGGCTGGCACCATGTAGTCGGGCAACACCCGTCGGGCTGCCTTGAACGCCTCCTCGACCGTGCCCGCCGCACCGAACACCGCATAGGCGTCGATCCGGGAGCTCGCAGCATCTCCTGGCGTCTCCTGGTGGACAAGGGCGGCCACCGCCTCGATGCCCGGCTCGGCGAGCAGCACGGATCGGATCTCGTCCAGCTCGATGCGGTGCCCGCGCACCTTCACCTGGCTGTCGAGACGTCCGAGATGGTCGAGTCGCCCGTCCGGCCTCAACCGCCCCCGGTCTCCGCTGCGATACATGCGTTCCCCCGTGACGGGGTCGTCGACGAAGCGCTGGGCCGTCAGGTCGGGGCGGCCCAGATATCGGTCCGCGACCCCGGCGCCAGTGACATGGATCTCTCCCGCCGCGCCGGGGGGCAGCACCCTGCCCCGGGGGTCGCGGATCGACACCGCCCACCCGGGCAGTGCCCGGCCGACCGACCGGGAGTGTGTGATGACGTCCGCCGGCGTGACGGTCTGCGCGGTGACGTGGACGGTGGTCTCGGTGATGCCGAACATGTTCACCAGACGGCACCGACTCGGCGAATACCGTGTGAACCACGGCGCGAGCAGCACCACGTCCAGCGGCTCGCCGCCAAAGACGACCAGTCGCAGTGTCAGCTCTCCGGCTGCTGCTGACTGCCGGTCCGCCTCGACGAGCTGGCGGAACGCCGAGGGAGTCTGACTCAGCACCGTGACCCGCTCGGCCGCCAGCAGCTCGTGGAACTCGTCGGGCGCGCGGGTGACCCAGTAGGGGACGACGACCAGTCGGCCGCCGGTGAGCAGGGCGCCCCATATCTCCCACACCGAGAAGTCGAAGGCGCTCGAATGGAACAACGTCCACACGTCGGTGTGGTCGAATCCCAGATCCGGCGCGGTGGCGTCCACGAGTGCGAGGACGTTGCGGTGCGGAACCACGACCCCCTTGGGGCGACCGGTGGAACCGGACGTGTAGATCACGTAGGCGGTTGACGTGCCCTCGTCGGCCGCGTCCGTGTCCGTGCCGGGGCAGCCGCTCTCCCGGGCAGATCCCTGCGCTGACCGGCCGGTACCGAGCCCTTCCAGCTCCTTCGGGCTGATGACGCGCACGCCGTCGAGCCGGGGGAAGCGGTCCGGGTCACCGATGACCACCTTCACTCCGGCATCGGTCGCCGTATGGCGCAGGCGCTCCTGCGGGTAGCGACTGTCCATCGGGACATAGGCGCAGCCTGCCTTGAGTACGGCCAGCAAGGAGATCACGAGCCTGGCGTCGCGGTCCAGACACACACCCACCCTCCCGGAGCGAGCACCGAGCGCGGCGAGCCCGTTGGCCATCGCGTCGGCACACTCTTCCACCTGTTGGTAGGTCAGCTGCGTCGAGTCGTCGGTGATCGCGACGGAGTCGGGACTCTCGCGGGCCATCGCGGAGATCCGTCCGTGGATCGTGGCAGCGGCGCCGGGTGGGGGCGGAGCGACGACCGAGCCGAGCCCTCCGAGGCGCAGGACCTCGGTGACCTCAGCGGCGTTCAGCAGGCTCATCGCGGACAGCGTCCCGCTCCCCGGCAGTTGTGCGAGCTGTTCGGCGAAATGTCCGATGCGCTCCGCGAACATCGCCCCGACCTCCGGGGCGATGTTTCCTTCGTCGAACCAGCACATGCCGGTGGCCGTACCGTCCGGCTGCTCCTCCACCTGCAGCGCAATCGGCTCGGGTGGAGCCAGGAACGGAAGATAACGGACACCGGGCCGGGCCGGGCCCAGGAAGAGGTGGACTCCAGCGTGCTCGACCGCCGCCGGGTCGGCACCGATGCTGGTTTCGACGCCGACATCGGTCGAACCGGTCCTGTCCGTGCGGCAGTTGTCGAGATGGGCGGCGACGGTGTCGTCCTCGTTCACCGCGAGGACACGGCTGACCGGCTCGCCGGGGAACGCGAGTGCCGAGGTGACGTCGAGACGTACCTCCGGCCGGCCGCCGTAGTGGGCCAGTGCGAGCGAGACCGCCGCGACGGCGAGGGCCTCGCCGCGGCGGGAGCCGGCCCCTTGCACAGCGGGGCCCGGGGCGGGAAGGCGGAACGGTACGCGGTGGAAGACGCCCGACCTGACGGGCGTACCGAGCCCCCACTCCGGGGCAGGCCGGTCGCCGGCGGTCCGCGTGGGAGGCGTCGGCGCGGGCAGCGGGCCGAAGGGCAACCCGGCCGCCCGGTCCGGACCGTCCAGCAGCTGTGCGGCCAGCTGCTCCAGCGACTTACGGGGCACCCGGTCACGGACCGCCACGAACACCAGGTCGGCGACCTGGTCGGTGTACTGGACGAGAACGACCCGCAGCGGTGGCCCGGCCGGGCCAACGGGCCGCCCGGCTTCGGCGCGCACCCGCTCCGCGCCTGCGGGGTCACGGGAGCCGACGCCCGGCCGGAGTGTCCAGAGGCGTGGCGCGCGCGGTCCGAGGCGGTCCGCGACCGCCCGTACGAGCCGCCTCTGTGCCTCTTCCTCGTCGACCGGCCCGGCGGCGCGCACGACGAGGCTGTGAGAGGCACGGTGGAGACTGGCCGCGCGGGGCGGGAGGGAAGGTATCGAGCGTGCCGCCCCGGACGGATCCGTCCGGGGCGCAGGCGGTGAGGGGGCGGACACTGCTGCGGCCATGGACGGCCTCCTGCCGGATGAGAAGCGGTGGGGGTGGTCGTGAGGCCGGTTCAGCGGGCGCTGAAACCGCCGTCCACGGTGAGGGTCGTCCCGGTGACCTGCCGGGAGTCGTCTCCGGCGAGCCAGAGGGCGGCGCCCGCGACATCCCCCGGTTCGATGAGCGCGTTCATGGGCTGGTCCCGGACGAACACCTCCTCGTGCTCTCCGACCGGCACTTCCAGGGACCGCGCGATCTCCGAGAGCATGCGGCCCTCCACGACGGGGTCGTCGCGCACAGAACCGGGGCACAGGGCGTTGACGCGCACACCGAAAGGCGCGTAGTCCAGCGCGGCGGCCTTTGTCAGGCCGATGAGGCCGTGCTTGGCGGCGACGTACCCGGCGAAGTGCCGGTAACCGACCATCCCCGCGGTCGATGAGACGTTGATGATGCTGCCTGCCCGCTGCTCGACCATAGGGGGGAGGAACGACTTCATCGTCCGCCAGGCGCCCGACAGGTCGACGTCGAGCATGAGAGCCCATTCCGCTTCGGTGATCTCATGGACGCTCTTGCCGGAGGGTGTGGCGATACCGGCGTTGTTCACGAGGATCTGAACCGTCCCGAAACGGTCGAGTGCCTCGTGCGCCGATTCGGTCACGGCCACCGGGTCACGCAGATCGGCTGCCGCTGTGGTGACAGCGACACCGTGCTTCTCGCAGAGCGCCGCGGTCTCGGCGAGCTGGTCCGCCGAGCCGAGTGGGTAGGGCACGCCCGGCAGGTTCTCCGCGATGTCGAGCAGAAATAGATCGGCTCCCTCCTGTGCGAAGCGCACCGCGCAGGCCCGGCCCAGCCCGCGGGCCGCACCGGTGACGACAGCTGTCTTCCCCTGGAGCAACACGCCGGCCTCAGCCGACGAGCGGGTCGGGGGTGGACTGCGCACCGCTCGACTCCGCGGCGACGGTGGCGAGGACGCTTTCCGGAGAATCCACGAGATACATGTGGCCGCCGGGCACCTCGCGATAGGTGAAGGCGCTGGTGGTGGCCGCACGCCAGCCCTGAGCCTCCGTGCAGGAGACGAGCTCGTCGTCCGCTCCCCGCAGTGAGGTCACCGGCACGGACAGCGGCTCCTTCGAGGCGGGCTTGTAGTTCTCGTGCATCGCCACGTCAGCCCGGAGCAGCGGTAGGAGTATCTCGCGCAGGTCCGGATCGTCGAAGGCCTCGTGTCGGTAACCTGCGAGGGTGCCCACGAGGCCGATGAACTTCTCGTCGTCCATTCCGGTGGCCCGTTCGGCCCGGCCGTCCCATGGCCCGGGGGAACCGCTGACGAAGAGATGGCTCAGCCCGGTGCCGCCCAGGCGTTCCAGTTCGCGTGCCAGCTCGAAGGCGAGCACGGCGCCGAGACTGTGACCGAACAGACCGAAGGGCGCCTGTCGGCCCACGCGTTCGACCACCTGTGGCGCCAGCGCTTGAGCGGCCTGCACGGCGTCCTCGTAGGGCTCGTCGAGGAAGAGCTCTTCACGTCCGGGCAGTTGCAGTGGCACCACCTGGATTCCGTGCTCGCGCCGAGAATTCCATGGGCGGTAAAAGCCGGCGCCGCTGCCCGCGTAGGGCAGGCACACCAGTGAGAACGAGCTTTCCGACATGGATTTCTCAACCTCCTAGACGCCGCGCCCGGGTTGTGGTGCCTAGACGCGGCTTCGCTTCAGCGGGTGCCTCGCGCCGAGACCGGGGGCGGGGTGCGGCACGTGGTCATGTGGGGAGGAACACCTCGATCGAGACCTGGCGTAGACGGGCGTGCCTCCGCTCGGAGAGCCGGAGTCGCGACCGTGCCGGGTCTCCTACCGTACCGCTGCATGCCCTCCGCATGCACACGGCTTTGACTGGCGATGATCATACAGGTCAACTTATCTGCATTCCATGCCAGTTCACGTACGAACTACGCACCTATCTCCCACCTCGTGAGGGGTGAAGCGTCTCGCCGGGCATCGACTGGGGGACTGGTGAACCGTCAGCACTGCGGGAACCGAGAGGCTTGGATCAAACCTCTGCCGGTTCCCCGGCAACCCTTGCCCGGATCGCCGCGGCCGAGCAGGGCGGATGGCGAGTGGAGTCCGGTCCTTGATCGACGTTCCACGCCCTGCGGCTCTGATTTTCGGGGGCTTCAAGGAACTGCACCTGATGCCCGGCCATAGCCCCGAACTCAACCCCGGCGAGCTACTGAACGCCGACCTCGAACACCACGTCCACGCCGCCCGAGCCGCCGCCGTCGATGAACTCGCCCGCGAGACACGGTGCTTCCTCCACCGCAGACAGCGCCAGCCCCGCTTTGTGACCGGCTACTTCCACGCCCGCCACGTCTGCTGCACACTTCAGGAGGCAACCCACCATTTCCGCCTCAAACTCTCATTCCATCGAAGCCGCACTCAAGTTTGGCGTCCCGAGCACGAGCCGAAGCAATCACATTCATGCATGGATACGTCGAGGCGCACTGCAGCTGACTGATCGCATGGCCGTGAGGCGCCCGCCGATCCCCACGTCACGCGCCCGGGCCACTGCTGCAGCTCGGTCACGGACGTCAAGTTTCGTGAAGATCCGGGAAACATAGTTCCTGACTGTCTTCTCGGCGAGAGAAAGGCGTTTCGCTATCCCGTTATTTCCTATGCCGCTCGCAATGAGTTCCAGAATCTCGAGTTCCCGGGAAGTGAAACCTTCGAGCCCTCTTGGCGCGAGGCTGGCTCGCATGTCAGGACCGGCTGCCCAGAGCCTTGTCGCTACCGGAGGGCTGAAGACGGTGCCCCCATCGGCGACTATTCGAATGACGTGAGCGAGACCCTCCAGTGGTCCCGTCTGTGTCAAATAGCCGCTCACACCCGCATCCAAGGCTGCGGCAACGGACTCGGGATCGTCCCGTTGTGAGAAGACGAGGAACTTGGGGAGCCTCGTGTTGCGAGCATATCGTTCTCGGAATCGTCTAACACTTGCGATCAAATCCTGCGCAGATCGCGGAGTCGCCAGAATAATAACCTGGGGACATTCGGGCACTTCATCGAGGTCCTTACGCACTGCAGAAGTGGGAGGAATGATTGCGATGTGCGCATCACGGCTGGCGATTGATTCCAACCCGGCGCAAGTTATAGGCTCGTCTCCGACAACCATGAGGCTCACGTTCAACGTGCTCTCTCTTTCTGAATTCCACACCCGTAAAATCCACGGCCGCAAGGACGCAATCGCAAGGTTTCATGCTCGTTACTATGGAATAACTCTCCATGGGTTCCGGTCATGCCCTACAGGAAACTCTGGAAGGGTGCAAGGGGCATTCTCTTCCAGAGTAACTAGTGCAAATTCAGCAAGGTGTACGATGCCGCGCAACTTCTGAGTATGTGGCCGTCAAGCTGAGATGCAAGTGACCTACACAACTGGAACTTGCGAATCCGCCTTTGCCCGGTGCTTCTAGGCCATACGTCGATGGAGCTCCGCGCCCCGTGCGTGAATCCCCTGTGAATCCGTAACAGGCATCGACGTATGGGCCATGTCCTGAAGGGTGCACAAGACGTCGTGACCTTGGTGATCGCCGACTCTCCACCCTTGTCCGCCGCAGCCTTCCAGCTGCTGCTGAGAACAGGCTGGGGCTGCGCGGCCTCAGCCTGAGAGGGGGGACGAAGGGCCACGTTCGAACCTCTCGAACATGGCCGGTTCATGGTCCTCCGGTTCGCCTGGCAACGGCCTCTTGATCGTTCCCACGGGCATACGGCCCCGGCCGCCCTGGACGTGCAGGCGGGAGGCGGCCTAGGTTCACCGGATGACTGGGACATCACGGTGGTACCGGGGTCTGCCCGACGCGCTGACAGCTATCGGATTCGCACTCTTTCCACAGGTCGCGGTGGTGCAGGAGGCTTTCTCGGGGGGGACGGGCGAAGGGGCGGTGTGGGCGGTGGCCCTCTCCGCGGCGCTGCCGCTTACGGTCCGTCGACTGTGGCCGGTGCCGGTGTTCGGCGTGGTCTTCGCCGCTGCTTGCTGGGGTTTGTCCACGGGGGCCGGGCCGGTCGGGTTTCCCGCGGCGGCGTGGGCGTTGTACGCAGTGGCAGCGGCACAAGGCCGTCCGCGGCTGCCGGCTGTCCTCGTCGGAGGGATATGCCTGGCCGGCGCAGCCGTGTTGACGCTGGCGGGAGGTCGCGGATTCGCCGGTAGTGCGGTGGTGACGCACACGGTGTCCGCACTTCTGCTGCTCGGCGTCGCCTGGGCGGCGGGGACGACGGTGCGCGAGCGGCGGGAGGGCGTTCGCCGGGAGGTCGTGGCGGCGGCGGAGCGGGCCAAGATCGAGGAACGGCTGCGAATCGCCCGGGACATCCACGACGTGGTCTCGCACAGTGTGGGGCTGATCGCGGTCAAGGCATCGATCGCCAACCATGTGCTTTCCACGCGCCCGGATGAGGCGAAGAAGGCATTGGCGGCGATCGAGGAGGTGAGCCGCGGGGCGCTGCGCGACCTGCGGTCCACGCTGACGGTGCTGCGCGAGGACGACGCGCATGGCCGGACCGGCGACGACTCGCTTCGGCCGGCGCGGGGCTTGGCCGATGTTCCCGACCTCGTACGGTCGGCGGAGGAGGCAGGTGTGAGGGTGGTCCTCGACTCCCGGTGCACAGGGGCGGTCACCGAGGGGGTGGCACTGTCCGTGTTCCGGATCGTCCAGGAGGCGTTGGCCAACGTGGTGCGGCACGCTGCCCCGACCCGGTGCCGGATGACACTGGTGACGGAGGACGGGGTCCTGCGGGTCGAGATCGTTGACGAGGGGCCATTGCCGTCGGGCGCCGCGCCGGCAGTCGGCCGGGGCGCTGGGCCCGCATCCGGAGCCGGGATGGGCTTGGTCGGTATGGCTGAGAGAGTCGCGGCCCACGGCGGCACGCTGCACACCGGGCCCACCGTGCACGGCGGCTTCGAGGTGCGGGCCACGCTGCCGTGCTGACCTGCCGCTCCGGCCGGTGACTCATACTCGGGTATGAGTCACCGGCCGGAGCGGCAGGACGATTTTCCCGACCTGGGGCCGATGCTCCGCCGGACCGACTGCACCAGACTCGCTGTGTGATTGAGATTCGGAAACTGACCAAGCGGTACGGGTCGCGCACTGCCGTGGACGACCTCACCTTCACCGTACGGCCGGGCGCGGTTACAGGCTTCCTCGGACCGAACGGCGCGGGCAAGTCGACCACGATGCGGATGCTGTTCGGCCTCACACGACCGGACGCGGGTGCAGCCCTTATCAACGGCCACCCTTATCCGGACCTCGCCTTCCCGGCCCGGCGCGTGGGCGCGCTCCTGGAGACATCGGCCCCTCATCGTGGGCTGACCGCAGCCGGTCACCTCAGCTGGATCGCCAGAAGCAACGGCATTCCGCGCGGCAGAGTGAGCGAGGTACTGGACCAGGTCGGTCTGGCTGACGTCGCCCGCCGCCGTATCGGAGGCTTCTCCCTCGGTATGGCCCAACGCCTGGGCCTGGCCGCCGCGTTGCTCGGCGACCCGGAGATCCTCGTCCTGGACGAGCCGGTCAACGGCCTGGACGCGGAAGGCATCCGATGGCTGCGCCGACTGCTGCGGGCACGGGCCGAGGCAGGCGGCACCGTCTTGGTCTCCAGCCATCTGATGACGGAGATGTCGCTGGTCGCCGACCATCTGATTGTCGTCCACCAGGGCCGGCTGCTGGTAGACACCGGGATGACCGACTTCATCCGGCTGCACGGCCGCCCACACCTGCGGGTCCACGCGTCCGACATCAACCGGCTCGCCTCCACCCTGACGGACCACGGGGCCACCGTGCAGGTCACCCATGACGGAGGCATCGAGGTCCGAGGGATCACAGAAGCCGAGATCAGCCGCCTGGCCACCGAGGGCGGGCATGGAACGGCCCGGCTGGGGGCGGCGGACGGATCACTGGAGGAGACCTTTCTGGAACTCATCGACCAGCACAGCACCGGCCGCCAGACCGGTCCGGAGACGAGGAACAGTCGTGTCTGAGACGACAGCGGCCCTGGGGGCCGAGTTCAGCAAGCTGCGCAGCATTCGTTCGACCTTGATCACGCTCCTCGCCTTCGCACCGGTCACTCTCCTTCTCGCTGTGCTCGGCGGGTGGTCCGCGAGGGGGGCCATCGACTCCGACAATCCCGCTCTGCGCTCCGACTTCACGCCCGAGCAGGCAGGCTTCGACGGCATCCTTTACGGTCAGCTCGCCCTCGTCGTCTTCGGCGTCCTGGCCGTCACCAGCGAGTACAGCTCCGGCATGATGCGCGTCTCGCTGCTCGCGGTGCCCAAGCGGGGGCGGCTCTACGCGGCCAAGATGGCGATGACAGCGGCCGCGGCGGCAGCGGTGGCCGTACCGGTCACTGTCCTGAGTTACCTGCTTACCCAGTCCGCGCTCGGCCCGCACGGATCTTCGCTCACCGCCGACGGCGTGCCCGCCGCCCTGGCCGGCTCGTCCGCCTACCTGACGCTGATGTGCCTGTTCGCAGCAGGCATCGCAACTGCCGCCAGGAACGCCGTGGTCCCTTTGATCATCCTGGTCCCGATGCTCCTCGCCGGCACCCACATCCTGTCGATCATCGGCGCGACCAAGGAGATCGTCCGCTACTTCCCTGACAAGGCAGGCAGCGAACTCCTCACCGTCGGCTCGGGCGACACCGTCTTCGGACTCGTCGTCCTCGCCGCCTGGACCGTGGCGGCCCTGGGCGCCGGCTACCTCCGTCATCGCCGCTGGGACGGATGACAGGACAGAGATGAGGCGCCGGTCCCGCGACAGTGGGACAACCCGCGTCATAGGTTCCTGGTGATCCCCGGCCGAACAAGATCGGCCCGGGCTTGTAACCAGGAGGTATGTCATGAACGGGATCTATGAGCCGCCCATGCTCCAGGAGATCGGCGACTTCGACGAGCTGACGAAGTGTCTGGGAGTGGGTAGCTGCACCGACTTCGTCGGCTGCGGCTACGCGGTCGTCTGCTTCTGGTGATCCCCCTCGGTGCCGGTGCGCTCATGGCGCACCGGCACCGCCTTGCGAGCGAGGCGACATGACTTTCGTAGTACTCCCGGACACTGCCGCGGCAGCCGCGGTGTCCACGCGGCTGGCAGCCGCCAACCGTATCGATCACGCGTCGGGTCGCCCGTGGATCGTGGGCGACTGGCACCCGAAGGACGTGACAGTCGTGGAGGCCGGTTCACGCAAACTGGCGGTCATCGGGTCGACACCTACAGGGCGGGTGGATGCCGACGCGCTCGGCCGCGTCGGATCTCTCCACGAGCTGGACGCGATCGCGGCCCGCCTTCCGGGTTCCTTCCATCTGCTGGCCTCCATCGATGGGAAAACGCGCATACAGGGCTCCGTCGTCGGAGTACGGCAGGTGTTCACCGCGACGGTGGATGACATGACCGTCGCGGCCGACGGCGTCGAATCCCTGCTCCGGCTCAAACCGATGCCCCTGGACGAAACCCTCCTGGCCGCACGGCTGCTGGTTCCCGGTGGTGCTCCCTGGCCTCTCGCTCCTCAGCCCGTGATCAAAGGTGTCGAGGCGGTGGGCACCGGGCATTGGCTGCAACTTGACAACAGCGGGCGCTCCCGCACTTATCGGTGGTGGAATCTGCCGGAAGCCACCCTCAGCCTGGAACAAGGCGCCGCGGCCGTACGCGAAGCGCTCCAGGAGTCCCTCGCCGTCCGAACAGGTCAGGCGAAGACTCTCAGTGCCGATCTGTCCGGCGGCATGGACTCGACCTCTCTCTGCTTCCTGGCCGACGAAGCGGGCGCGGACCTGATCACGTATCACGTGAGGCCACTGGACTTCGCCAACGAGGACACCCGGTGGGCCAAAAGGGCGGCCGACCACCTGCCTGCCGCCGATCACCACACGCTCGCGGCGGACCGGACGGAGAACCTCTTCGACGTCGGCTACACACCCGACCAGCCCGACGCCGCTCCGGAAGGACCGTCGACCTGGGCGTCCGGTCTGGCACACATCCATGATCTTGCCGCACGAGCCTCCGGTGCCGGCTCCTCCCTCCACCTGACCGGCTTCGGTGGTGACGAACTCTTCGGCCGGATGCCCGCCGGCGCATGGGCGCTGGCCCGGGCTCACCCCATCAGCGGTCTGCGTCTGGTCAACCGGTACCGGCTCGCCAACCGCTGGTCGTGGAGAGCCACGGTCAGCGCGCTGACCGATCGCTCCACCTTCGCGGAGAACCTCGTCCGCGTGGCGAACAGCATCGATGCCCCGCCCCCGCGGCTCGACGAACCCGACTTCGGCTGGGTATTCGCCCCTCGAATGCCCCACTGGGCCACGCCGGACGCGGTGTCAGCTGTACGCAGGCTCCTCATCGAGGCTGCCGCGAGCACACCCGTTCCTCTGGATCTGGACCGTTCCCGGCATCAGGCGCTCGCCTCACTGGTGTTCGAAGGGGCCACGGTCCGCCAGGTGAATACCGCTCTGGCCGGAACCGGCATCGTATGGGACGCACCGTTCCTCGACGACCGCGTCATCGAAGCCGCGCTGGCCACCCGTGTCGACCAGCGCCTCGCCAGCGGTCGCTTCAAACCGCTCCTGGTCGAAGCAATACGCGGGATCGTTCCGGATGACATCCTCTCCCGTACCGACAAGGGGGAGTTCAGCGCTGAGGCCTTCCGCGGCCTCGAGCGCAACCGGGCCCGGCTGCTCGAGCTCAGCGAGGACTCACAGCTCGCGCGACTCGGCCTCATCGACCCCGCCGCGTTCCGGTCGGCCGTGCTCAACCCCGGCCCCATGTCGCACCACCTGCAGCCGATCGAGAGCACCGTGGCGTGCGAGAGCTGGCTGCGGACCCACTCCCGGCCGAACATCACGGAGACGAGTACCCCCAGATGACTCTGAACCTCGCTCGCGACGTCACCCTGACCCCCACCGATTCCGGCTCGGTACTGCTCGACGGCAGGCGGGGCGTCTACTGGCAGCTCAACGCATCGGGCTCGGCCATCCTCCGGCGCCTGCTCGACGGGGCCACCCCGGACGCCACCGCACGTCTGCTGGCCGAGACCGTTCCCGTCAGCGAGGAGCAGGCTCTGACCGATGTCACCGCCATCATCGACGCGCTCAGCATAGCCAAACTGGTGGAGGTGACACAGTGACCACGCCTACCGTGGCCGAACTGGCCCCCCGCCTTCCGCTGCGCCGCCAGGTCGGCCCCCGTCTCGCGGCCGGACTGGCCCGCCTGCTGGTCCAGCTCCCGCCGGCCCGTCTGCACCGGGCCCTTGGTTTCCTGAGCCGAGGCACTCGCCCCGCTGCGTATCCGGCTGTCGCCGAAGCCCGCCGGTCGGTCGTCTCTGTCAGCACCCGCTGCGCGGGGCTCGGCTGCCTGCAGCGGTCGGTTGCCACCGCCCTTCTGTGCCGGGCCCGAGGAACCTGGGCGGACTGGTGCACAGGATTCCGGACCCGGCCGTTCGGCGCGCACGCCTGGGTCGAAGTCGATGGCCGCCCTGTGGACGAGCCGGGTGAACTGAGCGGATTTCAGACCGTACTCGCCGTACGCGCCCCTGGCGGAGGGAAGTCATGACCGTCATCCGGGCGGAAGGCCTGTACGCCTACTACGGCACCACCCCGGCCGTCAACGGACTCGACCTGACAGTGCCGGCCGGTGTCACCTTCGGCTTCCTGGGGCCGAACGGCGCGGGCAAGTCGACAACGATCAATATGCTCACCACGCTGCTCAAGCCTACCGCCGGCCGGGCCGAGGTCGCGGGCTTCGACGTCACGTCCCAGCCGTCGGAGGTCCGGCGCCGGATCGGCATCGTCTTCCAGGAGTCCACCCTGGACCAGGAACTCACCGCCGCGGAGAACCTCCGTTTCCAAGGCGAACTGTGCGGACTCTCCCGGAAGGAAGCCCGTACCGCGGCACCGGCTCTGCTTGACCTCGTGGACCTCTCGGACCGCGGTGAGATACCCGTACGGCTACTGTCCCCGGGCCTGCGCCGCCGCCTGGAGATAGCCCGCGGCATGATCGGGTCACCGCGCGTGCTGTTCCTGGACGAGCCGACGACCGGCCTCGACGCGCAGACCCGGGCGGCCGTCTGGTCCCACCTGGAGACGCTGCGTACCGAACACGGCGTGACCGTCTTCTTCACCACACATCAGCTCGACGAGGCCGAGCACTGCGACCGCATCGCCATCGTCGACCACGGAAAGCTCATCACGCAGGGCGCGCCGAGCGAACTGAAGTCGGTGGTCGGCGCCGACCTGGTCCGGTTGCGGACCGACGACGACGTACAGGCCGCCGAAACCCTCGACCGCCGCTTCGGGCTCACCGCAGAGACCGGTCACGACGGTCTGCGGCTTCGCGTGCCCGACGGCTCCCATCTGGTGCCCCGGATCTGCGCCGAACTCGGAATCCGCGTCAGGTCCGTGAGCATCACCCCGCCGACACTCGACGACGTCTTCCTCCACCACACCGGCTCGGCCGTCCGGGACGACGTCAGTGACAAACAACTGCTGGAGAACCTCGGGGCGGGAACGCGATGACACACACTGGCACTGTCCCGCCGCGGACCGACACCACACCGGTGACACCTGTCGGGGATTCGTTTCGCGGCAGCGGACGGTATTCGTGGAAGCCCTACGCCCTGCTGTGGCGGCGCGAAATGGCCCGCCTCCGGCACAACCCGGTACGTCTGGCCATGGGCCTGCTCACCCCCTTGTTGTTTCTCGTCGTCCTCGGGACGGGCCTGGAGGCGGCCTCCTCCAGCCTGGGCAAGGCCCAGTTGAACGACTACCGGGCGTACCTGTTCCCCGGTGTCCTGGTCATGTCGGTGCAGGCCCCCGCCATCGCGGTGGGAATCTCGCTCGTGTGGGACAGACGAGCCGGCGTCCTGCGCCAGATGCTGGTGTCCCCGTTTCCCCGGTCGAGCATCGTCCTCGGGCTCGCACTCGGCGGCGCGACCACCGGCGGGATCTACGGTCTCCTCGTCCTGTCTGTCGGAGGGATCGCCAGCATCAGCTACACCCCGATGCTGCTGGTGGTTCTCGTCGAAGTCCTCCTCATCTCCCTGCTGTTCACCTCATTGGGCCTGCTCGCGGCCGTGACGATCCGCCAGGTCGACACCTTCCAGATCGTGGTGAGCCTCAGCCTCATGCCTCTGATGTTCTTCTCCGGCGCCATGTTCCCGCCGAACGGGCTGCCCGGCTGGCTGGACACTGTCGTGAAGCTCAATCCCCTCACGTACGGAGTCGACGCCGTCCGTCGCACCCTGCCAGGGCCCGACTCGCTCACCTCCGAACAGACGCGGCTGCTCCTCGGGGACTGGAATCCGCCGATCGCCGCAGAGCTGGGACTGCTCGCAGCGCTTACGGCCTTGGCGCTGGCCCTGGCGGCGCATCGATTCGCGCGTAGCTCATGACCGGCACGGACACGATGAGGGCAGCCACCGCCCGCACCGGTATCGCCGTGTGGATCGGCACAGGTGCACGCCTGCTGCTTGCCGGGGTTCTCGGCTATGCGGGCCTGGTGAAGGTTTCCGATCTGACGGAGGCCGGCCGTACCGTCGCGCTCTACCGCCTCGTCCCAGCGGAGACGGCTCAGTTGATCGGCGGTGCGTTGCCGATGGCCGAACTCGCGCTGGCCCTGCTGCTGGCGGTCGGACTGGCCACACGGGCGACGGCCGCCTTGAGCGCAGCGCTCATGGTCGTCTACATCGCGGCCATCACCTCGGTGTGGGCACGCGGAATGTCCATCGACTGCGGCTGCTTCAGCAGCGGTTCGGTCGTGACCAGTGGCGCGCAGTGGGGATACGCGGTGGACATCGCGCGGGACCTGGTCTTCCTCGCCGCTGCCTGCTACCTCGTCCGATATCCGCGAACCCTCTGGTCGTTGGATGGGAAGACCCTCATGACGAAGGAGATATGAGAAATGGATTCCACGGACGGTGCGGTGAAGGACATGGTGATGCGGCGGCACCGACGTCGCCGCACGCTGATCGGAGCGACCGTCGCGGTTGTTGTGGTGGGCGGCGCGGCCCTCGTCGGGGTCGGCCTGGTGCGGGCCGAGAACACGGCGCCGGACCAGGTGCCGAGCCGCGTTCCGGCGCAAGCATCGAGCGACAAGGCGGGCCTGGCCCTGTCGTCGTCCGGCAAGGTCCGGGTGGACCTCTACCTCGACTACCTGTGTCCCTCATGCCGGAACACCGAAAAGGCCCTCGCGGCCGGAATTGAAGAGCTCACCGAGGGAGGGGGCGTCCGCGTCGTCTATCACCCGGTGGCCTTCCTCGACGACCGCAGTGACCCGCCCGGCTACTCCAGCCGGGCAGCATCGGCCGCCGCCTGCGCGGCCGACCACGACCGGTTCGAGGCATACTCGGCCCTGCTCTTCGAGAGACAGCCCCGGGAGAACAGTCCCGGACTGAGCGAGGCTGATCTCACCGCTGCCGGTAAGGAGGCGGGAATCAGCGACCAAGCCTTCGCGAAATGTGTCCGCGGGGACGACTACACCCCTTGGACGTCCTACGTCACCGACTTCGCAGCCTCCAAGGGGGTCGCGGTCACTCCGACGGTCATGGTGGACGGCGAACGAGTGGACGTCACGGGCTCCGATCCGGCAGGGGCCCTCATGCGGGCAGTGGCAGAGGCCGCCGAGTGAAGCGGCTGACCCTGGCACTGACCGGCGACTGCATGGCGACCCGGGGATCATTGATCTCCTCGGAACCGGCCGCGCAGCAGTTCCGCAGCATCCTGCGCTCCGCCGACTTCGCCTTCACCAACCTCGAAGTCGTCCCTGATACCGGGCGTGGGCACCCGGTGCGCAACGCCGCCGGCGGCGGATGTCTGATAGCGGACCGCCACATCGTCGATGACATCACCGAGGCGGGATTCAACGTCCTGGGATGCGCCAACAACCACGCCCTGGACCTCGGCCCGGACGGTGCGGCGGCAACGGCGGAGCTCCTCGCCTCCAAGCGCATCCCGTTCGCCGGCATCGGCCTCGATCTGACCGCCGCCCGCCGACCGGTGTACGTGGACCGGCCGGGCGGCAGCCTCGCTCTGATCGCATGCAGCTCCACCTTCCTCCCCGGGCAGGAAGCCTCCTACCCCTCGCCTGACCTGCGGGGAAGGCCAGGCCTCAGCCCACTCCGGCACAGCGCGGTGTTGGACGTCACATCGTCTCAGCTGGATCTGTTGCGTGAGATCGACGGCGAGAGCGGGCTGCGAGCGCGCCGGGCTGAGGCCCGAACTCTGCTCGGATTCGACCCGGCCATGCCGTCACCGACGCGCCTGGGCTTGTTCGGCACGAACTTCCGGCTCGGCGAGGAGCCCGCCTTCACCACGGAGTGCGATCCACGGGATCTCGACGCGATCGCCCTCTGGGTGGCAGAGGCCCGTAACCGCGCCGATGTCGTCGTGGTCAGTGTCCACTCGCACGAACCTGGCGCCACGCCGCAGGAACCCAGCGAATTCCTGCGTGTCTTCGCACGTCGGATGATCGACGAAGGTGCCGATGCCGTGGTCGGTCACGGCCCTCACCTGCTGCGCGGGATGGAGATCCACCGGGGGAAACCCATCTTCTACAGCCTCGGCAACATCGTCAGCCAGATCGATCTGACCGAGCATGTGCCGGCTGAGGACTACGCCAATGTCCCGGCTGACGGCAAACAGACTCCCGGACGCTATTTCACCGCCTTGAGCGGGAACGGGCGGCGACTCTTCGCTCCGCACCGCCAGTACTGGCAATCCCTTGTTCCCGTACTCGCATTCGAGGACGGGAAACTGGCCGACGTACAACTGCATCCGATCGACCTCGGACACGGCAGGGACGTTCATCTGCGAGGACGCCCACGGATCGCAGCCCCGGACGATGGGGCAGAGATCCTCGACGGTTTCGCCCACCTCTCGGAACCCTACGGAACGAAGATCACCATCGCGCAGAGCGGTGCGGGAGAGTGGGTGACCGGAACGGTCTGAACCGCTTTCGGTCCGAGGAGCATGTCGGATCAGCCGTTTCCCGCATCAAGTACCACGTGCGGCCGAGCCGAACTGGGAAGCTGTTCCCGGCAACCGCATGGTCGGCCAAGGACCGTCCGACCAGGAAAGGGGGAACCATGCCAGAGGAGATCCGGGTGCTGATCGCCGACGATCAGTCACTGCTCCGCGGGAGCTTCCGCGTTCTGGTGGAAGCGACACCAGGTATGACGGTCGTCGGCGAGGCGCCCGACGGAGCCGAGGCCGTCCGGCTGGCCCGGCAACTGGTTCCGGACGTCGTCCTGATGGACCTTCGCATGCCGGTCATGGACGGCATCGCGGCCACACGCGAAATCTGTTCGGCCCGAGCGACGGAGACCGTACGCGTCCTGGCCCTGACGATGTTCGACATGGACGAGTACGTGTACCCGGCGCTGCAGGCCGGGGCCAGCGGATTCCTCCTGAAAGATGTGTCACCGACGGAGCTGCTGGCGGGGATTCGCACCATCTCCACCGGCGAAGCCGTCCTCGCCCCGACCGTCACCCGCCGCCTCATCTCCACGTTCTCGCAACAGCAGGTCGATATGCCGAGGCCGGCACCACTGCTCGACAGGCTGACCAAGCGGGAACAGGATGTCCTCGTGCTCGTCGCCGAAGGTATGTCGAACTCGGAGATCGCCGAATGCCTGGTGATCACCCTGCCCACCGTGAAGACTCACGTCAGCAGCCTCCTCGCCAAACTCGGTGCCCGTGACCGCGCCCAGCTCGTCATCGTCGCGTACGAGAGCGGTGTGGTCGAGCGCGGAGTCTCGGGGCGGTCACCGAATTCTCCAGGAAGCGGGCGCCATTGAGGACGCTCGTCTGCCCCAGCCACCGAAGCGAACAAGAAAGCCGTCGGTTTCTTCGAGCAGTCATTCGCCATCAAAGCTGATTACAGGAGTCGGGCAATGGGCAGAGGACAGCACATACGCCACTATTACGAACTGGTGGACGTGGGCGACGTGCCCGGGCTTCTGGACCTCTTCGCACCGGATGCTGTCTACCGTCGCCCCGGCTACGAACCACTGGTCGGAAGGGCCCAGTTGGAACAGTTCTACCGGGAACAACGGGTGATCAAGACAGGCCGTCACGCCCTGTCCACCATGCTGGTGCAGGGGGACAACGCAGCGGTGCACGGCACGTTCGAGGGGGCCCTGCACGACGGACGGGCGGTGGCGCTGCGATTCGCGGACTTCTTCACGTTCTCCGTCAACGGGGCCTTCCGCAGCCGCGACACCTTCTTCTTCGCTCCCCTCGTCTGACGCGGGTTCAGAGAAAGGGAAGCGATCGTGACGATGAAGGTCGGCTTCGGTGAGCAATTCACCGAGCACATGGTGACGTTGTACTGGAGCACGGCTACCGGCTGGACCGGCCGCCCGCAGGTCGTGCCCTTCGGCCATCTGTCGGTCAGCCCTGCGACGGCGGGACTGCACTACGGCCAGGTGGTGTTCGAGGGGCTGAAGGCGTACCGGCGCAAGGACGGGACGCTCGGCACCTTCCGGCCGGACGCACACGCGCGCCGCTTTCAGGAATCGGCCCGGCGCCTTGCCATGCCAGAGCTACCGGAAGAGCTCTTCCTCGAGGCAGTGGACGCGTTTGTCCGCGAAGACGGCGGGGCCCTGCCTGCCGATGCCCCGGAGCTGAGCCTGTACCTGCGGCCGGTGCTGTTCGCCAGCGAGGCGACCCTGGCCCTGCGGCCCGCGAAGGAGTACGCGTTCCTTCTCATGGGGTTCGTGACGGGTGGCTTCTTCTCCGACCAGCCGGACCCCGTGTCCGTACTGATCAGCAGGGAGTTCTCGCGTGCCGCACCGGGCGGCACGGGCCAGGCCAAGTGTGCCGGGAACTACGCGGGGGCGTTTCTCGCCCAGCAAGCCGCAGCTGACGCCGGATGCCAGCAGGTGGTGTGGCTGGATCCGGTGGAGCGCCACTGGATCGAGGAGATGGGCGGCATGAACCTCTTCTTCGTCCGCGGATCGGGTGCGGCTGCCACCGTGGTGACGCCCGCGCTCACCGGCACACTACTCCCGGGCGTCACCCGGGACTCGCTCCTGATCCTTGCGGAAGAGCGGGGCTACGCCGTGAGCGAGGAGCGGATCTCGGTCAGCCAGTGGCAGACGGAGAGTGAGGCGGGGGTCATCACGGAGACCTTCGCCTGCGGCACGGCAGCGCTCGTCACACCGGTTGGCCAGGTACGCGACGGTGAGAGCGCGTGGGTGATCGGCGAGGGGAAACAAGGCCCGGTCACGGGGGAACTGAGGGCGGCGCTCACCGATCTCCACCAGGGGCGTGCGGCGGACCCTCACGGGTGGGTCCGGCTGTGTCCCTCCCTCCCCTCGTAGCGTGGGCTCCGTGGGTTACGGGGGCACCTATGGCTCCCCGAAGGTCTGGCTCCTGCTGCTCCGCGCGGGCTGGCGGGTCTCGGTGAACACCGTGGCCCGCCTCATGGTGTCCAGGGCCTGCTGGCGGGCCTCAGCCTTGACCGACCCGGGTCGGGCGCCCAGCAGAAGGGCCCGCACAGCTGCTGCTGTGCGGGCCCCCCTTCTGCTCCCGACCGTGCGGGTGCGCACGTCTGGCTGATCGTCTCCCGGTCTCCTGGGTGGGAGACGAGTGGGAGATGATCATGGCGCGGTGATGCAGTCAGGCGCTGGGAAATGCTGGTAGCGCTACCTGTGCGGCCCTGGTTCAGCCGCCGGATTCGCCCGCGTGCGGGCTGAGCACCCCGGCCCAGATCAGGATGAAGAGGACGATGCCGAGGAGGATGCGGTAGATGACGAACGGCATGAAGCTCTTGGTCGTGATGAACTTCATGAACCACGCGATGACGGCGTATCCGACGAAGAACGCCACCAGCGTCGCGAAGATCGTCGGGCCCCAGGAGATATGCCCCTCGCCCACGTCCTTGAGCTCGTAGGCGCCCGAGGCGAGCACCGCGGGGATCGCCAGCAGGAACGAGTAGCGGGCGGCCGACTCCCGGGTGTAGCCCATCAGCAGACCACCGCTGATCGTCGCGCCCGACCGGGAGACGCCGGGGACCAGCGCCATCGCCTGGCAGAACCCGAAGATCAGACCGTCCCTGACCCCCAGCTCCTTGAGCGTCTTGCGCTCCTTCACCACCCGGTGCTTGCCGCCCGACTCGTCGCGCGCGGCCAGCCGGTCGGCGATGCCCAGCACGATGCCCATGCCGATCAGCGTCGTCGCGATCAGCCGCAGATCGCGGAACGGCCCCTCGATCTGGTCCTTGAGCGTGATGCCCAGCACGCCGATGGGGATCGAGCCGACGATGACCAGCCAGCCCATCTGGGCGTCGTGGTCACCGCGCATCGCACGGTCCGTCAGCGAGCGGAACCACGCCGAGAGGATGCGGGCGATGTCCTTGCGGAAGTAGATGAGCACCGCCGCCTCCGTGCCGATCTGACTGATGGCGGTGAAGGCGGCCCCCGGGTCGTGCCAGCCGGCGAACGCGGCGGTCAGCCGCAGATGGGCGCTGGAGGAGATCGGCAGGAACTCGGTCAGTCCCTGAACGAGTCCCAGGACGAATGATTCGAACCAGCTCATGGGGCTTTGGCCATCCCGGAGGTGATCGTGCATCGGCCACGGACGACTGGGCCCGTCGGCTGCGTGCGGAGTACGGAGTGCGGTCAAGGACAACAAGGACATCGAGGTCGCGGGCAGCGTATCGCCTGAAGGTAAACGTCAGGCCTACTGCACCGGTCGTCCACGTGCCGCCGTACGTTCAGTCCTGCGGCGTGTCCCGGCCGAGCCGGTGGCGCTTGCGCCAGGCGACCAGCGCCCCGCCGAGGGCGGACAGCACGATGAAGCCCGTGGCGGCCAGGAAGACCGGCGAGGTCGGCGACGCGGCCTCGCTGCCGGCTATCACGTACGCCGCCGTGTTCGGGATCGACCCCAGCCCGGTGGCCAGGAGGAACGGCGGAGCGCTCATCCGGGAGGTCGCCGCGCAGTAGTTGGCGGCGGCGAACGGGATCCCGGGGAAGAGCCGCAGCGCCAGGACGGACCGGAAGCCGTGCCGGCTCAGCACCCCGTCCGCGGCGGTCAGCAGCCTCCCGCGCAACAGGGTCCGCAGCGCGTCCTGGCCCAGCACCCGGCCCAGCATGAACGACACGCCCGCGCCCAGCACCGTGCCCGCCAGCGCCGCCGCGAGACCCGCCTGCGCGCCGAACAACGCGCCCGCGGCGATGTTGAGCAGCGGGCGCGGCACGAACGCCACCGTCAGCGCCCCGTACGCCAGCCCGAAGAGCATCGCGGCCGTGCCCCCGGTCAGCCGGTCCGGCCAGCCCGACGCCAGCAGCCGCTGGGGTTCGAACAGCAGCATCGTCGACGCGGCCCCCAGCAGGACGACCACGAGCAGCGAGAACCGGGACCACGGCGACAGCAGCGCCCGGGAGAGGCGCAGGGCGGGACCGGTGGCGGGCCGGGCGGAGGGGACGGGGTCGAACATTCGGGGAGAGTAACCGAAAACGCTGTGTGATCGCCGTAATGTGCCTCGCGTGAACCCCGCCGCCGACGCCCCCGTACCGCAGGACAGCACCCTCGCCGACACCGTCCTGGAGCGGCTCGTCGCCGTCTACGCCCCGGCCGCCGACCCCGTACGGGCTGCGGGAGCCGCCGCGTACATGAAGCACGTCGCCCCCTTCCTCGGGATCCCCGCCCCCGAGCGCCGGGCCCTGTCACGGACCGTGCTGGCGGGCGCCGAGCGGCCGGACGAGGCGGACTGCACGGCGATCGCGCTGCGCTGCTGGCGGCTGCCGGAGCGGGAGTACCAGTACTTCGCCGCCGACTACCTGCGCCGGTACGTGGGCCGCTGCACCTCCGGCTTCCTGCCCGTCCTGCACCACCTCGTGACCACCGTCCCCTGGTGGGACACGGTCGACGTGCTGGCCGCGCATGTCGCGGGCCCCCTGGTCGCCGCCGACCCGGCGCTCGCCCGGGAGATGGACCGGTGGATCGACGACCCCAGCCTCTGGGCGGCCAGGACCGCCCTCCTGCACCAGCTGCGCTACCGGGAAGCCACCGACGCCGACCGGCTCTTCGACTACTGCCTGCGCCGCGCGGACCACCCCGACTTCTTCCTCCGCAAGGCGATCGGCTGGGCCCTGCGGGAGTACGCCAGGACCGACCCCACCGCCGTACGCGACTTCGTCCAGGGAGCCGGGACCCGCCTGTCGCCGCTCTCCGCGCGCGAGGCGCTCAAGAACCTCTGAGGCGTCGGAAAACCATTCGACGCCAACGCCCCGCCCGGCCATGATCAGGGGCATGTTCCGGTACGCCTTCCCCGCAGCGCAGTCCGCAGTCGCGGACGCGCCGAAGGCTGCCGCGAACGACGCGCCCCTCGCGGCCGCGTTCTCCACGGAAGCGGCGGCGGCAGCGTGCACCGCCGCCGCAGCGCCCATCGGCGGCGCCCGAAGCTGACCCTCCCCCGACAGTCCGGCGGACCCCGTAAGGGGAGGGTCGGCGGGGCCCTGGGGTCTTCTCTTCGCAGCTTCGAGTTCTTCAGAAGGAACGAGCCATGTCCAAGACGGCTTACGTGCGCACCAAGCCGCACCTCAACATCGGCACCATGGGCCACGTCGACCACGGCAAGACCACGCTCACCGCCGCCATCACCAAGGTCCTCAGCGAGCGCGGCGGCAGCTCCTACGTGTCCTTCGACCGGATCGACCGGGCCCCCGAGGAGGCCCAGCGCGGCATCACCATCAACATCGCGCACGTCGAGTACGAGACCGACACCCGCCACTACGCGCACGTCGACATGCCCGGACACGCCGACTACATCAAGAACATGGTGACCGGAGCGGCGCAGCTCGACGGGGCGATCCTCGTCGTCTCCGCGCTCGACGGGATCATGCCGCAGACCGCCGAGCACGTCCTGCTGGCCCGTCAAGTGGGCGTCGACCACATCGTCGTCGCCCTCAACAAGGCCGACGCGGGCGACCCCGAGCTGACCGACCTGGTCGAGCTGGAGGTCCGCGAGCTGCTCTCCGCGCACGGGTACGGCGGCGACACCGTCCCCGTGGTCCGGGTCTCCGGGCTCAAGGCGCTGGAGGGCGACCCACGGTGGACGGCCGCGATCGAAGGGCTGCTGGACGCCGTCGACACGTACGTGCCGATTCCGGTGCGCTACACCGACGCGCCGTTCCTGCTGTCCGTCGAGAACGTCCTGACCATCACCGGCCGGGGCACGGTCGTCACCGGCGCGGTCGAGCGCGGCACCGTCCGCGTCGGCGACCGGGTCGCGGTGCTCGGCGCGGACATCGAGACGGTCGTCACCGGCCTGGAGACCTTCGGCAAGCCGATGGAGTCCGCCGAGGCCGGGGACAACGTCGCGCTGCTGCTGCGCGGGGTGGAGCGCGACCGGGTCCGCCGCGGCCATGTCGTGGCCGCGCCCGGCAGCGTGGTGCCGAGCCGCCGGTTCACCGCCCAGGTGTACGTCCTGTCGACGAAGGAGGGCGGCCGGTCGACCCCGGTGGCCACCGGCTACCGGCCTCAGTTCTACATCCGTACGGCGGACGTCGTCGGCGATGTCGACCTCGGCGAGTTCGCGGTCGCGCGCCCCGGCGACACGGTCACGATGACCGTGGAGCTGGGCCGTGACGTGCCACTGGAATCCGGTCTCGGCTTCGCGATCCGCGAGGGCGGTCGCACGGTCGGCGCGGGCACGGTCACCGCGCTGCTCTGAGCACCACCGCTGCCCGCCACCCCCCGTCCCGGGGGTGGCGGGCAGCGGGGCGCGGGAGGCGACAATGGAGGCGTGAACGAGCCGATACCCGTCATCCGCGAGGTCGACTGCGGCACCGCCCGGCTGCTGCCCGACGTGGACCGCGACCGGGCCTGGCTGCTCACGGTCGACGACGCCCCCCAGTCCTACGTGGACCTCGACGACCCGTCCCACCTGGAGTTCGAGTATGTACGCAGGCTCGCCCACGTCGTGGACGGCGCGGCCGGGCCGGGCGAGCCCCTGGACGTCCTGCACCTGGGCGGCGGGGCGCTGACCCTGCCCCGCTACGTGGCGGCGACCCGCCCCGGATCGCGCCAGGACGTCGTCGACGCGGACCACGAGCTGCTGCGGCTGGTCCGGGAGCATCTGCCGCTGTCCGAGGGCAGCGGCATCTCCCTGCACGCGGCCGACGCCCGGGAGCGGCTGGAGGCGGCGGTGCCCGCCTCCGCCGACCTCCTGATCGCGGACGTCTTCGGCGGCTCCCGTGTTCCGGCGCACCTGACCTCCGTCGAGTACGCGCGGGCCGCGGGCCGGGCGCTGCGCGGGGACGGGATCTACGCCGCCAACCTGGCCGACAGTGCGCCGTTCGCCTTCCTCCGCTCCCAGCTGGCGAACTTCGCCGCGGTCTTCCCGGAGCTCGCGCTGATCGGGGAACCGGCCGTGCTGCGCGGGCGGCGCTTCGGCAACCTCGTCCTGCTCGCCTCGTACGCGCCCCTCGACGTGGCCCCGCTCGTCCGCGCCTGCGCCGGCGACGCCTTCCCCGCACGGGTCACCCACGGCCCCGCGCTGACCCGGTTCATCGGCGTGGCCCGCCCGGTGGCGGACGTGGACGCGGTCGCCTCGCCCGAACCGCCCGACGGAGCCTTCAGCGTCGGCTGAGGCTCCGTCGGGCGGTTCGGGGGCGGGAACGGACGGGGCGGGTGCGGGTCAGCCGGTGGGCTGACCGGAGAGGCGGACCGTGCTCAGGATCTTCTGGATGGTGGTGTCCGGGAGCTCGTCCTTGACGCCGGCGGCGGCGTAGAGGACCCAGGTCGAGAAGTCGCCCTTGGAGTTCTTGAAGGAGAAGGCGATCGACTTCCCGTCGCTGTCGCATTTCTCCTTGTTGGCGAGGCCCAGTGCGGTGGCCTGCACGACGCTGCCGGAGAGACCCGACTCCGTGGTGAACGCCTTGGGTTTGGTGGTCTTGACCTTGGTCTTGGGGTCCAGCTGGGCGTAGGCGGCCCACACCCAGTTGGCAGCCTCGATCCTCGCGGCCTCGTCGGTGCTCTTGGCGCCCTGGGCACCCTTCGTCCCGACGCCGGCCAGCCCGGTGTCCTCCTGGCTGCCGTCCCCGTCGGAGTCGTCGACGCACCACTTGCTCTTGTAGTAGGCGGGTGCGGAGAAGCCGGCGACCGGCTTGCCGGTGGGCTCCTTGGCGTCCTCGAAGCCGGAGAACATTCCCGCGCTCGCGACCTCCCAGTCACCGGGAACGTCGAACTGCGTGCCCCACTTGGGGTTGGTGACGACCTTCCAGCCCGGGACGACCGGTTTGGGGTCGCTGTCGGAGCCCCGCGGGTTCTCCGCCGGCGGCGCGGAGCCGGTTTCCGTCTCGCTGGGCTTGGCGCTCGGCGAGGCGGACGTCTTGTCGTCGGCGACGGTCTTGCCGTCGTCGTCCTTGCCGAGCACGAGGAAACCGGTGACGCCTGCCGCGACCACGACGGCGGTCGCCGCGACGATCGCCACGATCGTCGTCTTCTTCTTGTCGTCGCCGGGCTTCGGCCCGCCGGGCGGACCCGGGACGGCGTACTGCGGCACCGTCGGCTGCTGGTAGGGATGGGGCTGCTGGTACCCGGGCTGCCCGGCGGGCGGGCCCTGCGGGTATCCGTAGCCCGGCTCCGCGGGCTGCCCCGGCTGGCCCTGCGGCGGATATCCCGGTTGCTGATAGGGATTCGGCTGCTGGTACCCCGGCTGCTGGTACGGGTTCTGGTTCTGGTCCTGCGGGTTCTGCTCGCCCCCGGGCGGCTGCGTTCCTGGCCACATGGCCAGTAACCATAGAGGGGCCGCCCGGCCACTTCTACGGCCGCCCTGTCCCAGAGCCGTCACAAGGGGATGGCCAAACGGTGCTACTGGTGAGTAACCTTCGGGCATGAGCGCTGAACAGATGACCGTGGGCGAGATGCTCGTCGCGACGGTCCCGATGGCCCGGACCCTCAACCTCGACTTCCTGGAGACGACGCCGGAGCGCGCCGTCGTCCGGCTGCCCGACCAGGCGGATTACCACAACCACCTCGGCGGACCGCACGCCGGAGCGATGTTCACGCTCGCCGAGTCCGCCAGCGGCGCGATCGTCATCGCCGCCTTCGGCGACCAGATGTCGCGTGCCGTGCCGCTCGCCGTGAAGGCCGAGATCGGCTACAAGAAGCTCGCCAAGGGCGAGGTCACGGCGACCGCGACCCTCGGCCGCCCCATAGCCGACGTCGTCGCCGAGCTGGACGCCGGACAGCGGCCGGAATTCCCCGTGGCCATCGAGATCCGGCGCGCCGACGGCGCGGTCACCGGCGAGATGACCGTCGTGTGGACCCTGCGCCCCAACAGCTGAGGGTCCCCATACTGAGACGTCCCAACACGTGAGACGTCCCAACGGCTGAGAATGCGCCCGCCGTACGCATCCGGGCCGCCGCCCCTCCCCGAACGGGAGGGGCGGCGGCCCGGTGCGCTGTGGCCAGGCCCGGGCGTCAGCCCCCGTGCGCCTCGCGGTGGGCCTTCGCCAGCTCCACGTACCCCGCCGCGTTGAAGCGGATGCCCTCCAGCTCCTCGGCGGTCAGCGGCCGCTTCACCTTCGCGGGCACCCCCGCGACGAGCGAGCCCGGCGGCACCCGCATTCCCTGCGGCACGAGTGCCTGCGCCGCGACCAGCGAACCCGCCCCGATGTGCGCGCCGTTGAGCACCGTGGCGCCCATCCCCACCAGTACGTCGTCCTCGATCACACAGCCGTGCAGCACAGCGTTGTGGCCGACCGAGACCCGAGCGCCCACGGTGAGCGGGAACCCGGGGTCGGTGTGCACGCTGCAGTTGTCCTGGATGTTGCTGTCGGGGCCGAGCGTGATGGGACCGCAGTCGGCCCGCAGCACGGCCTGGTACCAGACGCTGGAGCCCGGGGCGAGCGTCACCTCGCCGATCACCACGGAGGTCGGGGCCACGAACGCGTCCACGTCGATGTCCGGCTCCTTGCCGCCCATGCCCGTGATCAACGCCTGCTCCGCCATCGCCTGCTCCTTCGCGCCGGTGTGGTGCTCCTGGGCCTTCCCGTCGAATCGCTCGGATCCGCCGGACCGGGCCGACTCACACGGTAGGGGACGACTCCCCGCGCACCGCGCCCGGTGGGGCGAACATCACAGGTCACCGCACGGATCGCCCACCGCGCCGCCGACTACCGTGAGCGCGTGCCGAAGAACCGAAACGCGTTCTCCCTCCTCGCCCGCTGGCCGCGCCGTGCCGCCTCCCGCGCGGTCCACCTCGGCTGGGCCTGGGCGCAGCGGGCGGGCGCGGTCACCGCCGAGCACCCCGGGCGGCTGCGGTTCCGCGCGATCGGCACGGGGACCCGGCTCGCCTTCCCTCAGGGGACCGTGTTCGGGGAGCCGTGGATCGAGCTCGGCGCGCACTGCGTCATCGGCGAGCAGGTCACGCTCACGGCCGGGATGATGCCGGACCTGGACCTCGGCCCCGACACCGTCCTCACGCTGGGCGACGGCGTGGTGCTGGGGCGCGGCAGCCATGTGATCGCGGACACGACGGTGACGATCGGCCCGGACACGTACTGCGGCCCTTACGTCTACATCACCTCGACCAACCACAGCTACGACGACCCGCACGAGCCCGTGGGCAAGCAGTGGCCACGGATGGAACCGGTGGCGGTCGGGCCCGGCTGCTGGATCGGCACCGGCGCGGTGATACTGCCCGGCGCCCGGCTCGGCCGGAACGTCGTGGTCGCCGCGGGCGCGGTCGTCCGGGGCGAGGTGCCCGACCACGCCGTGGTCGCGGGGGCCCCCGCCCGCGTCGTCCGCAGCTGGGACCCGGAGAAGGGCTGGCAGCCGCCCCTGCGCACACCGGCGCCCGTGCCGATCCCCGAGGGCATCACGCCCGAACAGCTGCTGGCCCTCGCGGAGCTGGACGAGGGCCGCGAAACACCGTAGGGCGGCGGTGGCGGTACAGCCCGCCGGACGCGGGAGTGCACCGTAGCGCAGTGCAATATTCTTGACCCCGGCATGCGCCGTACGCGACTCAGCACGCCGCACCCAGTACGCCGCACTCCGCCACCCGCACTCCGCCATCCACCGCAGGGACGGTACGTGTCCGACCTCGACCAGCTCACCCAGTCGCTGGCCCGCAACCTCAAGCGCTGGCGCGGGGAGCGCGGCTTCACCCTCGACGCCCTCGCGGCCCGCGCCGGGGTCAGCCGCGGGATGATCATCCAGATCGAGCAGGCGCGGACGAACCCGAGCGTCGGCACCACCGTCAAACTGGCCGACGCGCTCGGCGTCAGCATCACCACCCTCCTCGACCACGAGCAGGGCGCCCAGGTCCGGCTGGTCCCCGAGAGCCGGGCCGTCCGCATGTGGTCCACCGAGGCGGGCAGCTCCACCACGCTGCTCGTCGGCGCCGAGGCCCGCGGCCCGCTCGAACTGTGGACCTGCCGGCGGATGCCCGGGGAGGGCACCACCTCCGACCCGCACCCCGAGGGCACCGTCGAACTCCTGCATGTGACCGAGGGCGAACTGACCCTCGTCGTCGACGGCCGCACCCATCCCGTCCCCGCCGGGACCTCCGCCACCTTCGAGGCCCACGTGCCGCACGGCTACCGCAACGAGGGCTCCGAACCGGCCGTGTTCACCATGGTCGTCGCCATCCCGCCCGTCCGCTGAGACGCCCGGCCGGTCCCGGCCCCGCCGCTGTTAGCGTGAGCCCCATGCGCGCACCCATCGGCACCTTCGAGGACGCCGCTCCCGCTGCGGAACGGCTCGACCTGCTCCCCGCCCCCGTCGTCACGGCCCTGACCGCCGGCTGGGGCGAGTTCACCGCCGAGCAGGTCATCCACGTCGACAGCGACCCGGCCGTCGCGGACACCGCGGTCTTCGCCGAGCACTACGGCGTGGAACTGCTGGACACCTCGGCCAACTGCGTCGTCGTGGCGGGCAAGCGCGGCCAGGACGTCACCCTCGCCGCCTGCGTGGTGCTCTCCCGCACCCGGGTCGACGTCAACGGGGCGGTCCGCAGACACCTCGGCGCCCGCAAGGCCTCGTTCGCGTCGATGGACACGGCGGTCGGCGAGAGCGGCATGGAGTACGGCGGCATCACCCCGATCGGCCTGCCCGCCGCCTGGCCCCTCCTGCTGGACCCCGCCGTGGTGGACGAGGAGTGGGTCCTGATCGGCAGCGGCAGCCGACGCGGCAAGCTCATCGTCCCCGGCAAGGCGCTCGCCGCCCTCCCGGGCGCCGTCCTCGTCGAGGGCCTCGGCGTCTGAGCGGAAGAGCGCTGGGACCCGGGTCGGAAGAGCGGCGGGTCGACGCGCCGTACCGATCGGTCGGCTCCAGGCACTCCGAAAGCGGCCCGACAGAGCGACTGTTCGGGCAGTTGCCCCCTCTCAGCCGCCGGCCCGCCGGTGCTCCGTGAGCCAGCCCGTGGCGAAGTCGACGGCGGGGCGCAGCCGGACGAGCCTGCAGTCGGCCGCGCCCACGCGTCCCGCGCGTACGGCACCGTCCTCCGCGGCATCCTCGAACGCCGCGCCCAGGGCGGCGAAGTCCCCGTCGTCCAGGGCGACATCCTCGTACTCCCACCACCGGCGCACCCCCCGCGACATCACCACACAGCGGTAGCCGCGGCGCGGCGGACCGGGCATCCGGTACTCGCCCAGGTGGAACGCCGTACACGTGGCGTAGCCGGTGCCGAGCAGCAGAATCCGGGCATCCGCCTCGTACAGCCGGGCCAGCGGCGAGTCCTCCCCGAGATGGCAGTCGGCCCGGTGCCCGGCGAGCAGCCGCGCCGTTCGCGGACCGAGCGCCGCGAACGAGGTCTGCGGATGCGCGCTGCGCCCGGCCCCCGGAGCCGTCCGTACGGTCTCGGCCAGCGCGCCCATCGACGGCGCGGGGGTCAGCGACGGGTCGTACGGCTCCATCGAGGCCCGCACGGCGTCGACGGCCCCCGCGTCCAGGCCCCGTACCCGCGCGCGGTAGTGCGGGGAGGTGTCGGAGTTCTCCGGGGTGAAGGAGGGGACCACCAGGGTCCCCTCCGGCCCCACGGCCCGGCGCAGCGCGCCCAGCACGCCCCGCGCACCGGCCGCCACCGGTCCCAGCGAGCGCAGTGAGGCGTGCACCAGGAGCACATCGCCGGGCCGTACGCCCAGCGAGGTCAGAGCGGCCGTCGTCCGGGCCCCGTCGAGCAGGTCTGCGTCTGCGTCGAGTACGTCGTCCACGGCGGAGATTCTTCCCGTCCCGGAAGGCCTCCCACACCCCGGCCGCTCAGGCGGGCCGTCCCAGCCTCGGGATCTCGATCGCCGGGCACCGGTCCATGATCATGTCCAGCCCCGCCGCGCGCGTCCGCTCGAAGGCGTCCGGGTCCACGACGCCGAGCTGGAACCACACCGCCTTCGCCCCCACCGCCGCCGCCTCGTCCGCGACCCCGCCCGCCAGCTCACTGTTGACGAAGACGTCCACCACGTCGACCGGGAAGGGGATGTCCGCGAGCGAGGCGTACCCCTGCTCCCCGTGCACCGTCTCGGCCTTCGGGTGCACGGGCACCACCCGCTTGCCGAACCGCTGAAGGACCTCCGCCACACCGAAGGCCGCCCGGGAACGGTTGCCGGACAGGCCCACCACCGCCCAGGTGTCGCCCGTGTCCTGGAGAATCCGCCTGATCGTCGCGGCGTCCGCGTACGTGTCGTCTGCGCTCATGCCGGGACAACCGACGCCTCCGCCCGCTCATTCCCGCCGGAACCCGTCCTCCCGGCGGCGCATAGGGTGGACGGATGCAGGAGCAGTACCGGACCGTCGCCCGCGCGGGTATGCACGGATGCGAGATCAACCGATCCCGTTTCCTCTGCTCCCTCGCCCCCGCCGCCACCGAGCAGGAGGCGCAGGACTTCGTCGCCCGCGTCCGCAAGGAGCACCCGACCGCCTCCCACAACTGCTTCGCGTACGTGATCGGCGCCGACGCCTCCGTACAGAAGGCGAGCGACGACGGCGAACCCGGCGGGACCGCGGGCACTCCGATGCTCCAGATGCTCATGCGGCGGGAGGTGCGGTACGCCGTGGCGGTCGTCACCCGCTACTACGGCGGGGTCAAACTCGGCGCGGGCGGGCTGATCCGGGCGTATGGGGGAGTGGTCGGCGAAGCCCTCGACGCGCTCGGCACCCTCACCCGGCAGCGCTTCCGGCTCGCCACGATCGAGGTCGACCACCAGCGGGCCGGAAAGCTGGAGAACGACCTGCGGGCCACCGGGCGGGACGTCCGCGAGGTGCGGTACGCCGAGGCCGTCACCATCGACATCGGGCTGCCGGACGGCGACGTGGAGGCGTTCACCGCCTGGCTGGCCGACGCGACGGCGGGGACCGCCGTGCTGGAGCTGGGCGGCGAGGCGTACGGCGACGTGTGACCGGGCGACGGTGGCGTGAGGGGGCGTGAGGGGCGTGAGGGCAATCCCACGGACGCCGGAATCATGATCGATGCGGGTTCGGCGGCCCGACGGCGTTAGCGTGGTCGGTGCCGAGCGGGATCACGGGCCGCCGGTGCGCGGCCCACGGGGTGGAGGACGACGACGATGCAGGCCGGAACCGGCGGAATGACGATGCGGCCCGCGACGGGCGGGGTGGCGGGGCAGGCCGCGACCGGCGGAACGGCGATACAGGCCGCGACCGGCGGAGCGATGACGGCGACCGGATCCGCTGGAGCGATGGAGCCGACCGCATCCGCTGGAACGATGGCGCCGACCGGATCCGCTGGAGTGATGGCGTGAGGATCCTGCACACCTCGGACTGGCACCTGGGCCGGTCCTTCCACCGTGTCTCCCTCCTCGACGCCCAGGCCGCCTACCTCGACCATCTCGTGGCGACCGTCCGGGAACGCGAGGCGGACGTCGTCCTCGTCGCGGGCGACATCTACGACCGGGCCGTCCCGCCGCTCACCGCCGTCGAGCTGTTCGACCGCGCGCTGCACCGGCTCGCCGCCGCCGGCGTCCCCACCGTCATGATCTCCGGCAACCACGACTCGGCCCGCCGGCTCGGCGTCGGCGCCGGGCTCTTCGAGCGGTCCGGGATCCACCTGCGGACCGACCCGGAGAACTGCGCCACCCCCGTCGTGCTCGCCGACGACCACGGCGACGTGGCGTTCTACGGGCTGCCCTACCTGGAACCGGCCCTGGTCAAGGACACCCTCAGGGCCGCCAGGGCCGGCCACGAGGCAGTCCTCACGGCCGCGATGGACAAGGTCCGCGCCGACCTCGCCACCCGCCCGAAGGACACCCGCTCCGTCGTCCTCGCGCACGCCTTCGTGGCGGGCGGGGAGCCCAGCGACAGCGAACGCGACATCACCGTCGGCGGGGTCGCGGCGGTTCCGGCCGGAGTCTTCGACGACGTCGACTACGTGGCCCTCGGCCATCTCCACGGCTCCCAGCGGGTCACGAGCCGCGTCCGCTACTCCGGCTCGCCGCTCGCCTACTCCTTCTCCGAGGCCGACCACCGCAAGACGATGTGGCTCATCGACCTCGACGGCGACGGGGACATCGCGGCCGAGGAACGGATCGACTGCCCCGTGGAGCGGCCCCTCGCCCGGCTCCGCGGCCGGCTCGACACCCTCCTGGAGGACCCCGCCCTGGACCGCCACGAGCACGCCTGGGTCGAGGCCACCCTCACCGACCCGGTGCGCCCGGCCGAACCCATGGCCCGCCTCGCCCGGCGCTTCCCCCACACCCTCAGCCTCGTCTTCGACCCCGAGCGGCCGCCGGACGACCCGGGGGCGTCCTACGCCCAGCGCCTCCAGGGCCGCGATGACCACCAGATCGCCGAGGACTTCGTCGCCCACGTCCGCGGCGGCAGTGGCCCCAGCGCCCTCGAACGCACCGTGCTGCGGGCCGCGTTCGACGACGTACGGGTGGACGAGACCGTGCGCGAGGTGTCCCGGTGAGACTGCACCGCCTGAGCATCACCGCCTTCGGCCCGTTCGGCGCCACCCAGGAAGTCGACTTCGACGCCCTCTCCTCCGCCGGGCTCTTCCTGCTCCACGGGCCCACCGGAGCCGGGAAGACCTCCGTCCTGGACGCCGTCTGCTTCGCCCTGTACGGGGCCGTCCCCGGCGCCCGGCAGAGCCCCGGGGCCTCCCTGCGCAGCGACCACGCCCCGGCGGCCCTGCCCACCGAGGTCCAGCTGGAACTGACCGTCGGCGGCCGACGCCTCGAAGTCACCCGCAGCCCCGCCCAGCCCCGCCCGAAGAAGCGCGGCGACGGCTTCACCCAGGAGAAGGCCCAGAGCCGGCTGCGCGGTTACGACCCCGAGCGCGGCTGGCAGGCGCTCAGCAAGTCGCACCAGGAGATCGGCGAGGAGCTGACCCAGCTCATCGGCATGAGCCGGGACCAGTTCTGCCAGGTGGTGCTTCTGCCGCAGGGCGACTTCGCCCGCTTCCTGCGCGCGGACGCCGAGGCCCGCGGCAAGCTCCTCGGCCGGCTCTTCGACACCCGCCGCTTCGCCGCCGTCGAGGAACGCCTCGCCGAACTGCGCCGGGGCGCCGAGGCCAGGGTCACCGCCGCCGACGAGCGGATCCTCGCCCTCGCCCAGCGCATCGCCCAGGCGGCCGGACCCGTCGGGGCCGAGGCCACGCCGATCGCCGCCCGGCCCGGCGAACCCGGTCTCGCCGAAGCCGTTCTGGAGTGGGCCGCCATCGCCCGGTCCACGGCCCGCGAACGGCTCGACATCGCCCACTGCGTCCTGACCGGGGCCGAGGGCCGCCAGCGCGCGGCACGCCACGCCCTGGACACCGAGCGCGAACGCGCCCGCCTCCAGCAGCGGTACGAGGAGACCGTGCGCCGCGCCGCCGCCCTGGAGGAGCGCCGGCCCGAACACGACCGCTGCCAGGAACAGCTGGAGCGCGCCCGCAAGGCGGACCGGGTCGCCCCCGCACTGGACCTGCGCGAGGAGGCGGAGCGTGCCCACCGCCGGGCGGGCGACGCCCTCGACCGGGCCAGGGCACAGCTGCCGACCGACCTCGCCGACGCGGGCCCCGACCGGCTCACCGAGCTGGAGCGCCGGTTCCGGCAGGAGCTGGGCGGCCTGGAGTCGGCCCGCCGGGCCGAGGCACGCAGCGCGGCGATCGACGAGGAACGGGACCGGCTGGAGCGCGAGTCCCGGGCCGACGACGCCACCGTCCGGGACGCGGACGCCTGGCTGGCGGGCTGGGACGCCGTCCACGCCGCACTCAGGGAACGCATCGCGACGGCGCAGGAGGCCGCGACCCGCGCCGAACAGCTCGCCGGACTCCTCGCTCCGGCCCGTCGCAGGCTGGAGGCCGCCCGCCGCCGCGACGCGCTGGCCGCCGAGGTCCTGGCCGCCCGGCAGACGCTCGCCGAGGCCCGCGAAGGCGCCCTCGACGCCCATGAGACCTGGCTGGGGCTGCGGGAGCGCCGACTGCGGGACATCGCGGCGGAGCTGGCCGCCGGACTCGTCGACGGGGCGCCCTGCACCGTCTGCGGCTCCGCCGAGCACCCGGCCCCCGCCACCGAGGGCGACGGCCACGTCGACCGGGCCACCGAGGAGGCCGCCCTCACCGCCCACCGGCACGCCGAGGAGACCCGTGCCCGCGCCGAGCAGGCCCTCGGGCTCGTCCGCGAACGCCACGCCGCCGCCCACGCGGAGGCCCGCGACGCCGATGGATCGTCGGCGGCCCCCGACCCGGCGGCGGCCGTCGAGGCGGAGGGCGAGGCGACGACGGACCCCGGCCCGTCCGTCGACGAACTCCGTGGCACCGTCGACCGGTTGGCCGCCGAGCATGCCGAGGCACACCGCCTCGCCGCCGGAACGCACGCAGCCCGCGAGGCCCTTGACGCCGCGGAGCGTGAGCACCTCGGGCGCCTCGAACTCCGGCAGGAGGCCGAGCGCCGGGCCGCCGCCCGTACGTCCCGGCGGGAGGCGCTCGACCGCGAGCAGGCCGTGCTGCGAGGCGAACTCACCATGGTCCGGGGCGAGTCCGGGTCCGTCGCCGCGTACGCGGAACGCCTCACCCGCCGGGTGGCGCTGCTCGCCGAGGCCGCCGAGGCCGTACGCACCGAACAGGACGCCGCCCGACAGCGCAAGGAGGCCGACGACCGGCTCTCCGACGCGGCGTTCCGGGCCGGCTTCGACACCCCGGAGGCCGCCGCCGCGACCCTCCTCGACGCCGCCGCCCAACGCGACCTCCAGCACCGCATCGACGCCTGGCAGGCCGAGGCCGCCGCGGTCGCCGACCGCCGCGGCGAACGCGACGCCCGCGAGGCCGCCGAGCAGCCGCCCGCCCGACCATCGGCAGCGCAGGGCGCGTTCGAGACGGCGGAGTGGCTGTTGCGCGAGGCGTCCTCCGCACTCGCCGCCGCCGACCAGCGCTGCGGGGAGCTGGCCCGGCTCTCCGGTGAGGCCGCCGACGAGGTGCGGCGGCTGGGCCCGGTGCGCCAGGAGTACGAGCGGATCGCCCGGCTGGCGGGCCTGGCGGCGGGCACCTCCGCCGACAACGAGCGCAAGATGCGCCTGGAGGCGTACGTCCTGGCCGCCCGTCTCGAACAGGTGGCGGCCGCCGCCACCGCACGACTGCGGCGGATGTCCTCGGGCCGCTACACCCTGGTCCACTCCGACGCCCGCACCGGTGGACGCAGAGCAGGGCTCGGGCTGCATGTGGTCGACGCCTGGACCGGCAGCGAACGGGACACCGCGACGCTCTCCGGCGGGGAGACGTTCTTCGCCTCGCTGGCGCTCGCGCTGGGCCTCGCCGACGTCGTGACCGAGGAGGCCGGCGGCGTACGCCTGGACACCCTCTTCATCGACGAGGGGTTCGGCAGCCTCGACGACCAGACCCTGGACGAGGTGCTCGACGTGCTGGACTCCCTGCGGGAGCGGGACCGCAGCGTCGGCATCGTCAGCCATGTGGCCGACCTGCGCCGCCGGATCCCGGTCCGGCTGGAGGTGGTGAAGGAGCGTCAGGGCTCCTCCGTGCGCCACCGCCTGTGACCGGCCCGGCCACCCGTATGCCCCGCCGGGTCAGCGGCCGATCGCCCGGCGGGGGAGCGGCGAGGAGTACACGACGCTGGTGGTGACGGAGCCCAGCGCGCCGATCCGCCCGGTGGTCTCCTCCAGATGCCTCATCGAACGGGCTGTGACCTTGAGGACGAAGCAGTCGTCGCCCGTGACGTGGTGGGCCTCGATGATCTCCGGCGTGGTGCCCAGGAGATCGTGGAAGGGCTTGTAGTTCCCGTTCGGGTAGCGCAGGCGCACCAGGGCGAGAAGGGGCAGCCCGAGCCGTTCGGCGTCGACCACCGCCGCGTACCCACTGATCACCCCCACCTCCTCCAGCCGGCGCACCCGCTCCGTCACGGCGCTCGGGGACATGGCGACGGCGCGTGCGAGCTCGGCGAAAGTGGCGCGGCCGTCGCGCTGGAGGACGTCGAGGATGCGCCAGTCGGTGGCGTCCGGGGAATAGTCGGTCACTCGTCCGAGACAACAGGGAAATCCCCGGCGAATCAAGAGGAGTGCCGGGGAATCTCACTTCCCGGCCCCGCCCCCCCGGTCGTAGATTCATGGTCATGACCTCGCACCTCACGGCCACGGCCGACAGCCCCGTCCTGCGCGTCGCACCCGCTTCTCCCGCTGCGGCGGCGGCCTACTTCGGCGCTTCGCTCGCCTTCCACGCGGACGTCTCCGACGTCGCCTCCACGCTGGCCGCCGACGGGGATCCCGGGTTCGTCGTCCTGGACAGCCGCTCCACCGCTTCCTGGGACCAGGGGCACGTGCCCGGCGCGGTGCACCTGCCCACCGCGCTGATCCCCGAGCAGGCGGCGGCACTGCTGGACCCGGCCGTCCCCGTCATCACGTACTGCTGGGGGCCGGGCTGCAACGGCGCCACCCGCGCCGCCCTGGCCCTCGCCCAACTGGGCTACCAGGTCAAGGAGATGCTCGGCGGATTCGAGTACTGGGTGCGCGAGGGGTTCGCCTTCGAGACCCCGGAGGGCGTCGAGCGGCGCGGAGCCGACCCGTTCACCGCGCCGGCCGACGCCGCGGACTGCGGCTGCTGAGACCGGGGCCCGGGCGGAGGCCGGCGCGGTTCGACGTGCGTCCGGCCCCGCGTCGGGGTCAGCGCGGTCCGGCACCCGCCAGGGCGGCGAACAGGGCCCCGGCCTCCGCCCCGGCGGGAACCCCGCTGACCTGGCCGTCGCCGACCTCCACCACCCGCCACACGCCGTCCTCGCGCAACGCCAGGTCGGTGGTGACCCAGCGCAGCCCGAGGCGGCCCACGGCCTCCCGCAAGAAGTCCGGTTCGGGAACGGACACCGGGCCCGGGGAGTCGGGGTGGGCGGTGACGAGCACCGCCTCCCCGTCCACCCACCACACCCGCGCCTCGCCGTCCGCGACGAACGGTTCGAAGGACCGCAGTACCAGACCACCCGCGAGGAAGGGGCCCTGCAGCTCGACGAACCGGCCGACCACGGAGGCCAGTTGCTCCGCATCCGCCAGCTCCGGCACGTAACACGCCTCGTACCACTCGTGCTTGCGGGACTTGACGAAGTCCTTCACGATGCCGGGCCCCGGCCCCAGGGGCGCCGCGAGCCCGGCCAGCTCGTCGGCGGTGGGCGGGGGCGCCCCCGGAGCCGTGGCGCACCAGACGCTGCGCGGCGTGAGTGGGGCGAACGCCTCGTACCAGCCGGGGAGTTCATGTGCCCGCTGGTAGCCGGCGGCGCCGGTGAGCAGCGCACACCCCCGGGCGCCGAGCGCGGCCTCCAGCTCCGCGTACCGGGCGGAGGGGATCATCCAGCCCCGGTACCAGTACGGTCCGGAGTCCCGCGCGACCCGGGCCACCGCCCCGGGTGCGTCCCCCGCGAGCAGCGCGTCATGATCGAGCAGCGCGATCCGCCCGCCGGCCGCACGCGCCGCCGCGAGCTCGGCGGCGAACTGCGGATCGGGCCGGGACAACCGCAACGGGTCGGCGCAGAAGAGGAATCCGTTCCGCTCGCCCCTGCCGTTCATGACGTGCTGCCCTCTTTCCTCGATCAGGCGTCCTCGATCAGGTGTCCTCGGTCAGGCGTCCTCAATCAGAGCCGCGACAGCTCGTCCACCAGATCGTCCAGGCCCAGCGACCCCTGGGAGAGCGCCGCCATGTGCCAGGCCTTGAGGTCGAAGCCGTCGCCGTGCGCGGCGCGCGCGTTCTCCCGGCCGAGCAGCCAGGCGCGCTCCCCGAGCTTGTAGCCGATGGCCTGGCCCGGCATCGACAGATAGCGGGTCAGTTCGCTCTCCACGAAGTCGGCGGGACGGCCGCTGTGGTTGCCGAAGAACTCCTGGGCCAGATCGGGTGTCCAGCGCTCGCCCGGGTGGAAGGGGGAGTCCGCGGGAATCTCCAGCTCCAGGTGCATGCCGATGTCGACGATCACCCGGCAGGCGCGCATCATCTGCGCGTCCAGATAACCGAGCCGCCGTTCCGCGTCGGGCAGGAAGCCCAACTCGTCCATCAGCCGCTCCGCGTACAGCGCCCAGCCCTCGGCGTTCGCGCTGACCATGCCGATCGACGCCTGGTAACGGGAGAGGCTGTCGGCGACGTGCGTCCACTGAGCGATCTGCAGGTGGTGGCCGGGAACGCCCTCGTGGTACCAGGTCGAGACCAGGTCGTACACCGGGAAACGGGTCTCTCCCATGGTGGGCAGCCAGGTGCGCCCGGGGCGGGAGAAATCCTCGGAGGGGCCGGTGTAGTACGGTGCGGCGGCCCCGCCGGGCGGCGCGATGCGGGACTCCACCTTCCGGACCCGCTCGGCGAGGTCGAAGTGCGTGCCGTCCAGCGCCTCGATCGCCTCGTCCATCAGACCCTGCAGCCACTCGCGGACCTTGTCCACGCCCTCGATATGCTTGCCGTGCACGTCGAGGTGGGCGAGCGCCTCCCAGGGGCCGGCCCCCGGCAGGATCTTCCCGGCCTCGGTCCTCATCTCGGCGAGCAGCCGGTGGTACTCCGACCAGCCGTACGCGTACGCCTCGTCGAGATCCAGGTCGGTGCCGTTGTACAGCCGCGACCAGAGGGCGTAGCGCTCCCGGCCCACCGGGTCCGGGGCCCCCTCGACGCCCGGGGCGTACACGTCGCGCACCCAGTCACGCAGGGAGAGGACCGACGCCGTCGCCAGCCGTGCGGCCTCGTCCAGCTCCGCCCGCAGCGACGCGGGGCCGGGGGCGACGAACTCCGCGAAGAACGCCGTGCCCTCGCCCTCCCCGCCCCACTCCGTGAGCTGACCGACGAACGTGGCGGTCGCGCGGGGACCGCCGTACAGCTTGCGCTCCAGGCCGAGCGCGAGCGAGGCGCGGTACCCCTCGTGCGCGGCGGGCACCGCGCGCAGCCGATCCACGACCGCCGCCCAGTCCTCGTCCGTCGCGGTCGGCGTGAGGGTGAAGACCTCGGTGATGCTGTGGGCCGGCGACTGCAGGTTGGAGACCGTCCGCAGCCCCTCCTCGGCCTCGTGCACGGCGAGTTCCGCCGTCAGGCGTTCCCGCAGGAGGCGTCCGCAACGCCGCTCGGATGCGCTGTCGGCACCGGGACGCCGCTCGGCGGCGTCCAGCTCCCGCAGCGTCGCGCGGACGAGGTCGGCGACCGCGGCCTGACCCGCAGGTGAGAAGTCGGGCAGCCGACGCGAGCTTTCGGACACGCCCAGATAGGTGCCCGTGATGGGGTCGAGTTCGATGATGGCGTCGACGTAGGCGTCGGCGACCTGACGGGGCAGCGCGCTGCTCGAAGTGTCTGACATGCGGACATCCTCGTACGGCGGTGGCCTCCTCGTCATCATCGGGGTCCCGGGGCGTCCGAAAGACGATCACCTTCCAGCGCTTCCGGGGCTTCCGGTGGGCGTCGCCGACGCGTCCCGGGCATGGTTCCGGTACTCAGCTCCCGGCCGGAGGCAGCAGGGGCCCGCACTCCCACTGCTGGAAGATCAGCCGGGTGTCCACCCGGGCCACCTCCCGGCGCGAGGTGAACTCGTCCAGCACCAGCCGCTGCAGATCAGCCGCGTCCGCCACCGCGACCTGCACCAGATAGTCGTCGGGGCCGGTGAGGTGGAAGAGCGCACGCGACTCCGGCAGGGACCTGACGCGGTCGACGAACGGCCCGATGAGCTCCCGGCGGTGCGGCCGGACCTGCACCAGGAGCAGCGCCTGGAGACCCCGGCCGAGCTTCGCCGGATCGAGGCGCAGCTGGTCCCCGAGGATCACCCCGGAGCGGCGCAGCCGGGCCACCCGGTCCAGGCAGGTCGAAGCGGCCACGCCGACCTCGGCCGCGAGCTCCCGGTACGTGGTCCGCGCATCGTTCTGCAACAGCCGCAGAATCTGCAGATCCACCGGATCAAGAGCGACAGAATCGGACATGTGGCGAACGTAGCACGGGAAATAGCCGCTACGAACCGGTAACTGTTCAGAGTGACGGCATGGACAACGAAGTCTCGATGACGCCCCCTGCCCCCACCCCGTCCAGGGCTCTCGCCACCGAAGCCGTGCACGCCGGACGCGACGACCTCGCCTCCCTCGGCCTGCACGCCCCGCCGATCGACCTGTCCACCACGTACCCCTCCTACGACTCTCGCGGCGAGGCGATGCGGATCGACGCCTTCGCCACCACCGGGGCCCGACCCGACGGCCCGCCCGTCTACGCCCGGCTGGACAACCCCACCACGGGCCGCTTCGAGACGGCGCTCGCCCGGCTGGAGGGCGCCGAGAGTGCGGTCGCCTTCGCCAGCGGGATGGCGGCGCTGACAGCGGTCCTGCTCGCCCGCGCGAGCCAGGGACTGCGCCATGTCGTCGCGGTCCGCCCGCTCTACGGCTGCAGCGACCATCTGCTCGGCGCCGGGCTGCTGGGCACCGAGGTGACCTGGACCGACCCGGCGGGCATCGCCGACGCCATCCGCCCGGACACCGGCCTCGTGATGGTCGAGACGCCGGCCAACCCGACGCTGGCCGAGATCGACATCCGGGCCGTCGCCCACGCCTGCGGAACCGTCCCGCTGCTGGTCGACAACACCTTCGCCACCCCCGTCCTGCAGCGTCCCGTCGAACACGGCGCGCGGATCGTCCTGCACAGCGCCACCAAGTACCTCGGCGGCCACGGGGACGTCATGGGCGGCGTCGTCGCCTGCGACGAGGAGTTCGCCGCCACGCTGCGCCAGGTCCGCTTCGCCACCGGCGGAGTGCTGCACCCGCTGGCCGGCTACCTCCTGCTGCGCGGCCTGTCCACGCTTCCGGTGCGCGTGCGGGCGGCCTCGACGAGCGCGGCCGAACTCGTCCGCAGGCTCACCGCCGACCCGCGCATCGCCCGGGTGCACTACCCGCGCATCGGCGGCGCGATGATCTCCTTCGACGTGTACGGGGACCCGCACCGGGTGATCTCCGGGGTGCGGCTCATCACGCCCGCCGTCAGCCTCGGCAGCGTGGACTCGCTGATCCAGCACCCGGCCTCCATCAGCCACCGCATCGTGGAGGAGGGAGACCGGCGGGCGTCCGGCGTCGGCGACCGGCTGCTGCGGATGTCGGTCGGCCTGGAGGACGTCGAGGACCTGTGGGCCGACCTGTGTCAGGCGCTCAGCGACGGGCCCCTTCCGTCGGCGCAGCCGGAAGGGCGGCCCCTTCAGTCGTCAGCCGGGCGGTCGTCAGCTGGTCGGTCGCCAGTCGGTCAGTCGTCAGCCGGGCGGTGATGACGAGCGTGCCCTCCTCGATCTGGTAGTCGAGGGGCAGCTCCAGCGCGCGCATCGCCGCCACCATGCCGGTGTTGTGGGACTGCGTCACGGCGTACACGCTGTCGCAGCCTGCCTCCACGGCGAGGGCCACCAGGCGGCCGAGCAACTCGGAGCCGATGCCCCGGCGCTGCCAGTCGTCCTCGACGAGGAGGGCGACCTCGGTCTCGTCGCCGTCCCAGAGGAGGTGGCCCAGCGCCACCAGCTTGCCGGAGGCCGTCTGGACCGCCAGGGTGCGGCCGAAGCGGGGGCTCAGCAGATGGTCGAGATAGCGGTCCGCGTCCGCGACCGGACCGTGGTAGCGCAGGCCCAGAGTGCGCTGCGAGCAGCGGTCGTGCATGGCGCGCGCGGCGGCGAGATCGCCGTGGTCCGCGCGGCGCACGGTGATCTCGTTGCCCTCGGGCAGCGTGAGGACGTCCTCGCTGCGCGGCACCCGCGGGCCCAGCCGGGCGTCCAGCTCGACCAGGGCACGCGCCCGCGCGAACTCGGTCGGTGTGAACGGCAGATACGGCCGCTCCACGGAGATCACCCCGCCGGAGGGGTCCCGCAGCCGCATCACCGTCTCTTCCAGCACACCCTCGACCTGGGCGCTCTCCCCGGTCGGGCGGCCGGTGACGGAGACGGCGGGCAGCGAGTGGATGGTGCACCGGCCGAGCAACTGGCGCAGGGCGAGCGGCAGCTCGGCCGCGTCGAGCGCCGTACGGGTGGCCAGCGACAGCATCCGGGTCGGGACGTCGACCAGGTCGTGGGCGTCCGCCCGCTCGATCCACGTGGACGTGCCGCCGACGGCCGAGATCTCCCGGGACAGCTCCGCAGCCTGGAGCGAGGCCGGGGCCCGCAGCAGGAACTCGTCGACGGTCCCCCGCGTCAGCGGGTGGGTCCCCAGGGTGAGGATGTCCACCCGGAGCCCGGCGAGGGCCACGCACAGCGCGGCCAGACTGCCCGGGACGTCGCGCACGGTCGTCCGCATCCGCCACAGGGCGGTCTCCTCGGCACCGGTGATCCTGCCCGCACCGCTGCCCCCGGCCCTGCTCGCCGCCCCCGCCCCTTCCCGTGCCCCGTGCTCCGCCGCGCCCGCTCCATCCGACCCGGAGCCCCCCTCACCGAACGGGGGAGCGTGACTGTGCCTCCGCGCCCACCAGGTGTGGAACCCCGCGGTGGCCACCAGCACCACCGCCGACGCCACGAGCAGGTAGGGCCCGTCCGGCTGGTGTCCGATCAGGTTGGCGATGGCGTCCGCCACAGCCACGGCGGTGAACAGGGCGGCCAGTTCGATCAGGTCCCGCCGCCAGTGGTGCGGACGGCGGGCGCTCTTCGCGGAGGTCACATCAGTCATGTCCTCACTGTGAACGAACGGTGTTGCCTGATCACGAACGCCTTGTGACTGATGGGTTACGTGTTGATCTGGTCGCCTATCGTCGTTTTCGGTCAGATTCCGTGGAACCCTGCGCCACGGCAGGGAACGTCGCGAGCAGCCGCGCGGCCTGACGGGCCGTCTGGGAGGAGCCCTTGCGTCCCGCCGGATGCCGGAGCACCGGGGCCACCGGCTCGTCGGCACGGATCCAGGCGGCCGGCCGGTCGCCCTCGCCGGTGCCCAGCGCCTCGGCGGCCGCAGCGACCTCCGCCCCCTCGGCGCCGCCGCGTAGGACCCACCACTGACAACGGGCCTCTCCCCAGCCTCGGTTCACTGCCCGACGCGGCCCGGCCGGAGCACCTTGGTGAACAGCACGGCCCCGCCCTCGGCCCGCAGCCGCACCGTCAGCTCCGCGCTGTCGCCGTCGATCTCCACCTCGCCGAAATACTGCGGGGACTCCATCGGCGAGACATTGGCACGGTCGGGAGCCCGCACGAAGACCCGGTCCGGGCCGAAGGTGCTGTCCAGCGCGTTGGCCGGGAAGCCGCCCGCCGCCAGCGGCCCCGACACGAACTCCCAGAACGGCGCGAAGTCCTTGAACGCCGCCCGCTCCGGCGCGTAGTGCTGGGCCGAGGTGTAGTGGACGTCGGCCGTCAGCCACACGGTGCCGGTGATCCTGCGGTGCTTGATGAACCGGAGCAGTTCGGCAATCTGGAGTTCCCGCCCGAGCGGGGCCCCCGGATCACCCTGCGCCACGGCCTCGAAGTCCGTCGCGCCGTCCGGCACCACGAGGCCGAGCGGCATGTCGGCGGCGATCACCTTCCACTCCGCCCGGGAGGCGGCCAGCGAGCGCTTCAGCCACCGCGCCTGCTCCTCGCCGAGGATGCCCGTCGTGTCGTCGGCCTGCCGGCCGGGGGAGTTGGCGTTGCGGTGCGAACGCATGTCGAGCACGAACACGTCGAGGAGCGGCCCGTGGTGCACGACCCGGTACATCCGCGAACGCCCCCCGGAACCGTAACTGGGCGCGAGCGGAACGTACTCGTGGAAGGCGCGTACGGAGCGTGCCGCGAGGATGTCCACGTTCTTCTCGGTGTACCGCGCGTCGTCGAGGATCTGGCCGGGATACCAGTTGTTGCGCACCTCGTGGTCGTCCCACTGCACGACGGAGGGCACCTGCGTGTTGAAGCGGCGGACGTTCCGGTCGAGCAGGTTGTAGCGGAAGTTGCCCCGGTACTCGTCCAGCGTCTCGGCGACCTTCGCCTTCTCCTCGGTCATGACGTTGCGCCAGATCCGGCCGTCCGGCAGCGTCACGCTCGGCTCCAGTGGACCGTCCGCGTAGATGCTGTCGCCGCTGCACAGGAAGAAGTCCGGGTCCAGCCGGCGCATCTCCTCGTACACGCGGTAGCCGCCGATGTCCGGGTTGATGCCCCAGCCCTGCCCCGCGATGTCGCCCGACCACAGGAACCGCACCCCGGAGCGGCGCCGGGCCGGGGCGGTACGGAAGGTCCCGTACACCGGTTTGCCGGTACGGCGCGGATCGGCCGGATCGGCGAGCGTCACCCGATAGTGCACCTGTTCGCCCGCGGGCAGACCGTACAGCGGTGTGGTGCCGGTGAAGTCCGTACCAGGGCCGATCGACGGCCCGTGCCACCTGCGGACCCGCCGGAACGACTCGGTCGCCGAGGTCTCCACCAGCATCCGGGCCGGCCGGTCCGAGCGCACCCACAGGAGCGCCGACGAGGCGGTGACGCCGCCCACCTGTACACCCCACGACGCTTCGGGCCGCCCCGCCAGGTGCAGCGCGGGCACCGCCGAAGCGGTCGCGGGGGAGAGGGCGACCGCCGCCGGGGCGATCAGCGAGCCGCGCAGGACGGCGCGGCGGCCGGGCGAGGGAACACGCGGACGGTGCGGACGGTAGGACATCGAAGCGCCTCCTGGGAGGTGGGCGGGCGGTGCGCCGTTCGCGAGAAGACCAAGGACCGGCGCCGGTCTCGGCCCATGCTTAGTGCCCCGCGGCGGCCGGAGCCCCAACCCCCGGTGAACGGCGCCCGTCAGCCGGGGACGGGCCGGCCGGAACGCCACGCGGCCGCCAGCGCGGCGATCCCCCGGGCGATGTCGCCGGGGGCGAGATGGGCGTAGCCCAGGACCAGGGGCAGGGTGCCGTCCTCGGAGTCCGCCGTTCCGCAGTCGCGCAGCGGCCGCAGCGCGACGCCCGCCCCGGCCGCGCGCTCCAGGAAGACGTCCTCGGGGCCGTACCGCGCGGGCAGTCGGGCGATGATGTGCAGGCCCGCCGCGATGCCGCTGACCGTCGTGCCGGGGAAGTGCTCGTCGAGCGCGGCCACCAGGGCGTCCCGGCGCTCCCGGTAGGCCCGCTGGCAGCGCCGCAACTGCCGGTCGTAACCGCCGCGCACGATGAAGTCGGCCAGGACGGCCTGGTCGATCACCGGGTTGCCCAGATCCATGGTCCGTTTGCGGGCGACGATCCGCCCGGTGAGCGCGGCGGGGGCGATCAGCCAGCCGAGCCGCAGGCCGGGAGCCAGCGACTTGCTCACGGAACCGGTGTACACGACCCGCTCGGGATCCAGCCCCTGCAAGGCTCCCACCGGCGCCCGGTCGTACCGGAAGTCACCGTCGTAGTCGTCCTCCATGATCACGGCGTCCGCGTCCCGCGCCCAGTCGAGCAGTTCGCCGCGGCGCTGCGCGGAGTATCCGATTCCGGTGGGGAACTGGTGCGCCGGCGTGGTCACCACGGCGCGCACTCCGGAGCGTTTCAGGGGTGCGAGGGCGAGGCCGTCGTCGTCCAGGGGCAGGGGGACCGTGCCCAGACCGGTCGCCGCGAACAGCGAGGCGTGTTCCGGGCTGCCAGGATCCTCCACCCCGATCGAGGTCACGCCCTCGTCCCGGAGGACGAAGCCGAGCAGGGTCGTCGCCTGGGCCACCCCCGAGCAGACCACCAGCCGCTCCGGATCGGCCACCACGCCCCGGCGCCGGGCGAGCAGGCCGGCCAGGACCTCACGCAGTTCCGGCAGCCCGCGCGGATCGGGGTAGCCCAGCGCGCCGTGCGGCAGTCGGCCGAACACCGTCCGCTGGGCCGCGCTCCACGCACTGCGCGGGAAGAGGGACAGATCGGGGGTGCCGGGCCGGAAGTCCACCAGCGCGCCCGCCGCGCGCGGCGCGCGGTCGTGTACGGGACGCTCCGCCGCGCGCACGCCCTCGCTCACCCAGGTACCCGCGCCCCGCCCGCTGCGCAGATAGCTCTCCGCGGTGAGCTGCTCGTACGCCTCGGTGACCAGCCCGCGCGACACCCCCAGATCGGCGGCGAGCTCACGGCTGGAGGGGAGCCTCGTGCCGGCCGCGAGACGGCCGGAGCGGACCGCTTCCCGCAGCGCGGACCGGAGTGCGCGCCCTCGTCCGCGCGCCGGCGCGGAGGCGGCGGGCAGCAGCAACTCCCACGCCGGAGAGAGGGGTTCCGCCGAAGGACGATGCGCATTGGTCCCCGAAAACGTCATGGAAGTGGACCTTAAACCGGTCCGCCGCCGACCCTAGCGTCGACCCCATGAACGCAACCTCTCTGCGCGGGGCCCTCCTCGCGGCCTTCGCGTGCGTGCTGGTGGGGGCATCCTTCACGGCCAACAGTGTCCTCGGCGACTACCCGTTCGCGGGTGGCCAGGCGCTCCGCTACGGACTCGCCGCGCTCCTGCTCGTCCCACTCCTGCGGCGTGATCCCGACTCCACGACGGCGCGGCTGCGTCGTCTCACCCGCCGCCAGTGGGGGCGGATCGGGTTGCTCGCCGCCGTGGGCATGGTCGGGTTCAACCTGGCGGTCCTGGCGGCCGAACAGTCGGCGGAACCAGCTGTTCCGGGTGTCTTCGTGGGCTGCGCTCCGATCGTGGTGGGCGTGCTCGTCCCGCTCCTGGACGGTCGCCGCCCGTCCCGCGTCACGCTGTACGCGGCCGGTCTCGTCGCCGTCGGGGCGTTCACCGTTCAGGGCTGGGGGCGCACCGACCTGGCGGGCGTGCTCTTCTCGGTGGGCGCGCTCGCGGGCGAGGTCGGCTTCGCGGTCCTCGCCGTCCCTGTGCTGCGGCCGCTCGGCCCGAAGCTGCTCTCCGCGACGGTCTGCGGTGTCGCGGCCGTCGAGTCGGCGCTGCTCGGTCTGCTGATGGACGGCGGGTCGTTCCTGCGCGTCCCGACGGGCGGCGAGGCGGTGGCCCTGCTGTGGCAGGCCGTCGTCGTCACCGTGGTCGGATTCGTCTGCTGGTACAGCGGGATGCAGCGCATCGGAGCCGAACGCGCCACACTCTTCTCCGGCCTGATCCCGGTCTCCGCCGCCCTGACCGCACCTCTCGTCGGAGCCGGGACGTACGGTCTCGCGCAGGGGGTGGGAAGCCTCCTGGTCGGTGCCGGTGTGGCCTACGGCTCCGGTGTCCTCGGGCGGCGCGGGGCCGCCGGAGCGCGACTTCCCGTCGGGGCGCCGGCGCCCCGACGGGCCGGCTCAGCGGCTGGTGTCCAGGATGACGCGGGCCACGAGCGCCGGGTCGTCGTTCATCGGGACGTGCCCGCAGCCGGGCAGCCGCACGAGCCGGGCGTGGGGGATCACCCGCTTGGCGCGGACCCCCTGCCCGCGCAGCAGTATCCGGTCGCGGGTGCCCCAGGCGACGGAGACGGGGAGGCCCTTCACGTCGTCGCCGAAGAGCAGGCCCCTGCCGGTCTCCAGCGTCTGGTGAAAGCCGGTCGCTCCGCGCAGGGCGAGCGTCTCGGCGACGACGGCCTCCGGTGAACGCCTGCCGGGCCGGGCGTAGATGGTGCTGGTGAGCGCCGCCCGGCCGGCCGCGCTGCGCGACAGTCGCTCGATCAGCCCCACCGGCAGGGCCAGCGCGCTCCGGCGCATGGTCCGCAGGGTGCCGAAGGCGTAGCGCCGTTCCGCCTCGGTCCAGAAGCCGGCCGGGGAGAGCGCGGTCACCGACCGCACCAGCTCGGTGCGCCCCAGCTCCAGCGCGAGCAGGCCGCCCAGCGAGTTCCCGGCCACATGAGGCCGGTCCAGGCCGAGTTCGGCACAGAAGGCTCCGAGCACCCGGCCGAGGGTCGCGAGATCGTAGGGGACGCCGTCCGGCAGCGCGGGCGAGGTGCCGAAGCCGGGCAGGTCCACGGCTATCACCTCGCGCTCGGCGGCCAGGATCCGGGTCACCGGATCCCAGGCCCTCAGGTGGTGCCCGATGCCGTGCAGGAGCAGCAACGGTTCGCCCGAGCCGGTCCGTTCGTACGCGACCGAGACCGGGTGGGGGCCGTCGGCCGCTGCGACGGTGAAGGAGACCGTGGTGGTCATGCTGCTGCTCCCTGGGGTGGGTAGACATCTCGTCAACAACAATTACCGCCGGGTAGCTTGTAGTTCAAGGGGCTCGGCGATTCCCGCTGGACAGCGCGTGACCGGTGGGCTGGGATGGGCCGATGACCGTCGACACCGCGACCGAGCTCTTCGAAGAACACCGGCCCGTTCTCACCGGTGTCGCCTACCGCATGCTCGGCCGTGTCGCCGACGCCGAGGACGTGGTCCAGGAGGCGTGGCTGAGGTGGTCGGCGGCGGCACGCGAGGACATCCGGGAGCCGAGGGCCTTCCTCGTGCGGATCACCACCCGGCTGGCCATCGACCGGCTCCGGCACCTCCAGTCGCGCCGGGAGTCGTACACGGGTCCCTGGCTGCCGGAGCCGGTGGTCACGGACTTCGGCCCCGCCGTGCCCGACACGGCGGAGCGCGCCGTCCTCGCCGACTCCGTGTCGCTCGCCGTGCTGGTCGTCCTCGAATCGCTCTCGCCGCTGGAGCGCGCGGTGTTCGTGCTCCGGGAGGCCTTCGGGTTCCCGTACGCCGAGATCGCCACGGCCCTGGACCGCACCGAGGAGGCCGTCCGGCAGCTCGCCGGCCGCGCCAGGCGGCATGTGGGGGAGCGCAAGCCGCGTTACGACGTGGACCCGGCCGAGCGCCGCGATCTCACCGAACGCTTCCTGGTCGCCGCCTCCGGAGGCGGCATCGAGCAGCTGCTCGCGCTGCTGGCCCCGGACGTCCGGCTGGTCAGCGACAGCGGTGGCAAGGCGAAGGCGCCGAGGCGGATCATCGAGACCGCCGACAAGGTCGGCCGCTTCCTCTTCGCCGTGGCCGGAGAGCTCGGCCCGGACAGGGACATCCGCATCATGGAGCTCAACGGAGGGCCCGCCGTCGTCTACTTCGTCGGAGGGAAGGCCGACGCCGTCTTCCAGATCGAAGTCAGCCAAGGTGTTATTCAATGCGCTTATATCATTCGTAATCCGGACAAGTTTTCCGGGCTGCCCGTCGCATAGTCAAAAGCACCACCGGCCTCCCCGGCCCCCCGGTGCCCCACAGGTCCGCCGCGGGCCTGGTCACAGCCCCGTCATCCGTCGCGATGGCGGGGCTCTGTGCTGCGCTCGCCTCACGGCGTCACGAACGTCGTGTGAACGCTCTGCGCCAGAGTTCCGTTTCGTTCCGTTACGGAATAAGGATTGGTCTTGACCAAGGGGGTATGCCGTCCTAGGGTCCCTTAAGGCAGGAACCTTTAATAAATAACGTCGCGGAAAAAGACGCCGGGCGATTGCGGAGGATCAGGGTGGGGACCACGCAGCTGGAATCGGTACAGGAGCCGAAGTACTGGCACCTCAAGACCGTGCTCAGTGAGGCACTCGACTCGGACTTTGCGGTGGGGGAGATCCTGCCCAACGAGCGGGACCTCGCGGCGCGGTTCGGTGTCGCGCGAGCCACGCTCCGACAGGCCCTGGAGCAGCTCGAACTCGAAGGCAGACTGCAGCGCCGCCGTGGTGTCGGGACGACCGTCGCCCCGCCGCGCGTGGGCATCGCCGTCTCCACCGCCCAGCACGAATGGACGGGCGGCGTCAGCGGCGAGGCCTGGCAGCCGGTCGACAGCGTCATGGACAAGGCCCCTGCGGCGGTGGCCTCCATGCTCGGCACCGACCCCGCCGAAGCGGTGCACGTGGTGCGCCGTATCCGCGACACCCAGGGGCAGGCGGTAGCGGCGGAACTCCTCTACATCCCCGCCTCCTCGGTGCCCGACCTCTCCGCCATCGAGGCCCCGTCCGGCGCCGTCCGGGCCCGGAGCGTGCTGCGCGAGCTGCACCGGCTCGGCCTGCAGGGCCAGGACCGCTCCGTGGAGCTCGGCTCGGCGCGCGCGGCCGACGCCAAGGAGCTGGACCGGCTCCCCGGCGCCCCCGTCCTCGTCGTCACCACCCGCTACTTCACCGCCGACGGTACGGCGGCCGTGTCCGTCGCCACCTACCGCGCGGACACCTGCCGACTCACCTTCGGGGACTCGGGCGCGCTGGAGATCAGCCACGACGAACAGTCGGAGCGCCAGGCCTCCTGACGCCTCCGACACCCGCTCGGCCCCACGCCCGCCGCTCCTCCAGGACGCCAGTCCTCGGGAACCGGCGGGCGCGCGTGTTCCCGCCCGATCCGGCTCAGGGATCAGCGCCGGTGATCAACCCGGCCCGGGGGAGCGCCCATGATTCCCCGGCTCCCGGGGGCAGCGCCCGTAGCCCCCCGGTTCCCGGGCAGCGTCCGTGCCCCGACCCACCGAAGCGCACGCGGTCCGTGTGCCGGCCCTCCCCGCGGTCAGCGGCGGGCCGTCACGGCACCCTCGACGGCGAACAGCTGCTCCTCGACGTGGTCCAGGGCGAGCCGCAACGCCCCCGTCGCGACGGCGGCCTCCCCGAGCAGCGACAGGGTCACCCGGGGTGGGCGCAGGCAGTAGCGGGCCAGCTCTCTGCGCAGGGGCTCCAGTACCCCGTCCAGCCCGGCGGCCCAGCCACCCACCACGACCAGCTCCGGGTCGAGCGCCAGCACCAGCGCCGCCACATCGTGCACCAGCCGCTGAAGGAAGCGCTCGACCGCCGCCTGGGCCCCCGCGTCGCCCTCCCGGGCCTTGGCGAACACCGCGGTCACCGCAAGCTCGTCCAGCGGTTCCAGTGGCGTGTCCGTCGTCGACAGCAGATGCTCCGGCGTCACGTCCCTGCCCAGCAGGTGCAGGGCGCCGATCTCCCCGGCGGCCCCGCCGAACCCCCGGTGCAGACGCCCGCCGATCAAGGACCCCGCCCCGGGGCTCAGCCCCGCCAGCACGAAGACCACGTCATCGGACTCCGTGGCCGCGCCCTTCCAGTGCTCGGCGACCGCCGCGGCGTTGGCATCGTTCTCGACGAGCACGGGGCAGCGGAACGAACGGCGAAGCCGCTCCCCGAGCGCGAGGCCGGTCCAGTCCGGCAACGCCGTACCCAGCCGCACGGTGCCATCGGCCTCCACGATCCCGGGACTGCCCACGCCCACCGCACGCAGACTGCTCCGGGCCACCCCGGTGCGTCGCAGTACGTCCGCGATGACGGCCCGTACCTGGTCGAGCCGGTCGTCCGCGCCGGCGGTCTCCGACACCACGCGGGAGCCCGCCCCGACGATGCGGCCGTCGAGCCCCGAGATGAGCGCCGACACCCGGTGCGGACCGATCTCCACCCCGAGGAGATGCCCCGCCTCGGCCCGGAAACGGAACCTCCGGGCAGGGCGCCCCTGGCGCCGCGCCTCGCCCTCGTCGGGCACCGCCTCGACCACGAGCCCCGCTTCGAACAGCCCCTCGACGACGCCTTCGACCGTCGGCCGGGACAGCCCCGTGATCCGTGTCAGGTCCGTCAGCGTCGGCGAGCCGGCCCCTCTCAGGGCGTGCAGTACTACCGCGGAATTGATCCGTCGCAACAGCGACGGGTCCCCACCGGTCAGCCGGCCCACGGTATGTCCTCCCAGCTCGTGCGCATGTCTGCCGGATCGTACTCGCTGGCCGGGAGCCCTGCGACCAGCGAGAGAAGCCGGTATCGAGCCGCAACCTCGGTCACCCCGGAGCGACGAAACCGGACTCGTACGCGGCGATGACCGCCTGGGTACGATCCCTGGCCCCCAACTTCGCCAGGACCGAGCTGACATGCGACTTCACCGTCTCCGTCCCGACGACGAGGGTGGCCGCGATCTCCGCGTTCGACAGGCCTCGGGCCATCAACCGGAGCACGGCCGCCTCCCGCTCGGTGAGCGCAGCACGGTCGAGAGCGGCCCGTGCTTTGTCCGTCCCGTACTCGGCGGCGAGCTGCCGGACCGCCGCCGGGAACAGCAGGGACTCCCCCTCGGCCACCAGACGCACGGCATGCACGATCTCCGCCGGCCGGGCCCGCTTGAGCAGAAAGCCGTCCGCCCCCGCCCTCAACGCCTCGTACACGTACTCGTCGTTCTCGAACGTCGTCACCACCAGGATCTTCGGGGGATCCGGCACCGTACGCAGCACCAGCCGGGTCGCCTCGATGCCGTCCATCAGCGGCATCCGCACATCCATCGCCACCACATCGGGCCGCAACCGGTTCACCAGGGGGAGCACCGCCGCGCCGTCCGCCGCCTCGCCCACCACCTCGATATCGGGCTGGGCCTCCAGCACGGCACGCAGTCCGGCGCGTACCAGCGGCTCGTCATCGACCAGAAGAACGGTGAAGGGCATCCGACCAGCGTATGCCGTCCAGCGGGAGGCTTACGCGCACCCGCCAATCGCCCTCCCGCGACTCCATCGTCGCCTTCCCGCCCAGCAGTGCGGCCCGCTCCCGCATACCTCGCAGCCCGCTGCCGCTCCCCGGCAGACCGGCCGCTCCGGAGAGCGGATTGATCACCTCCAACTCCAGCCGCCCGTCGGCCACCGTGATGCTCACCCGGATGGGTACCGGCCCCGCGTGACGGAGCACATTGGTGAGGCTCTCCTGAAGAATCCGATACCCCTCCCGCGAAACCGGTGCCGGGACCAGTCCGAGATCCCCGGACACCCGCGCGTCCACCCGCGCCCCGGAACTCCTCGCCGAGTCCAGCAGCCGCTCCGCCTCTCCCAGCGTCGGCCGCCGGCTCACGGGTGTGCCGGACTCGCGCAGCACCCGCAGCACCCGCTCCAGATCCTCCAGCGCATCACGCCCCGTCTCCTCGATGGCGGCCAGCGCCCGCTCGGTGAACGCCGGATCGTTCGCCGCCCGCGCCGCACCGGCCTGCACCACCGCCACCGTCAGCGCATGACCGATGGAATCGTGCAGCTCCCGCGCCATGCGATTGCGCTCCAGCAACTGCTCGGTCAGCTCCTCCAGCACGCTCAGCCGGTCCGTCGGCGACGGACCGAGCAGCCACCGGGCGGCCGCTGTACTGAGCCGGCCGCCGAGCACCACCAGCACGAGCAGCGGAATGATCGGCAGCGGCGCGAGCAGCGCGTTCCACCAGTGCGGGCTCATGCCCTCGACCAGCCCGTCCGGAGGCCTGCCCGTCGCCGACAGGACGAGCTCGATCGACGCCACGGGCAGCCAGAGGGCCATGATCGCCGCGGCCGAGATCAGGAGCCGCACCTCCAGCCAGAGCACGGTCCGCCACCGCTCCGCCCAACTCGTCGAGGCAGCCACCGAGATGGAGGCATCGGGCTGCCCACGCTCGGACGGGGTCAGCAACAACTGCGCCTGCAGACCCTCCTCGAGCCGCATCGCGGGGATGAGGCCCATGGGCACCGCGAAGAGCAGGGGCATCCAGAGCTGGTCGGAGATGAAGAACCACAGACTGGCCGCGGCAGCCGGAATGAACATGTGCAACCAGCGGCTGTAAGTGACCGCGCTGGTCAGCGGGGTGAGGATGCGGTGCATGTCCTCATCGTCCCAGCGGGCCGGGCGCACCGGCTCCCCCATGAGAGGGAGACGATCCCCGCTGACGGGGGAGGCGGGCCGCACGGCGTACCGGCCAGGCTTGAGGGCATGACCAGCATCGACGTCCACGAGCTCACCAAGGAGTACGGAACCACCCGCGCGGTGGACCGCCTCAGCTTTCGCGTCCACCCGGGCAGGGTCACCGGATTCCTCGGCCCCAACGGCGCCGGCAAGTCCACGACCATGCGTCTCGTCCTCGGCCTGGACCGGCCGACCGGCGGCTCGGCCACGATCGGCGGGAGGCCCGGTGCCCGGCTCACCGAACCGCTACGCACCGTCGGCGCTCTGCTCGACGCCCAGGCCGCCCACGGCTCACGCACACCGCGCAGCCATCTGGCCGTACTCGCCGCGAGCAACGGGATACCCATGTCGCGGGTGAAGGCCGTGCTGGAGGAGACCGGGCTCGGCGACGTGGGCGCACGGCGGATCAAGTCCTTCTCCCTCGGCATGCGCCAGCGTCTCGGCATCGCGGCCGCCCTGCTCGGCGACCCGCGGGTGGTCATGCTCGACGAGCCGTCGAACGGGCTGGACCCCGAAGGCATCATCTGGATCCGCGAACTCATGAAGCGGCTCGCCCGCGAGGGCCGGACGGTGCTGGTCTCCAGCCACCTCATGAGCGAGACCGCCTCCTTCGCCGACCACCTGGTGGTGCTCGGCCGGGGCCGGCTGCTCGCCGATATGCCGATGAAACAGTTCCTCGACTCCCGCAGCCGTCCCCGCGTACGCCTGCGAACGACCGAACCGAGCAGGCTCCACTCGGCGCTGGCCTCCAAGGGCCTGACCGGAGTGCAGGCCGAGGACGGCCGCTGGGTCATCGACGGCGTCACGGCGGAGGAGGTCGGCGCGATCGTCGCCGGCGAAGGCATTCCCCTGCTCGAACTGGGCGACGAGCGCGCCACATTGGAGCAGGCCTACCTCGATCTCACGGCGGACGACACCCCCTTCGCCGCTTCGGCCACCCGCAACCGCCAGGAGGCGTGACCATGACCCTGGCTGCAGTACTCCACTCCGAGTGGATCAAGATCAGGTCGATACGGTCGATCTACGGCTCCCTGATGGCCGTCCTCGCCACCACCCTCCCCATCACCGTGCTCATCCTGGGCACCACCGGCCAGGAGCAAGCGGAGCAGCCCGGGGCCGATGCGCTCCTCAACGCCTTCTTCGCTCTGACCTTCGGGCAGATCGCGGCCATCGCGTTCGGCGCGACCGCGGTCTCCTCCGAGTTTCTCAACGGAGCCCTGCGCATATCGCTTGCCGCGGTTCCCCGACGCTCCCTCTTCTACGCGGCGAAGATGACGGCGATCGGAGGATCGGCGCTCGTCGTCGGGCTGGTGACCAGCTTCACGTCGTTCCTGGTCGGTCAGCTCTTCCTGGGGGAGCACGCCATCGGCCTGGGGCACCCGGGTGCGCTGCGTGCCGCCTTCGGAGGAGGGATCTACCTGGCGCTGATGGCCCTGCTCGCGGCGGGTCTCGCCGCGCTCCTGCGGAGCGCGGTGGCGGTGCTCGGCCTGCTCATACCGCTCTTCCTCATCGTCCCCTTCGTGCTGGTGGACGTTGCCACCGCGGTGGTGACGTATCTGCCCGACCGTGCGGGGCAGGCGGTGTTCCACCAGAATCCGGCAGACGGTCCGGGGCCGTGGACAGGCCTGGCGGTGACCGCCCTATGGGCGGCGGCCGCGCTCCTGGCGGGCTGGTGGGCGGTCCGCAACCGGGACGCATGAGGCCCGGAAGAGGAGGAGAGAGGCGCGGGCGTGAGGACTGGGGGGAGAGGCGCGGGCGGGAGCGGTTCAGTCGGTCGGGGCGGGGCCGGGGGCGGCCTGGTCGGTCGGAGGCCGGGTGAGGACGGCGTCCCGGAGGCGAGCGTACTCCTCGGCCATGGTCTGGACCGTCCAGTGGGCGTTGAGGCCGCTGGGGTTGGGCAGAGCCCACACGCGGGTGCCGCCGACCGTGCGGTCCTGGGGGCCGATCCGGGCCCGGGGCTCCCCGAAGGCCGTGCGGTAGGCGGTGATGCCGACCACCGCGAGCCACTGGGGCGCGAGCAGTTCGACCTTCGCCGTCAGAGCGGCCCCGCCCTCCCGGAACTCTTCCGCGCCGAGCTCGTCGGCCCTGGCCGTGGCCCGCGCCACCACGTTGGTGATGCCGAGTCCGAGATCGAGCAACTCCGCCTGCTCCGACGGACGCAGCTGCCGGGGCGTGAAACCCGCGCGGTGCAGGACCGGCCAGAACCGGTTTCCCGGGTGAGCGAAATGGTGGCCCGTCACCGCGGTCATCAGGCTCGGGTTGATACCGCAGAAGAGCACGCGCAGACCGCCCGCGGCCACATCGGGGACGATGCGATCACGGGCGGCGCTCAGCTCTTCGGGGGTCATACGGTGAGGGCGGTGCCGGTCAGAGGATCGAGCCGGGGGCGTACTTCGCGGCCTCGGGGTACTGCTCGGTGATCTTCTCGATCCGGGCGACCAGCGACGACACCTGGTCGCCGGCGGCACCCGTGAACGAGAGCTTGTCGGCCATCAGCTCGTCCAGCTGCGCGCGGTCCAACGGGATCCGCTCGTCAGCGGCGAGCTTGTCGAGCAGCTCGTTGCGCTCGGCGCCCTGCTCCCGCATCGCGAGGGCGGAGGCGACCGCGTGCTCCTTGATCGCCTCGTGCGCGACCTCGCGGCCCACTCCGGCCCGTACGGCGCCCATCAGGACCTTGGTGGTGGCCAGGAACGGAAGGTAGCGGTCCAGCTCGCGCGCCACGACGGCGGGGAACGCGCCGAACTCGTCCAGCACCGTCAGGAAGGTCTCCAGGAGGCCGTCGAACGCGAAGAACGCGTCCGGGAGGGCCACCCGGCGGACCACGGAGCAGGACACGTCGCCCTCGTTCCACTGGTCGCCCGCCAGCTCGCCGGTCATCGAGGCGTAGCCGCGCAGGATCACCATCAGACCGTTCACCCGCTCGCAGGAGCGCGTGTTCATCTTGTGCGGCATCGCGGACGAGCCGACCTGCCCGGGCTTGAAGCCCTCGGTCACCAGTTCGTGGCCGGCCATCAGGCGGATGGTCTTCGCCACCGAGGAGGGCGCCGCGGCGAGCTGCACCAGAGCGGTGACCACGTCGTAGTCGAGCGATCGGGGGTAGACCTGACCCACCGAGGTGAACGCCTCGGCGAAGCCGAGGTGCCCGGCGATGCGCTGTTCCAGGTCGGCGAGCTTGCCCGCGTCGCCGCCGAGCAGGTCCAGCATGTCCTGTGCCGTGCCGACCGGGCCCTTGATTCCGCGCAGCGGGTAGCGGGAGAGGAGATCCTCCAGGCGGCCGTGGGCGACCAGCATCTCGTCGGCCGCGGTCGCGAAGCGCTTGCCCAGCGTCGTCGCCTGCGCGGCCACGTTGTGCGAGCGTCCGGCGATGACGAGCTCGCGGTACTCCGCGGCGAGCTTGCCGAGCCGGGCCAGTACGGCCACGGTGCGGTCGCGCATCAGCTCCAGCGAAAGGCGGATCTGGAGCTGTTCGACGTTCTCCGTCAGGTCCCGGGAGGTCATCCCCTTATGGACCTGCTCATGACCGGCGAGGGCGTTGAACTCCTCGATCCGGGCCTTGACGTCATGCCGCGTGATCTTCTCGCGCTCGGCGATCGAGGCCAGGTCCACCTGGTCCAGCACACGCTCGTAGTCGGCCGGCGCCGCGTCGGGCACCTCGATCCCGAGGTCCTTCTGAGCGCGCAGCACCGCCAGCCACAGCTGACGCTCCAGCTTCACCTTCTGCTCGGGGGACCAGAGGACGGCGAGCTCCGCGGAGGCGTAGCGGCCGGCCAGGACATTGGGGATGCGAGGCTTCGCAGACACAGCAGTCACGTGAAGGGATTCTACTGGCGGTTCGTGCAGGCCAGCGACGCGCCCCGGTTTGTGGCTTGCTACGAAGGGGCGGGGGAGGCGGCCGGCCCGGCCGACCGGATCAGCCGGTCTCCGCGGTGCCCACCGTGGTGTCGGGGGAGACGGCACGGCGCCACCCCGTCACCGGGCCCGGGTTCTCCCCGTCGGTCGGCGTGATCCAGAAGGCCCGGCCCGTCGTGGCGTCGAACTGGGCGCCCGAGAGCCCGTCGCCGGAGGAGCGGCCGGTGAGCCGCCGCCCGATCCAGGGGGCCAGGTGCTGACGGGCGAAGCGGATGTCCTGCGTTCGCCGGGCAGCCCAGCGCGGCGGCGCGCTCGCGGGCATCCGCGCACGCCAGTCCAGTTCGGCCGGCAGCCCCAGGGTCTGCCAGACGGCTTCGGCGACGCGCCGGTGGCCTTCGGTGGTGAGATGGAGCCGGTCGACGTCCCACATCCGGGGATCGGCGATCGAGGGCGCGGAGTAGAGATCCACCACCGCGGCGCCGTGCTGCCCGGCCAGATCGTCGATCAGGGCGAACAGCGCCTCCATCCGGGGGCGGAACCGGTCGAACACCGGCCCGCTCCGCCCGGGGCTGCGCATCAGCACCAGCTGCTTGCAAGTGGGTGCCAGACGCTCCACGGCCTCTTCGAGCCGTCCCCTGACCATCCCCATGTCGCACTTCGGGCGCAGCGTGTCGTTGAGCCCGCCGACGAGGGTGACCACATCGGCCCGGAGCGAGACCGCCGCCTCCACCTGCTCGTCGACGATCTGGCCGATGAGCTTTCCGCGTACGGCGAGATTGGCGTACCGGAAACCGGGGGACCGGACCGCGAGCCGGGCGGCGAGGACGTCGGCCCAGCCCCGGTAGGCGCCGCCGGGGAGCAGGTCCGACATGCCCTCGGTGAACGAGTCGCCGACCGCGACGAGACTGGTGTAGGAGGCATTCAATTCCATGGCCCGATGAGCCTACCGGCCGGTAGGCCAACAGGCCAACAGGTCACCGGGGCCCCGGCCGTCCCACGAGTTCGCGGAGCACGTCCTCCATCGTGACCATGCCGGCCAGCCGGTCGTCCTCGTCGAGAACGGCCGCCAGGTGGGTCCGGCTGCGCCGCAGGGCGGTGAGCACATCGTCCAGCGGAGTCGCCGCCCGGACGCGGGCGATCGGCCGCATCGCCGTCACCGGGAAGGGAACGTCCCGGGGCGTCGCGTCCAGGGCGTCCTTCACATGGAGGTAGCCGAGGATGCGCCGCTCGCTGTCCATCACCGGGAAGCGGGAGAACCCCGACTCGGACGAGAGCCGCTCCAGCTCCTCCGGAGTGGTACCGACCCTGGCGAACAGGACCCGGTCGACGGGCATGACCACGTCCCGTACCGGTCGGCGGCCCAGCTCCAGGGCGTGGTGGAGGCGTTGCGCGGAGCGGTCGTCGACCAACCCGGCATCCCCGGCGTCCTGGACCAGCCGGGCCAGTTCGTCGTCCGAGAACGTCGCGGAGACCTCGTCCTTCGTCTCCACCCGCAAGAGCTTGAGCAGGGTGTTGGCGAAGGCGTTGATCGCGAAGATCACCGGCCGCAGGGCACGGGCCATCGCCACCAGCGGAGGGCCCAGCAGCAGGGCGCTCCGCGCCGGTTCGGCCAGCGCGATGTTCTTCGGCACCATCTCGCCCAGGAGCATGTGCAGATAGGTGGCCACGCCCAGCGCGATGACGAACGACAGCGGGTGGACCAGCCCGTGCGGGACCCCCACCGCGTCGAAGACCGGCTCCAGCAGATGCGCGATGGCCGGTTCGGCGACGATGCCCAGCACCAGGGTGCAGAGCGTGATGCCGAGCTGGGCGGCGGCGAGCAGCGCGGAGACGTGTTCCAGGCCCCAGATGACACTGCGGGCCCGCCGGTTCCCGGCCTCGGCCTCCGGTTCGATCTGGCTGCGGCGCACGGAGATCAGCGCGAATTCGGCGCCCACGAAGAAGGCGTTGGCCACGAGGGTCAGCAGGCCGATGAAGAGCTGGAGAACAATCACCGCTCGTCCTCCGTCCGGTGCTCGGACCCCGGCAGTGGGGCGTGCAGCAGGGCCCGCGCGGCGCGGCGGCCCGAGGCGTCGACCACGTCGACCCGCCATCCCTCCAGCTCGACGCTGTCGTCCACCGTCGGGATCCGTCCGATCTCGGCGGCGATCAGCCCCGCGAGGGTCTCGTAGGGCCCGTCCGGCACCCGCAGACCGATTCTGCGGAGCTGGTCGGTGCGCGCCGCCCCGTCGGCCGACCACAGGGTCCGCCCGTCGGCGTCCTCACCGGCGGCGGCGAGGTCCGGCGTCTCATGTGGATCGTGCTCGTCCCGGACCTCGCCGACGACTTCCTCCACGATGTCCTCCAGCGTCGCGACTCCGGCCGTCCCGCCGTACTCGTCGATCACCACGGCCATGGCGAGCCTTCCGGACAACCGGTCCAGCAGCCGGTCCACGGTGAGCGTCTCCGGTACGAGCAGGGGCTCGCGCAGCAGTTCCGAGATCCGGGTGTGGGGCCTCAGGTCGGCGGGGATCGCCAGCACGTCCTTGATGTGGGCCACGCCGACCACGGTGTCGAGGCTGCCCCGGTAGACGGGGAAACGGGACAGACCGGTCGCCCGGGTGGCGTTGGCGACGTCCTCGGCCGTCGCGCGCAGCTCCAGCGCGGTCACCTGCACCCGCGGCGTCATCACGTTCTCCGCGGTCAGCTCCGAGAGGTTCAGCGTGCGGACGAACAGTTCGGCCGTGTCCGCCTCCAGCGCACCCGCCTTCGCGGAGTGCCGGGCCAGCGCCACCAGCTCCTGCGGACTGCGGGCGGAGGCCAGCTCCTCGGTCGGTTCCAGACCGAAGCGGCGCACGATCCGGTTGGCCGTGTTGTTGAGGTGGCTGATGAAGGGGCGGAACAGCGCGGTGAACACGCGTTGTGGTGTGGCCACCGCCTTGGCCACGGCGAGCGGGGAGGAGATCGCCCAGTTCTTGGGGACCAGTTCGCCGACCACCATCAGGACCACCGTGGACAGCGCCGTGCCGAGGACGAGCGCCAGGGTGGACGCGGCGGCGGGAGGCAGTCCCGCCGCCTCGACGGGGCCGCGGATCAGTTTGGCGATGGACGGTTCGGAGAGCATGCCGATCACCAGATTGGTGACGGTGATGCCGAGCTGGGCCCCCGAGAGCTGGAAGGTGAGGCTCCGGACCGCTCTGAGCGCGCTCGCGGCGCCCCGGTCACCCCGCTCGACAGCCCGTTCGAGCTCGCCGCGCTCCACCGTGGTCAGGGAGAACTCAGCCGCGACGAACGCGCCGCAGGCGACGCAGAGCAGCAGGGCGACGAGCAGCAGCAGCACTTCGATCATCGGTTCACCTCCGTCCCATGATCGGGCAGGGGCGGGGGGACCGCGCGGTGTCGGTGGTCTCGGCTACGGGGAGGCTCGCCCATGGACGGACGTTCACACCTTTCGGCGGCAGGTGACGGAGGGCATGTCATCGTAGGCGTCTGCCCAGCAGCACCCCGCCGTACCGTTCAGCCGGTCAGGTGTTTCACCCAGCGGCTCCACTGCGGCTGGGGCCCGTAGCCCGCCGCGCGCCAGGCGTGGTGGGCCGATGTGTTGCGGTCGAGGACCATGGCGTCGGCGCGCCGCCCGCCCAGCGCGACGAACCGAGCCTCGGCCGCCGCCAGGAGGGCGCCGCCGACGCCCCGGCGCCGCTGGCCAGGGTGGACCGCGAGCCGGTAGAGATGGCAGCGCCAGCCGTCGAAGCCCACGATGACCGTGCCCACCAGCGCTCCCTCCCGCTCCGCGAGTACCAAGGCGTCGGGGTCGCGTTCCACCAGGCGTGCGACCCCGTCCCCGTCGTCGCTGATGCTGGTGCCCTCGGCGGCCACCTTCCAGAAGGCGAGGACCGCCTCCAGGTCGGCCGGGGTCGCGGACCGTATCGAAAGATCGTTCATGACGGCCATCCCACCATCCGCGGCGACGGGGCGTCGATCGCGTTCCACAGTCCGGGCGCGGCGTCCCGCGCCCCGCCCCCGCGCTCCCCTTGCGGGTGCTAGCACGGCCGCGCTAGCGTGGTCGGGTGCCCAAGACTCAGCTGAACGTTCGAGTGGACGAGGCCACCGCCGAGGCCGCGCGGCAGCGCGCGCTGCAAAGGGGGATGAGCGTGAACCGCTACATAGAGGAACTCGTCCAGCAGGACGCGGGCGAGGTGGGACACACCTTCGTCGAGGCCGCGGCCGACTTCATGAAGCAGTACGAGTCGGTGTTCGCCGAGGAGTTCGGCCCGGAGCGCGAAGGAACCCGTTGAACCTGCGGATCGACCTTTCCTGGTTGCTGATGGTCGCCGAGCACAAGACGCCCGGAGACCCGCAGGTCGTCGACTGGGGTGCGCTCGTCGCCGCCGTCGCACGGCATGACGCGGAGATCTTCGGCAGCGCCGTCTACAGCGACCCGCACGCGCGGGCCGCCGCCCTGTTGCAGCTGCTCCTGCACGTGCCCGCACTCGAACACTCCAACGCGATGTTCGCCTCGGCCGTCGCGTACGGCTACCTCGTCGCCTCCGGGCTCAAGGTCATCACCTCGCCCGAGCAGGTCCGGGATCTGGCGCTGCTGGTGAAGCAGGGCAAGGCGGACGTGCGCGCCATCGCCGACGAGCTGCGGCAGTGGAGCGTGTGAGACCGGGCGGACCACGCCACGACAGACCGGGCGAAGCGCCCCACCATCCGGATCGGTCCCGGCCCCCGGCCCTCAGCCCTCGGTGAACGGCTTGCGGGCCACGCCCAGCACACAGGGGGAGGAGGGCACCTGGAGGCCCGTCTCCGGAACCCGCAGCCTGCGGTACGTGCCCATCTCGAAGCCCGCCGCCTCGATCGCGGCCAGCGGGTCCCGGGCCGTGTGACAGCCGCCGAACAGCAGCGGCCACAGGGTCCGGTCGGCCACCCGCTGCGCCGTGGCCAGCGCCCGGCCCTGCGCCGACCCGTGCTCGAAGAACCGCAGTTCGCCGCCCGGCCGCAGGACCCGCCTGATCTCGGCGAGCGCCCGGGGCAGATCCCGTACGGTGCACAGGACCAGGGACGCCACCGCCCCGTCGAAGGCCTCGCTCTTGACCGGCAGCGCCTCGGCGGCCCCCGGCACCACGTCCACCGGCACCTCCGCGCGCAGGGCGGAGCGGGCGGCGAGCTGCCGCAGCGAGCGTTCGGGCTCCAGCGCCACGACCTCCGAGACGGCGCCGGGGTAGTGGGCGAAGTTCAGCCCGTTCCCGGCGCCGATCTCGATGACCCGGCCGGAGAGCCCCGACAGCAGCTCCTCGCGGTACGCGGCGATGCCGCCCTTCAGGTCGGCGGTCACGCTCACCCGTGCGTAGAAGCGGGCGAAGACCGGGTGGTGCACGGCACCCCGGGGGAGCTTCCTGCTGCGCAGCTGCATGACGGACCTCCGCTGAGGAGTGGACATGACGCCTGAGGAGCGGACATGACGGGCCTAAGGCGTGGAGTGGAGTGGACGTGACGTTCCTCCACGATTCTCCCCCCGGACCGTCCCGGCGGGAATCCCCGAGGACCGCCCGGACGCCCCGGCGCGCCCGTCAGCGCGGCGCCGCCCAGGTCCCTCCGAGCTCCGGAGCCAGCCAGCCCGGCGCGCGTGCCGCGAAGGCGGCTGCCGACAGCGAGCCCGCTCCGGCCGGCACCGCGCCGAGCAGCGGCGCACCGGCGGCCACCGGCAGGTCCTCGATGTTGCAGCGGGACGCGAGGTCCGGCTCCGCCGGCATGCTGCCGATCACGACGCCCCGGCAGCTCAGCCCCCGGTTCCGCAGCGCCTCTGCCGTCAGCGCGGTGGCGTTCAGCGTGCCCAGGCCCGCGGGGGCCACCAGCAGCACCGGCGCGGACAGCAGCCGGGCCGCGTCCGCGAGGGTGCCGCCCTCGTCGTCGAACCGCACGAGCAGCCCGCCCGCACCCTCCACCAGTACGAGGTCGTGCTCGGTGGCCAGCTTCTCCGCGGCCTCGGCTACCTCGTACGGCCGCACGGGCACGAGCCCCGCCCGCCGGGCGGCCGTGGCCGGGGCCAACGGCTCCGGAAAGCGGGCCAGTTCCACCGCCGTCACCTGGCTCCCCGCCAGGCGTGCGACCTCGGCCGCGTCGCCCGGCTCCCCGGGGGCGAGCCCGGTCTGCGCGGGCTTGAGCACCGCGACCCGGCGGCCCCGCGCCGCGGCCGCCACCGCGGCGGTCACCACGGTCTTGCCGATCTCCGTGCCCGTACCGGACACCACCAGAATCGTCGACATATCGGCTCAGCCCTCCCGTGCCGCCGCGCACACGGCCCGGCAGATCCGCGCCACGTCCTCGTCCTCGGTGACGTACGGCGGCATCGTGTAGACGAGATCGCGGAACGGTCGCAGCCAGACGCCCTCGCGCACGGCCGCGCGGGTCGCCGCGCCCATGTCCACCTCGTGGTCGAGCTGGACGACCCCGATCGCCCCCAGGACGCGTACGTCCACCACCCCGGCGAGCTCCGCGGCGGGAGCGAGCCCGGAGCGCAGGCCCGCGCCGATCCGCGCGACCTCGCCCTCCCAGTCCTGCCCTAGCAGCAGGTCCACCGAGGCCGAGGCCACCGAGGCGGCCAGCGGATTGCCCATGAACGTCGGTCCGTGCGCCAGCACCGGCACCTCGCCGCTGGAGATGCCCTCGGCCACCCGGGTGGTGCACAGCGTCGCCGCCATCGTGAGATAGCCGCCGGTCAGGGCCTTGCCGACGCACATGACGTCCGGCGAGATCCCGGCGTGACCGGCGGCGAACAGCTTGCCCGTACGCCCGAAACCGGTCGCGATCTCGTCGAGGATGAGCAGGACGTCGTGCTCGTCGCAGGCCTCGCGCAGCACGCGCAGATAGGCGGGGGAGTGGAACCGCATCCCGCCGGCCCCCTGCACCACCGGCTCCACGATGACCGCCGCGAGCTCGTCGGCGTGCTCGGCGATCGTGTCCCGCAGATGCGTCACGTAGGCGGGGTCCGGCTCCGCGTCGAAACCGTCCGGCGGGGCGTCGGCGAAGACCTGGCGGGGCAGAGCCCCCGACCACAGCCCGTGCATCCCGCCCTCCGGATCGCACACCGACATCGGCTGCCAGGTGTCCCCGTGATACCCCCCGCGCCAGGTCAGCAGCCGCTGTTTGGCCGGACGCCCGGCCGAACGCCAGTACTGGAGGCACATCTTGACCGCGACCTCCACGGCGACGGACCCCGAGTCGGCGAGGAAGACGTGCTGGAGCGGCCCGGGGGTGATCTCCACCAGCCGGGTCGCCAGCCGGACGGCGGGCTCATGGGTGAGCCCGCCGAACATCACATGGCTCATCCGGTCCAGCTGGCCGCGTGCCGCCTCGTTGAGGACCGGGTGGTTGTAGCCGTGCACCGCCGACCACCAGGACGACATGCCGTCCACCAACTCGCGCCGCCCCTCGACGGGTTCGGCGAGCCGGAGCCGTACGCCGGAGGCCGACTCCACGATCAGCGGCTCCTGGCGGCCCGGCATCGGACCGTACGGATGCCAGACGTGCGCCCGGTCCAGCGCCCGCAGTTCGTCGGGGGCGTACGGCTTCGGCGCGGCGGACAGGGGGAGTGCGGGGGCATACGGCTCAGGCATTGGGCGCGAGATCCGTTCCCGCGCCGCGCCGGCGCACCGCTACGAGATCCGTGCGCGCCGCGCCGTTGGCGTCCGTACGCGCCACCGGGGCGCTCTCCCCGGCGTCGGAGCCGGCGACAGCCACCGGTTCCCGCTCCCCGTGACCACCGCACGGCCCGCAGCCCCCGCCGCCACCGTGGGAACCGCAGCCACCGGTTCCGGAGTCCTCGTGCGCTCCGCAGCCGGACCCCGCCGGGGCGTCCCGCGTCCCGCAGCCGCCGCTCAGGGCGTCGGCCCGGTGGCGCGGAAGCGTCGTCGTGCCCGCGCCCTCCACCTCGAAACCGGCGTCCGCGATCATGTCCAGGTCGGTCTGGCCGGCCTGGCCCTCACTCGTCAGGTAGTCGCCCAGAAAGATGGAGTTGACCAGGTGGAGCGCCAGCGGCTGCATCGAGCGCAGGTGCACCTCACGGCCCCCGGCGAGCCGGACCTCGACGTCGGGGCAGACGAAGCGGACCATCGCCAGAATGCGCAGGCAGCGCTGCGGGGTGAGGTTCCACTCCTTGGCGAGCGGCGTTCCCTCGAACGGGATCAGGAAGTTCACCGGCACCGAGTCGGGGTCCAGGTCCCGCAGTGCGAACACGACGTCGACCAGGTCCTTGTCGCTCTCGCCCATCCCGGCGATCAGCCCGGAACACGCCGAGAGCCCGGCGGCCTGGGCCTGTTGCACGGTCTCCACCCGGTCCGCGTACGTGTGGGTGGTGGTGATCGCCCCGTACGTCTCCTCGGACGTGTTGAGGTTGTGGTTGTACGCGTCGGCGCCCGCCGAACGCAGCCGGTCGGCCTGTCCGTCGGAGAGGAGGCCGAGGCAGGCGCAGACCTCGATGCCCTCGTTCTCCTCCTTGATCGCCTCGATGGTCTTCGAGACCCGGTCGACGTCCCGGTCCGTCGGGCCGCGCCCGCTCGCGACCAGGCAGACCCGCTTGGCGCCGCCCGCCACTCCGGCGGCGGCGGCCTTGGACGCCTCGTCCGGCTTCAGCCAGGTGTACTTGAGGATCCCGGCCTTCGAGCCGAGCCGCTGCGAGCAGTAGGAGCAGTCCTCGGGGCAGAGCCCCGATTTGAGGTTGACCAGATAGTTGAGCTTGACGCGCCGCCCGAACCACTGACGGCGCACCTTCCCGGCGGCGGCCACCACGTCGAGCAGCTCGTCGTCGGAGGTCGCCAGTACGGCGAGCGCTTCTTCGCGGGTCGGCAGTTCGCGCCGCAACCCCTTGTCCACCAGCGTGTTCAGCAGGTCCATGAGAGATGATCCTGACGTACGGCACCGCCTCCAGCCAAGGAGGAACCAGACAGGAGACCCGGGCGAGGGTGTGTGTATTGCCACACCCTGACCTGCTGCGCACCCGGCTAGGGTCTGTTGGCTGCCTACAAAGGGACCGTCCGCACCGGACCGTCCGCGCGGGCCGCCCGCCGAGGGCCCGCCTACCCAAGGGACCGCCCCATGTCCTTCGCCCCGTTCGACTGGATCGACGCCGAGGCCCGCAGCAGGGCCACCGCCGGACTCGTACGGACCCTGCGTCCGCGCGGCGCCGAGCCGGAGCTGCTGGACCTCGCGAGCAATGACTATCTGGGCCTCACCCGGCACCCGGAGGTCACCGCCGCCGCCGCCGGCGCCGCCCGACGCTGGGGGGCGGGGGCGACGGGGTCCCGGCTGGTCACCGGCTCCACCGTCCTGCACGCCCAGCTGGAACGGGAGCTCGCCGCGTTCTGCGGTTTCGAGGCGGCCCTCGTGCTCTCCTCCGGGTACGCGGCCAATCTCGCCGCGCTGACCGCGCTGACCGGACGCGGCTCCCTCATCGTCTCCGACGCGGGCAACCACGCCTCGATCGTGGACGGCTGCCGGCTCTCCCGCGCCGGGACCGCCGTCGTGCCCCACGCCGACCCGGACGCGTTCGAGAAGGCCCTGCGGGAACACGACGGGCGGGCCCTCGCCGTCACCGACTCGGTCTTCTCCGTCGACGGCGACGCCGCCCCGCTCCCCGCCCTGGCCGAGGTCTGCCGTTCCGCGAACGCCGCCCTGGTGGTCGACGACGCCCACGGCCTCGGAGTGCTGGGGGAGGGCGGTCGCGGCGCGCTCGCCGCGACCGGGCTGGCGGGCCGCGACGGGGTCGTGGCCACGCTCACCCTGTCCAAGTCCCTGGGCAGCCAGGGCGGAGCGGTGCTGGGGCCCGCCCGGGTCATCGACCATCTGGTGAACACGGCCCGGACGTTCATCTTCGACACCGGACTCGCCCCGGCGGCGGCAGGCGGCGCGCTCGGCGCCCTCGGGGTCCTGCGGCGGGAGCCCGAACGGGCGGCCCGCGCCCGGGAGGTGGCCACCGCGCTGTTCACCCGGCTCACCGCGGCCGGGCTGAGGGCGGTCCGGCCCGACGCGGCCGTCGTCTCCGTCCGGGCGCCCTCGGCGGACGCGGCCGTGCGCTGGGCGGCCGACTGCCGCGCGGCCGGGATGGCGGTGGGCTGCTTCCGCCCGCCGTCGGTACCGGACGGCGTCTCGCGGCTGCGGCTGACCGCGCGCGCCGACCTGACCGAGGAGCAGATCACGACCGCGGTGGCCACGGTCCTCGCCACCGCTCCCCGGCAGGCGGACGTTCCGGTCAGGTGAAGCGCCGTGGATGGGCTCCGTGCGGGCGGAGCCCGTCCACGAACGTGCTCCAAGCCACTGCCGAGAAGCGCAGCGGAGGCCGCCGCACGTCCTTGGAATCGCGTACGGCGAGGAGTGCGCCGCTCAGCAGGGCGGTCTCCACGCAGTTGTTCATCCCGGTCGAGCGGCTGCTGCGCCGCCACCGCGGGGCGGGCGGCGCGGTGGACGGCGGCGGTGCGGAGGGCTGTGCGAGACGGTCTGACATGGCGGCCCCTTAGCTGCGTCTGATCTCGGTGATGAGGTCCAGCGAGCGTTCTGGTGACAGCGCGTGTGCCTGCAAGGAACGGAAGGCCGAGCTGTACGCGTCGAGGTCTTCTTTCCGTTCCAGATAGAGGCTACTCGTCAAGTGGTCAAGAACGACCACATCCAGATCAGAAATGTTCGGAAAGGAGAAAATAACGAAAGGGCCGGTGAGGCCGACGTATCCGCCGACCGAGAAGGGCAGCAACTGCAGTTGCACATGCGGCAGTCGGGCGACCTGGCTCAGATGGTGCAGCTGGTCCCTCATCACCTCCGGCCCGCCCACCTCGCGGCGGAGTACCGCCTCGTCCAGCACGGCGGTGAAGCGCAGCGGCGGACTCGCGCGCAGCACCCGCTGGCGGGTCAGCCGGACCTCGACCAGCGAGTCGAGCCGGCCGTCCGGTAAGCCGTCCAGCGAGGCGCGGGTCACGGCACGTGCGTATCCGGCGGTCTGGAGCAGCCCCGGCACCACCGAGGTCTCCAGTGTCCGGACCGTACTGGCCTGCGACTCCAGGCTGATGAAGTCCCGGTACTGCGGCGGGATCAGCCCCCGGTAGGCATGCCACCAGCCCGAACCGCCGCCGCCCGCCGACCCCGCGAGGACTTCGAGCAGGGAACGCAACTGGGTGTCGCACACCGCGTAGACGTCCAGCAGCCGTGACACGTCGGCGGGCGACACCCCGCTCGCGCCCGTCTCGATGCGGCTCACCTTCGACTGGTGCCAGCCGAGCAGCCGCGCCGCGTCCCGGCTGGTCAGCCCGGAGGCGTGGCGCAGACTCCGCAGCTCCTCACCGAGCTTGCGGCGTCGGACGACGGGGCCGTGCAGCATGCCGGTCTCCTTCTGCTGTCGGGAAGGGCCGGTCCGTCACCGGGGCGGCCCGCAGAGGGGCCAGTGTGCCGTCCGCCCACGCCGTACGGGTCCCGAATTCACCGCTTCGAGCGACAGATATATGCATATCTTGGCCGAACGCCGTTACAGGGAGCTGCATCAATGGCAATCTGGCGCGAAGCACAATCCTGGCCGGCCGCCGGTCGGCCAGGGCGGGAAAGGGACGGCGTCGCCATGGCAGACCATCAGGAAGCAACCGTCACGCTGCCGACCGATCCGGTCTCGGTCTCATCGGCTCGCAGACATGTCGCCAGGACCCTGGCCCTATGGGGCCTGCCCGACGACACCGAGTTCGCCGACACCATCCGGCTGATCGTCTCGGAGCTGGCCACCAACGCCGTTCAGCACACGTTCGGCCAGTCGCCCACCTTCACCGTGGACCTGCGCCTCGAACGCGACGAGGAGCTGTATCTCGGCGTCACGGACAGTCACCCCCGCTGGCCCCAGCGGCTGCCCGCCGCCGTACGGCAGGACAACGGCCGGGGCATGGTCATCATCCGGGCACTGGCCAAGGAGCGCGGCGGGCGGCTCCAGGTGACCCCGACCGCCGAGGGCGGCAAGACGGTCTGGATCGCCCTCCCCTGGGTCCTCCCGGTCCAGGGCTGACCCGGTGAGGCTCATCGCGCGTGAGCCGTGCTCCCGCGGCCGAAGCCGCCGCGCAGCAGCGCGAGCAGCGTCGCCGCCGCCGCGGTCGACCGGTCGCCCCGGTGCACGACCGAGATGGTCCGGCGGAACGAGGCGGGCTCCAGCCGCCGGACCGAGAGCGGGGCCGAGGACATCGAGGCGACCATCTCCGGCACCACCGCCACTCCGAGCCCCGCGCTGACCAGCGCGCACACCAGCGCGTACCCGGGCGACTCACAGACCACCGCCGGGGTCGCCCCGGCCTCGGCGAGCGCGTTCTCGACCCCGCGCCGGGGCGGATGGGTGGGCGCGCTGCTGATCAGCGGCCGCCCCGCGAGCTCGCCGACCGGCAGCCGCCCGGTGCCCTCGGAGAGCCGGTGGCCCACCGAGGTGACCAGCACCAGCTCCTCGACCAGCAGGGGTTCGACGAGAACGCCCGCCGACAGGGGCTCGGCCGCCGCCGGTTCGTAGGCGTGGGTCAGGGCGAGGTCCACCTCGCCCGCGACCACCGCGGCGATGCCGCCCGGCGGTTCGTACTCGGCGACGGCCAGCTCGACCTCCGGATGGGCCCGCCGGAACGCGCTCAGGACCGGTGGCAGCAGATGGATCCCGGCCGTGGTGAACGTCCCCACCCGCAGCCTGCCGCCCGAGAGCCCGGCCAGCTGAGCGAGCTCGTGCCGCGCCTGGTCCAGCTCGTCCAGGACCCGCCGGGCCCGGCCCGCCAGCAGCTCGCCCGCCGCCGTCAGCCGCGCCCCGCGGTGGTGGCGCACCAGCAGCGCCGCCCCGGCCTCCCGCTCCAGTTTGGCCAGCTGCTGGGAGAGCGCGGGCGCGGTGTAGCCGAGGCGGGCGGCGGCCCGGGTGATCGATCCGGCCTCCGCGACCGCCACGAGTGCCGCGAGCCGTGTGGGGTCGTACATGAAAGCGTTCCTTTAGGCAGACCCAGAAGATTGCAAGTACACGCTAAAGGCTCCGCCGGTCCAAGGTGGACCCATGGACGCACAACTGATCGCCTTCACCGGGGTCGCCGCCGGGATGGTCGCGCTGCCCGGCGCCGACTTCACCGTCGTCGTACGCAACGCCCTGGCCTCGCGCAGCTCGGGCCTGGCCACCGCGTTCGGCGTCGCCGGAGGGCTGCTGGTGCACACCGCGCTCGCGGTCGCCGGGCTCGCCGCGGTGCTGGTGACCATGCCGGTGCTCTTCCGTACCGTCCAACTGCTCGGCGGCGCGTACGTGCTCTACCTCGGGATCAGCACGCTGTACGCGGCCCGCCGCCGGCCCTCGCAGGACAGCGCCGGCTCACCCTCCGGTACGCGGGAGGACGAGCCGGGGCGGCCCGTGACCGGGGAGTTCGGACGCGCGCTGCGCCAGGGGTTCCTGACCAACGCGCTCAACCCCAAGGCCCCGGTCCTCTTCCTCAGCCTGCTGCCGCAGTTCGTGCCCCACGGTCAGCCGCCGCTGCCCAGGACCCTGCTGCTCGCGGCCCTGGTGGTGGTGCTGGCGCTGATCTGGTTCCCGGCCGTCGCCCTGCTCGTGGACCGGCTGGGCCGGTGGCTGCGCCGCCCGCGTACCGCCCGCGCCATCGAGGGCGGCAGCGGCGTGGCGCTCACCGGTCTGGGACTGGCCCTGGTCACCGGCCCCCTGCTGCGCTGAGGGCGCGGTGGACGTGGCGGGCGGCCCCGAGGACGGGCCGGGCCGCCCGCATGGAAAGAGCGTCCGGTCGGTGGGTCAGCGGACCCGTCCGTACCAGACGCTCTTGGACCAGATCTTGGCCAGTCTCACCACGTCCCCCGATTTGGGGGAGTGCCAGATCTTCCCGGCCCCGGCGTAGATGCCCACGTGGTAGACGCTGCGACCCGAATGGAAGAAGACGAGGTCGCCGCGTTTGCGCTGCGACTTCCCGATGTGGCGGGTCTTGTTGTACTGCTGCTGAGCCGTGCGGGGAAGCTTCTTGCCGGCCTTCTTGAACGAATAGACCGTCAGCCCCGAACAGTCGAAGCGGCTGGGACCGGCCGCTCCGTACTTGTAGGGGGCCCCCTTCTTCGACGCGGCGACCTTCAGGGCCTTCGTCGAGTGGGTGGCGGCCTCGGCATCGCTCACCAGACCGGGCGCCAGCATCGTGGACGTCACGGCCAGGGTGAGTACCGAAGCCGTACCGACCCGGGCGAACAGAGACGGGACATGAACCTGCGCAGACATGCGCAACCCTTCGTCAGCCGCCTGTGAAGGATGACCTGTCGGGTTCGGGCTGGCGAAGTTGCCCGGCCGCTGTCGCGGCTTCACCCCGAGGGCTTCCCGGTCTCCCGGGCGGCCCGTTGTGCTCGGGTCCTCCACTCCTGCCGATCCACTCCTGTCGACCAGTCATCCGGGCGGCGGCAGGACTCGGCGTCCGCCCGGACCGCCCCGCCGCGGTGGCGGGGGCTTGTCGTCCCAGGGATCTTGACTCACCCGGTGCCGGATTTCCGAGCCGAAACAACGGTTTGTGAGTCTCCTCACCACTGATCCATTCGGGTGGACAGGCCGGATTCGCGCTCGCCCACGAGCCGGGCGCACACCCTCGTACCAGCGACGAAAGGGAGCATTTCGAGTACGGACCGCGCGCCGAGCGCAAGTTGAGCCGTCGCTCGGGCGGGTGATCGCCTACGCCGAACGAGCGAGACGAATCGGTCCCGGGGCCGGGCGTGTCGTGCCCGGGGCCGACCGGCCCGCTCCCGTAGCGCGCTCCCCGTGCGCGGGGCCGGTCAGTTCACGGGCGGCTCCATCGCGACCCGGCCCGCCCGGCGCTCCCCGTCCAGGACGCGCAGGGCCCGCGCCAGGGTGGCGGCGTGGATCCGCGACTCGCCGCGCTCGTGCATCAGGGCCAGGGCGTCGCGCAGCGCGGCCGCCCGGGAGGCCAGGGCCTGGGCGGCCCGCAGCGCGCTGTAGGTGTCGCTGCCACGGGCCGGGTTGATCCGGCCCACCTGGTCGAGCACGGCCAGATAGCAGTCGACGAACTCGCCCTCGGCCCGGGTCAGTGCGGGCAGGGGCGGGAACTCGGGTGGCTCCATCGGCGTTTCACCTCGCGTCGTACGGCGGCCGGGAGAGTCAGCGGTTGTCCACGACGTGGTCGACCAGCCCGTAGGCGAGGGCAGCCTTGGCGTCGAGGATGGTGTCGCGCTCGATGTCGGCGATGATCTGCTCCGCGGTCCGGCCCGTGTCCCGGACCAGCATGGCCGCGAACATCTCGCGGGTGCGCACCAGTTCGCGCGCGTGGATCTCCAGGTCGGACGGCTGGCCCCGCATCGGCTCCTCCATGGCGGGCTGCTGAATGACTACCCGCGCGCCGGGCAGCGCATGTCGGCGCCCCTTCGCCCCGGCCGCCAGCAGGGCCGCCGCGTAGGAGCCCGCCTGCCCCAGGCAGAAGGTCTCCACCTCGCAGGTCAGGAACCGCATCGTGTCGTAGACCGCGGCCATCGCCTGGAACGTGCCGCCGGGGGAGTTGATGTAGAGCGACAGGGGCCGGTCGGGATCGGCGTGCTCCAGATACATGAACTGGGCGATGAGGTCGCTCGCGGCGATGTCGTCGATCGGGCTCCCGAGGAAGACGATCCGCTCGGACAGCAGCTTCGAGTACGGGTCCAGCGTCCGGGTCCCGGTCGCGGTGCGCTCGGTGAACTCCGGCAGTACGTAGCGGGCGGCGGGGCGGATCATGGCAGTGCCTCTCTCCTGGAGCTGACCATCCGTCTGCCCATCCGTAAAAAATGTACAGGACGTACAGAAGGTTATGATGGGGACTATGGCCTACGAGATTCCGGTGACGCAAGCACGGGCGGAGCTCGCCGAACTGATCAACCGCGTTGTCTACGGCGGTGAACGCGTAGTGGTGACGCGGCACGGCAAACCGCTCATCGCCCTGGTTTCCGCCGCTGACCTGCAACGACTCGAAACCGATGAAGCGGCTGCCGAGGAGCAGGTGATCAGCTCGGTCTCCTCGATCGGCTCCGCGCCATCCGCTCAGGGCGAACGGCGCAGGTTCGGCATCGCCGCCGAGCACCGCCCCCACGACGGCCGGGACGTCTGAGGCCGCGATTCCCCAGGACGGCATGGAGCCGGGCGCCCCTCCGGCAGGAGGGGCGCCCGGCTCGGCGACGCGGATCCGGAGTTCAGCCGGTCAGGGCCGGCTCCCGGACGGGTGCGGCCGGCTCGGCCGACGTGGGCGCCCGCCGGGCGAACAGCACCGCCGCCAGGCCGAACAGCGACCACAGCGAGAGCGTCAGCGCGGCGCCGCCCGCAGCGCTCCCTTCGAAGAAGGCGACCGAGCGGAGCAGTGAACCGCCCGCGCCCGGCGGAAGCCACTGGCCGATCACGCCGACGGGCTCGGGCAGCAGCTCCGGTGCGCTGGTGACGCCGGAGAAGGGGTTGCCCAGCAGGACCATCAGCAGCGCCCCGAGCCCGATGCCGCGCGGCCCGAACAGGGCGGCGAGTCCCGCCACGGCCGAACCGATGGCCAGCACGGTGAGCGCGACCACTCCCGCCTCCGTCCACCAGTCGCCCGCGATCGCGCCGAGCCAGCTGTGCGCCACGGCCGTGGCGGCGAGGCCCACCAGTGCGGCCGACCCGACCAGGGTCACTGCGGCCCGTGCCCCGCGCAGCCCCGCCAGGGTGACGACGGCTCCGGCCGCCATGCCCGCCAGGGCCAGCGGCAGGACGCTCGCGCCGAGTGCGCTGCCGCGTGGGTCCCCGGGCGGCGCGGCGACCACATCGGTGACCCGGACCGGGGTGCCCTCGGGGGCGGACGCCGTCACGGCCTCGCGCAGCAGCTGGGCGACGACGGGGCTCGCCGCCGAGGCGGTGAGCAGGTGCGGTCCCTGCGGGGTGACGACGACGGCTCCGTATACGGTCCGGTCCTCGATCGCGGTGCGGGCGGCGGCCTCGCCGTCGAAGCGGTGCACGTCGAACGCGCCGTCGCGCTGCTCGAAGCGCTGTTCCAGCTGCTGGGCCGCCGCCGCCGGGCCCGCGACCCCGACCGGAAGGTCGCGCGGTGCGATCCGGGCGGCGGGCCAGGCGAAGGCCCAGAGGGCGAGCGTGACCATCAGGGGGATCAACAGGATCACCGCCACCGCGCGGCGGTTGGGTGCGGTGGGCATGAGAGGCCTCGATTCGTGCGGCAGTAGAGCATCTGCATCGACATCTGAAAGAAGGATCGTTCGTTTTACGTCGTGTCCCCACTGTCGGCACACCCTGCGGGATTGTCAAGAAGGAACGTTCGTTTTAGGTTGGTGCCATGGCTCGCGTATCCCAGGAACACCTCGACGCCCGTCGCCGTCAGATCCTCGACGGTGCGGCGCGCTGCTTCGCCCGCAACGGATTCCACGGCACGTCCATGCAGGACGTCCTCAGGGAGGTGGGTCTGTCCGCCGGAGCGGTCTACCGCTACTTCCCCGGCAAGGAGGACATCATCGCGGCCATCACGGAGGAGACCTTCGCCGCCATCCGCAGCGCCTTCGAGGAGGCCTCCCGCATGACGCCCCCGCCCACCCCGGACGCTCTGCTCGGCCGGGTGCTCGGCGGGGTGCTCGCGGGGGAGGTGCACGGGCTGGAGCGCCGGGCCTTCGCCGCGCTCGTCGTCCAGCTCTGGTCCGAGACGCTGCGCGACGAACGGCTCGCCGCGCTCCTCGACGACGGCTACGCGACCATGCGCGTCGCCTGGGCGAAGCTCGTCGGCGCCTACCGTTCCGCCGGGATCCTGACGAGCGACGTCCCCGGCGACGATGTGGCGCGCACGATGATCGCGACGGCACAGGGCTTCATCGTGCAGGAGGCGCTCTTCGGGGACGTACGCCCCGAGGTGCTGGAGAACGGGTTGCGCGGGCTGATGTCCATGAACCCGCAAAAGACCAGTTAACGCAATGGAAAAACTTCCGCCCTAACGTGCAATGCCTGGTCGCGGGACCGCTGTTCCCGTTCAACGAACTGTTGCACGGGGATAAGGTCCCGCTGCGTCCGGAGCCGGAGCCGGACGGAAGACGATGAGGTGGAAGCGTGCAACTGACCCCGCACGAGCAGGAGCGTCTGCTCATCCATGTGGCCGCCGACGTGGCCGAGAAGCGCCGGGCACGCGGGCTGCGGCTCAATCACCCCGAGGCCGTCGCCCTGATCACCGCCCATCTGCTGGAAGGCGCCCGGGACGGCCGCACGGTCGCCGAACTCATGGCATCCGGACGTACGTTGCTCACCCGGGACGAGGTGATGGAAGGCATCCCCGAGATGCTCCACGATGTCCAGGTCGAGGCCACCTTCCCGGACGGCACGAAGCTCGTCACCGTCCATGACCCGATCGTCTGACGGGGCAGCGCCGATGACTCCCGGAGAGATCCTGTACGGGGACGGGGACATCCCCCTCAACGAGGGGCGGGCCGTCACCCGCCTCACCGTCCTCAACGCCGCCGACCGCCCCGTCCAGGTCGGCTCCCACTACCACTTCGCCGAGGCCAACCCCGGGCTGCGCTACGACCGCGCCGCCGCCCACGGGCTGCGGCTGAACATCGCCGCCGGCACGGCGGTCCGCTTCGAACCCGGCATCCCCGTCGACGTCGAACTCGTCCCCCTCGCCGGCCGCCGCGTCGTCCCCGGCCTGCGCGGCGAAACCGGAGGTGCCCTCGATGCCTGACCTCACGAGAGCCGTGTACGCCGATCTGTTCGGGCCCACCGCCGGCGACCGCATCCGGCTCGCCGACACCGACCTGCTCGTAGAGATCGAGGAGGACCGCTCGGGCGGCCCCGGTCACGCGGGCGACGAGGCGGTGTTCGGCGGCGGCAAAGTGATCCGGGAGTCGATGGGCCAGGCTCGCACCACCCGCGCCGAGGGAGCGCCCGACACCGTCATCACCGGGGCCGTCGTCATCGACCACTGGGGCATCGTCAAGGCCGACATCGGCATCCGGGACGGCCGGATCACCGGCATCGGCAAGGCCGGGAACCCGGACACCATGGACGGCGTCCACCCCGACCTGGTGATCGGCCCGGAGACCGAGATCATTGCGGGCAACGGGAAGCTGCTCACGGCCGGAGCGGTCGACGCCCACGTCCACTTCATCTCGCCGACCCTCGTCGACCAGGCGCTCTCCAGCGGCATCACCACCCTCGTCGGCGGCGGCACCGGACCCGCCGAGGGCAGCAAGGCCACCACCGTCACCCCGGGACCGTGGCACCTGGCCCGGATGTTCGAGGCGCTGGAGACCTTTCCGGTCAACATCGGGCTGCTCGGCAAGGGCAACACGATGTCGCAGGAGGCCATGCACTCCCAACTGCGCGGCGGCGCACTGGGATTCAAGATCCACGAGGACTGGGGCGCGACGCACGCCGTCATCGACGCCTGCCTCACGGTCTGCGAGCGGACGGGCGCGCAGCTCGCCATCCACACGGACACCCTCAACGAGGCCGGGTTCGTCGCCGACACCCTCGCGGCCATCGCCGGCCGGACGATCCACGCCTACCACACCGAGGGGGCGGGCGGCGGACACGCACCCGACATCATCAGCGTGGTCTCCGAGCCCTACGTCCTGCCCAGCTCGACCAACCCCACCCGGCCGCACACCGTCAACACCATCGAGGAACACCTCGACATGCTGATGGTCTGCCACCACCTGAACCCCGCCGTCCCCGAGGACCTGGCCTTCGCGGAGTCCCGGATCCGGCCCTCCACCATCGCGGCCGAGGACATCCTGCACGATCTCGGGGCCATCTCGATCATCTCCTCGGACTCCCAGGCCATGGGGCGGATCGGCGAGGTGATCCTGCGGACCTGGCAGACCGCCCACGTCATGAAGAAGCGGCGCGGAGCCCTGCCCGGGGACGGGCGGGCCGACAACCACCGGGTCCGTCGCTATGTCGCCAAATACACCATCAACCCGGCCGTCGCGCAGGGACTGGACCAGGAGATCGGCTCCGTCGAGACCGGCAAGCTCGCCGACCTGGTCCTCTGGGACCCGGCGTTCTTCGGCGTGAAGCCGGCGACCGTCATCAAGGGCGGTCAGATCGCGTACGCGCAGATGGGCGACGCCAACGCCTCCATCCCGACGCCCCAACCGATCCTGCCCCGGCCGATGTTCGGCGCGCTGGGACGAGCGGCCGCCCAGGGCTCGTTCAACTTCGTCTCCGCCGCCGCGATCGAGGACAAGCTGCCCGAACGCCTCGCCCTGCACAAACGGTTCGTTCCCATCACCAGCACCCGGGGGACCACCAAGGCGGACATGCGGGAGAACGACGCCCTGCCCCGGGTCCACGTCGACCCCGACAGCTTCGCCGTCACGATCGACGGCGACCCGGTCGAGCCGGCGCCGGCGGCGGAACTGCCCATGGCCCAGCGCTACTTCCTCTTCTGAGCGGGTCCGGCCATGTCACGCGCAGCACTCCTCGTCCTCGCCGACGGCCGGTTCCCCGCCGGAGGACACGCCCACTCCGGCGGCGCCGAACCGGCCGTCGCCGAGGGCCGCGTCCTCGACGCCGACTCCCTCGCCGACTTCTGCCGGGGCCGGCTCCACACCACAGGCCTCACCGCCGCCGCCCTCGCCGCGGCGGCGGCCCACGGCCTCGACCCGCTCGCCCTGGACGAGGCCGCCGACGCCCGTACACCCTCGCCCGCCCTGCGGGCCACCGCGCGCAAGCTGGGCCGGCAGCTGATGCGGGCCGCCCGCGCCACCTGGCCGAGCCCCGAGCTGGACGCGCTCGCGGCGGCCCGCCCGCGCGGCGCCCACCAGCCGGTCGTCCTCGGGCTCACCGCACGGTCGGCGGGTCTGGACCCCGTGGACGCCGCCCACTGTGCCGCGTACGAGACCGTCAGCGGCCCCGCCACCGCCGTCGTCCGGCTCCTCTCCCTCGACCCCTTCCACGCCACCGCCGTACTCGCCCGGCTCGCCCCCGAGCTGGACCGGGTCGCCGAACAGGCCGCCGAGGCCGCCCGGCAGGGCATCGACGCCCTGCCCGCCGCCTCGTCGCCGCTCCTCGACATCACCGCCGAGGCGCACGCCGCCTGGCCGGTCCGCCTCTTCGCCTCGTAACCCGCACCCACAGGAGCCCCCCATGCACCTCGGCCACTCCCACGACGGCCCCGCCGCCGTCAGCGCCGACGCCACCCGCCCCGACGGCACCCGGCGCGCCCTGCGCATCGGCCTCGGCGGCCCCGTCGGCTCCGGCAAGACGGCCACCGTCGCCGCCCTCTGCTGGGAACTGCGCGACCGGCTCTCCATCGCCGTCGTCACCAACGACATCTACACCCAGGAGGACGCCGCCTTCCTGCTGCGCAACGCGGTCCTGCCGCCCGAGCGGATCCAGGCCGTCGAGACCGGCGCCTGCCCGCACACCGCGATCCGCGACGACATCTCCGCCAACCTCGAAGCGGTCGAGGACCTGGAGGACGCGGTCGGCCCGCTCGACCTGATCCTCGTCGAGTCCGGCGGCGACAACCTCACCGCCACGTTCTCCAAGGGACTGGTCGACGCGCAGATCTTCGTCATCGACGTCGCGGGCGGCGACGACATCCCGCGCAAGGGCGGCCCCGGCGTCACCACCGCCGACCTGCTGGTCGTCAACAAGACCGACCTCGCCCCCTACGTCGGCTCCGACCTGGAGCAGATGGCCCTCGACGCCAAGAAGCAGCGCGGCGACCTCCCCGTCGCCTTCACCTCGCTGACCTCGGCCGAAGGCGTCGGTCCTGTCGCCGACTGGGTGCGGGCACAGCTCGCCGCCTGGGCCGCGTGAGCGTCCGCGCGACGGCCCGGCTGCGCGCCGAGCCCGACGGGCGGGACGGGACCGCCCTGCCCGTCCTGGTCAGCGACGGCCCGCTCGCCCTGCGCCGCACCCGCTCGCCGCAGGCCGCGTACGCCCGGGTTACCGTCGTCGGCGCGATGAGCGCCCCGCTCAACGGCGACCGGCTGGCGATCGAGGCGGACATCGCGGACGGGGCGCGCCTCACCGTGGACGCGGCGGCGGCCACCGTCGCCCTCCCGGGCCCACGGGCGGGCACCGGTCCGTCCACGTACGGGATGGACCTGACCGTGGGGGAGGGGGCCGTGCTGCACTGGCTGCCCGAACAACTCGTCTCCGCCCACGGCAGCGATCTCCACCAGACCACCCGGGTCCGACTCGCCCGCACCGCCCGCCTGCTGCTGCGCGAGGAACAGATCCTCGGCCGGCACGGCGAGCCCACCGGCGCGCTCACCACCCGGCTCACCGTCCACCGCGCGGGCCGCCCGCTCCTGGACCAGCAACTGGCCTACGGGCCCGGTGCCCCGGGTGGCTGGGATGGCCCGGCAGTCCTCGGCGGCCACCGGGCCGTCGGCCAACTGCTCCTCGCAGACCCGGCCTTCGAGGACGCCCCGCTCCCCGCGCGCCTTCTCGGGCCCACCGCCGCCCTCACCCCACTCGCCGGCCCCGCCGTCCTGGTGACCGCCGTGGCCGCCGACGCCCGCCTGCTGCGCGGGATCCTGGACGAGGCGATGCGTGAGCTGCTGGACGGTCTGCAGGCGGACCACGACACGGGTTGAGGGCCGCTGGGCCGGCGGGGGCCACTCAGCGACCCTCCGCAGCGCCCCGCACGCCACGCCGAAGCCGTAGAACGGTTCGTGGGACCGGGGTCGCTCAGCGCCCCCGGTCGTACGCCTCCAGCCAGGCGTCCTCCGCCGCGTAGTCGAAGAGCCAGGCACCGTAGTTGGCGAGCATCTTCGGGAACGCCTCGCGCCAGTCGCGCTCCGCCAGCTGCCCGGCGAGCCACTCGACCGTCTCCGGCAGCGACTCCGCGTACCCGGTCACCGGGCGGTAGCCGAGCTGTTCCTCGGCGGCCGTCATGTCGTAGACCACGGGGTGGGCGCCGCTCCACGGTGTCACCCCGATGTGACCCTCCGGGGAAGCGCCCTCGATCAGCACCGTCTCCGTCTCCCGCCCCAGCACGTCGTCGATGGCCGACGCGATCTCCGCGACCGTGGGGGCCTCGGGGTCCGCCGCGTTCAGCACACGGGAGCCCGGATTCCCGGCGGCCAGCCGGATCAGCTCCGCCGCGTTGGACACATGGACCGGATGGAAGCGGCTCTCCCCGCCGTACACGAACACCCGGCGCCGGCGCCCGTCGAGCAGCCGCTTCACCACGTACAGCTCGCGCGGTGTGCGGCAGTACGGGCCGTGGACCGCGCCCGCGCGCAGCAGCGTCACCGGCAGCTCCTCGCCCGCCGCCAGTAGCTCCCGCTCCAGCAGAATCTTCCGCGTCGCGTACGAGGCGTCCCCCGGTGCCACCGTGCGCCAGGTCTCCGGCAGCGGCACCGGGAAGCGGGGGAAACCGTCACGCTCCGCCTGCGTGTCGAAGCTGCGGCCCCGGTCGTCCTCGTACACCGCCCCGCTGGAGATCACGACGGCCGATCCGATCCGGTCGGCCAGCCCCGTCAGCTGCCGGGCGTGCGCGCCGTCGAACGCCACCATGTCGACCAGCACGTCACAGCCGTCGCCCAGCGCCCGGCCGAGCGCCCCCTCCTCGTCACGGTCGAGCGCCACCGCCCGGACCCCGGCGTCCCACCCCTCGTCCCGGCCGCCGGCGCGCGAGGCCGCGGTGACCTCCCAGCCGTCCGCGGCCAGCGCCCGCACCGCGGCCCGCCCGATCTGGCCCGTCGCTCCCAGCACCCATGCGTGTCCCTTGCTCATGGGTCCGACGCTAGGGGAGCCGACCCGCCGGGGGGAGGGCGCTCTGCCGGTGGCGTATTCGCGCTCAGCGTCGCAGCTTGGGGAACTTCCTCGGCGGCGCGGCCTCCTGTTCGGCGGCCTTCACCTTGGCCGCGTACTCGTCCACGTACTCCTGGCCGGAGAGTACGAGGATCGCGTACATGATCTCGTCCGTCACGGCCCGGATCGCGGCCTTCTGGTTCTCCATGCCCGCGTAGCGGGAGAAGTCCAGCGGTGCGCCGAAGCGGATCGCGACCCGTTTGATCTTCGGCACGACCTGGCCGGGCGGCTGGATCTCGAAGGTGCCGACCATGGCGCAGGGAATCACCGGCACCTGCGCGGTGATCGCCATCACCGCGACCCCGACCTTGCCCTTGTAGAGCCGACCGTCGTGCGAGCGGGTGCCCTCCGGGTAGATCCCCAGCAGCTCGCCCTTGCTCAGCACGCCGAGCCCCTCGCGGATGGCCGCCTGCCCGGCGTCCTTGCCCGACCGGTCCACCGGGATCTGCCCGGCGCTGCGGAAGAAGGCCGCGGTCAGTCGGCCCTTGATGCCCGGGCCCGTGAAGTACTCGGCCTTCGCCAGGAAGGTGATCCGGCGCTTGATGATGGCCGGCATCAGGAAATGGTCGGAGAAGGAGAGGTGGTTGCCCGCGACGATCGCCGCGCCGTCCTCGGGAAGGTGCTCCAGACCCTCGATCCGGGGCCGGAACAGCAGCCGCAGTACGGGCCCCAGCACGACATATTTCAGGACGTAATAGAACACCTTGCGGGTGCACCTCGCTCTGCCGGGTCGGCGTCAGGGCTGTACTGCCGGGTTCAGGGCTGCGTACTACCAGGTCACGGTGGTGCCGGGACCAAAAGCGTAGGTCCCGGCACCACTGTGCGACCGTAGCGAACCGGTCTCCCGGCTCGTACCCGCCTCCGGGCCCGTCAGGCATGCTCACCCGCTGCCGAGACCGTCCCGCGGGCTCAGGTGTCCTGCGTGGCCAGCATGCCGAGGGTGCACAGTCCCAGCACCACCCAGCCGAACCAGAGCCAGCCACTGCTTCCCAGCGCCACCGTGTACGCGGTCACCGCGATCAGGGTCCCGCCGGTCAGGTATCCCATGGTCTTCGTCGATCCGGACATGCGCGCACGCTCCTCGTCGGCCGCGCGGCCGTTGTCCCCATGGTCACCCCGTACGCGCCCTCCGCGCTACCGTCCGCGCGCCTGCAAAGACGCGAGATAGGCGTTGTACGCCGCCAGCTCCTTGTCACCGTCGCGGTCCGCAGCCCGGTCGGTGCGCCGCGCGGTGCGCTGCTCGGAGCGGTACCACTGGAAGACCAGCGCGATCAGCACCAGCACGGAGGGGATCTCGCTGAACGCCCACGCGATGCCGCCCGCCCAGTTCTGGTCGCTCAGGGCGTCGATGCCGAGCGAGGCCGGCGGGTTCTCGTACGTCTTGACCATCGGCGTCGACGCCATCATCAGCGCGATCCCGAAGAACGCGTGGAACGGCATCCCGGCGAACAGCTCCAGCATGCGCATCAGGTAACCGGGCCGGTGCGGGCCCGGGTCCACGCCCATGATCGGCCAGAAGAAGACCAGGCCGACCGCGAGGAAGTGCACCATCATCCCGATGTGGCCGGGCTTCGAACTCATCAGGAAGTCGAAGATCGGCGTGAAGTACAGCGCGTAGAGGCTCGCGATGAACAGCGGGATGGTGAACACCGGATGCGAGATGATCTTCATGTACCGGCTGTGCAGCAGCTTCAGCAGCAGTTCGCGCGGTCCGGTCCGCCCCCGCCCGGCCGGCGGCAGCGCGCGCAGCGCCAGCGTCACCGGGGCGCCCAGCAGCAGCAGGATCGGCGACAGCATGCTGATCACCATGTGCTGCACCATGTGCACGCTGAACATGACCATGCCGTAGTCGTTGAGCTTGGTGCACATCACCAGCGCGATGCTCAGCACGCCCACGGTGAAGAACACGATCCGGTTCACCGGCCAGCCGTCCCCGCGCCGACGCAGCCGCACCACGCCGTACCCGTACAGGGCGAGCGCCAGGACGCAGCCGGTCAGGAAGAACGGGTCGACGGAGAGCTCCAGCCCCCGCCCCAGCGTGAACGGCGGCAGATCCATGTTCATGCCGTGCCCGCTGTGATCCATCTGTTCACTCCCGATGGGGACACGTCCCCGTTTCGTGCCGGTTGTCCGGTCCAGAGTAGAACTGCCCCCGGCCGCGGTTGCGGCCGGGGGCAGTTCTGGGACGACGTGTCCCGACGAGGTGGACGAGGTGTTCTAGAGCACGCACTCCGCCTCGGCGTACCGCTCGGCGGGGACCGTCTTCAGCGTCTCGACGGCCTCGCCCAGCGGGACCATCACGATGTCGGTGCCGCGCAGCGCGGTCAGCATCCCGAACTCGCCCCGGTGCGCCGCCTCCACCGCGTGCCAGCCGAACCGGGTCGCCAGGACCCGGTCGTACGCGGTGGGCGTGCCGCCGCGCTGGACGTGGCCGAGGATGACCGGACGGGCCTCCTTGCCGAGCCGCTGCTCCAGCTCCCCGGAGAGCTGGGTGGCCACCCCGGCGAACCGCTCGTGACCGTAGATGTCCTTGACGCCCTGCTCGAACTGCATGGAGCCCTCGCGGGGCTTCGCGCCCTCGGCGACCACCACGATGGCGAACTTCTTGCCGGCCGAGAAGCGCTTGCCGACCAGCTCGGTCAGCTCGTCGATGTCGAAGGGGCGCTCGGGCACCACGATGGCGTGGGCGCCGGCGGCCATGCCGGAGTGCAGGGCGATCCAGCCGGTGTGACGGCCCATGACCTCGACGATCAGCACCCGCTGGTGCGACTCGGCGGTGGTCTTCAGCCGGTCCAGGGCCTCGGTGGCGACGCCGACGGCGGTGTCGAACCCGAAGGTGACGTCGGTGGAGGCGATGTCGTTGTCGATGGTCTTGGGGACGCCGACGATCGGGAGGCCGGCCTCGGAGAGGAGGTTCGCGGCCTTGAGGGTGCCCTCGCCGCCGATCGGGATGATGGCGTCCAGACCGAGGTCCGCGACATGGCCGCGGGCGCGCTCCACGCCGTCGCGCAGATGCGCGGGCTGGACCCGGGAGGAACCGAGGATCGTGCCGCCGCGGGCCAGGATGCCGCCCACCGCGTCAAGGTCGAGCTTGCGGTAGTCGCACTCCAGCAGGCCCTTCCAGCCGTCGTGGAAGCCGATGACCTCGTCGCCGTGGTCCACCACCGCGCGGTGCACGACGGAACGGATGACGGCGTTGAGGCCGGGGCAGTCGCCGCCGGAGGTGAGTACGCCAATGCGCATGGCCCGGGAACCTTTGCAACGTTGAGTCGACGACCGGACCACGTCGTCCGGTTGGATCCCCGCCACCCTACCGGCGCAGGGTGGCGGGACCGAACCGGCCGTCCGCCTGCTGGACTCCGCTCAACCGAGCGGAAAACACCTCAGACGGACACCGCTCAGGCGAGCGGAAAGTGCCTCAGGCGGGCTGGGTCGCCGAGGCGATCCGCTCGGCGCGCAGCGCGTCGTACCAGCGGTCGTCGGTGGGCGGCAGCGCGTTCACGTCGAGGGCCAGCTTCAGCAGCAGATCGGCGATCTGCGGGTTGCGGGCCAGCACGGGGCCGTGCATGTACGTCCCGAAGACCGTGTCGTTGTACGCGCCCTCCGTGCCGTCCCCGGTGCCGTTGCCCCGGCCGAACTGCACCCGGGCCAGCGGCCGTGCCGTCGGGCCGAGATGGGTGACGCCCTGGTGGTTCTCGAACCCGGTCAGCGGCGGCAGCCCGAGGTGCGGGTCGATGTCCCCCAGTACGTCGCCGACGCACCGTGCGCCCTCGCCGCGGGTGGAGACCACGTCGAGCAGACCGAGGCCGGCCTCGCGCTCGCCGAGGTCGTTGACGAACTCGTGCCCGAGGATCTGGTAGCCCGCGCAGACCGAGAAGATGATCGCGCCGTTGGACGCGGCCCGGCTCAGCCCGCCGTCGCGGCGCAGCCGCTCGGCCGCCAGGCGCTGTGGCCGGTCCTCACCGCCGCCGATCAGATAGATGTCGCCGGACGTCGGCACCGGCTGGTCGCTGCGCACGTCGACGCGCTGCACGTCCAGACCGCGCTGCCGGGCACGCCGCTCCACGACCAGGGCGTTGCCCTGGTCGCCGTAGGTGCTGAGCAGGTCGGGGTAGACCCAGACCAGACGCAGACCGTTGTTGCTCATGCTTCGTCCTCTCCGGAGGTGGCCGGGGCCGGGGTCAGTTGCCGACACGACGGCGCAGATCCTGGAAGGCGGTGTAGTTGGCGATGACCTCGATGCGGCCGGGCGGTGCGTGACTCACGGCCTCGTCGAGCGTCTCGCAGACCCGGAAGTCGAGACCGGCGACTTCGAGGCGGACCGCGAGGTCCAGCTTCCGGTCGCCGAGCACGAAGATCGGGTGACCCGCCAGCTGCGTGTAGTCCACGTCCCACAGCCAGGAGGTGTCCGTGCCGTCCGCGCCCCGCGCGTTCACCGAGAGGATCACCGGCGTCGGCGGCGGGTCGATCAGCGAGAAGGTCTCCAGCCAGCCGGCCGGGTTCTTCGCCAGCAGCAGACGCAGCTCACGGTTCTCGAAGGTGACGACGTCATAGCGTCCGGCCACCGCCTGCACCTGGTACATCCGCTCCAGCGCGACCTGCGGCGGCACGCCGAAGACGGCGGCGACGGCGGCGGAACTGGTGGCGTTCGCCTTGTTCGCCCGGCCCGGCAGCTGGAGGTGGATCGGCCACGCCGAACCGTGCGGGTCCAGGACGTAGTCGCCGCTCAAAGCCCAGCTCGGGGCGGGGCGGCGGAAGCCGCACTGCCCGCAGAACCAGTCGTCGCCCGGGCGCTGCATCACACCGCCGCAGGACGGGCAGGACCAGGCGTCGTCCTTCCACGCCTGGCCGGCCGCCACCCACACCACGTTGGGCGAGGAGGAGGCCGCCCAGACGACCAGCGGGTCGTCCGCGTTCGCGATGACCACGGCCTTCGAGCCGGAGAGGCCCTCGCGCCAGTGCTCGGCCATCATCCGGGTCTCGGCCGCGCGGTCCAGCTGGTCGCGCGAGAGGTTGAGCAGGGCGATCACCTTGGGCGTGGTGTCGCGCGCGACACCCGCCAGATACTTCTCGTCGACCTCGATCACGCCGAACTTCGCGTCCGAGCCGCCGGCCAGCGCCGAGGTGATGCCCGCGGGCATGTTCGCGCCGAGCGCGTTCGACACGACGGGCCCGGCGGCCCGCAGCGCCTCGGCGATCAGCCGTGTGGTGGTCGTCTTGCCGTTCGTCGCCGACACGAGGATCACGTCCAGGTGCTGCGCCAGCCGCCCCAGCAGGTCGGGGTCGAGTTTGAGCGCCACCCGGCCGCCGATCACCGATCCGCTGCCCCGCCCCGCGGCGCGTGACACCGCCGCCGCGGCCTTGCCCGCCGTCACGGCCAGTTTGGCCCGCGGCGACAACGGCTCCGTGTTGCCTGCCATCGTCCTAGATCCTCCTTGCATCGGTCCGCGCCCAGCCTATCGATGTCCGGCGCGGCGACCGCACCGCGGCACCACGGGAACTCCCCGGCCCCGGCGGAACGTAACCTTGCCGCCATGCGAAACCGCCCGATCCCCGGCAGTTCCGGACTGGTCCGTGAGATGAGTCTGCTCGGCGACCCGTTGCTCCACCGAGCCTGCGAGGAGGTCACGGACTTCGGCCCGTCGCTGGCGCGGCTGGTCGAGGACATGTTCGCGACGATGTACGCCGCGCAGGGTGTCGGACTCGCCGCCAACCAGGTCGGCGTCCCGCTCAGGGTGTTCGTCTACGACTGCCCGGACGACGACGATGTCCGCCATCTGGGACACGTGGTCAATCCCGAACTGGTCGAGGCGGACGGACTCACCGTACGCGGACCGGAGGGCTGTCTGTCACTTCCCGGTCTGGAAGCGGGCACGGATCGCTTCGACCACGCGGTCGTCGAGGGCCTCACGATGACCGGCGAGCCGGTCCGGATCGCCGGGACGGGATGGTTCGCCCGGTGCCTCCAGCACGAGTGCGACCACCTGGAGGGCATGGTCTACACCGACCGGCTGACCGGGCTGCGGCGTACCCGGGCGCTGCGCGCGGCGCGCCGCGCACCGTGGGCGCGCAAGGACTGAAGCCTGCCGGGCTCCGGGGTCCGGCGTCCCGAGAGGGTCAGAACCCAGGGCCGCCCTGGAGGTCGCCGGCCTCCGCGAGCCTGCCCCACAGCAGATCGGCGAGACTGCTCACCAGCCGTTCGCGGGAGCAGGGCCGGTCGCCGAGCCACCAGTCGCCCGCCGCGTGCATCATGCCGACGATCCCGTGCCCCCAGATGCGGGCCATCTGCTCGCTGTCCGGGCCCAGGTCGACGCGCTCGGCGATCACCTGGCCCAGCTCCTCGCCGAGGCGGCGCAGCAGCGGGGCGGAGTGCCGGCCGACGTCGAAGCCCTGCTCGGGGGAGGGGGCTGTGTCGGCGGCAGCACCGTCAGCAGGATGCATCAGGAAGCGGTAGACCTGGGGGCGGGCCTCGATCGCGGCGAGATAGGTGTCGAGCGTCGACTCCACCCGCTCACGCCGGCCGGCGGGCGCGTCGAGGGCGGCCCGCAGGGCGCTGAGCAGCGCGTCGGTGTGGCGCTTGGCGAGGGCGCGGTAGAGGCCGCCCTTGTCCCCGAAGTGGCGGTAGAGGATGGGTTTGGTGATCCCGGCCTCGGCGGCGATGGCGTTCATCGAGGCCTGCGGTCCGTCCCTGAGCACCACCCGGTCCGCCGCTTCCAGCAACTCGCGGCGACGGCGCTCGGCCGCGGTCCGCTGTCGCTCGGCGTTTCGTGCGGTCTCCATGTCGTCTCTTCTCCCACCCCTGGCCACGCGATGCCGTCGCATCGCCTCTGCACGCCCGCGCAACGTAACACTCCGCTGGGCGGGCGCCTGATCGGCTCCGTGGCGGTTGACAGTACCTACTTGCCGGTAACAGACTGTGGTTACCGCAAGTAACGCATGGTTTTCGCCGCAGTGCCTGGAGGGGAACATGGCCGAGTTCACGCTCGATCTCAACGACGACCAGAAGCAGGTCAAGGAGTGGCTCCACGGCTTCGCGGCGGATGTCATCCGCCCCGCCGCCTCGGAGTGGGACGAGCGTGAGGAAACGCCCTGGCCCGTCATCCAGGAAGCGGCCAAGGTCGGCATCTACTCCCTGGACTTCTACGCCCAGCAGTTCTTCGACCCTACGGGTCTCGGCATCCCCATGGCCATGGAAGAGCTCTTCTGGGGCGACGCGGGCATCGGCCTGTCGATCGTCGGTACGGGCCTGGCGGCCGTCGGCGTCCTCGCCAACGGCACCGAGGAGCAGATCGGCACCTGGATCCCGCAGATGTACGGCGACGCCGACGACGTGAAGGTCGCCGCCTTCTGCTCGTCCGAGCCGGACGCCGGATCGGACGTCGCCTCGATGCGCACCCGGGCCGTATACGACGAGGCCAAGGACGAATGGGTCCTCAACGGCACCAAGACCTGGGCGACCAACGGCGGCATAGCCAATGTCCACGTCGTCGTCGCCGTCGTCGACCCCGACATCGGCTCCAAGGGCCATGCCTCCTTCATCGTGCCGCCCAACACCCCCGGCCTCTCCCAGGGCCAGAAGTTCAAGAAGCACGGCATCCGCGCCTCGCACACCGCCGAGGTGGTCCTGGAGGACGTCCGCGTCCCCGGACACTGCCTGCTCGGCGGCAAGGAGAAGCTCGACGAGCGCCTCGCCCGCGCCCGGGAACGCGCCAAGTCCGGCGGCGAGCGCGTCAAGAACGCGGCGATGGCCACCTTCGAGGCGTCCCGCCCGGCCGTCGGCGCGATGGCCGTCGGCACCGCCCGCGCCGCCTACGAGGTCGCCCTCGACTACGCGAAGACCCGCAGCCAGTTCGGCCGCCCGATCATCGACAACCAGGGCATCGCCTTCCAGCTCGCCGACATGCGCACCCGGATCGACGCCGCCCGGCTGCTGGTCTGGCGCGCCTCCTGGATGGCCACTACCGGAAAGCCGTTCACCTCGGCCGAGGGCTCCATGTCCAAGCTGTACGCGAGCGAGACCGCCCGGGACGTCACCGCCCAGGCGATCCAGATCCTCGGCGGCAACGGCTTCACCCGTGAGTACCCGGTCGAGCGCATGCACCGCGACGCGGCCATCTACACCATCTTCGAGGGCACCAGCGAGATCCAGCGCCTGGTGATCGCCCGCACGCTGTCGGGCATGCCGATCCGGTAGCCGCCGCGGGCGACGGAAAGGGGCGGTCCGGAACACGCGTACCGGACCGCCCCCTCCCGGTGTACTCAGCCGGGCAACTGCGCCTCGATCGCCGCCACGACCTCCGTGGCCTCGGGCTCGGCGCGCGGCCGGAGCCGGGCGACGGGCTCACCGGCCGGCGAGATGAGGAACTTCTCGAAGTTCCACTGGACGTCCCCGGCCTCCCCGTCCGCGTCCGCCAGCTTCGTCAGCTCCACGTACAGCGGGTGCCGGTCCGCGCCGTTGACGTCGATCTTCTCCAGCAGCGGGAAGGTGACCCCGTACGTCGTCGAGCAGAAGCTCTGGATCTCCTCCGCGCTCCCCGGCTCCTGCCCGGCGAACTGGTTGCACGGGACGCCGAGCACGGTCAGCCCCCGGTCCCCGTAGTTCTGCTGCAGCCGCTCCAGACCCTCGTACTGCGGGGTGAGCCCGCACTTGGAGGCGACGTTCACCAAGAGGACGGCCCGGCCGCTGTACGCGCCCAGCGTGGTCGGCTCGCCCGCGAGGGTGCGCAGCGGAATGTCGTGCAGCGTCATGAAAGTCTCCCTGATCAGTGCGTGGTGGTGCCCGTGGTGCCGCCCACCGCTCACGGAGCGGCGAGCTCCTTGTAGTAGAAAGTGGTCGGCTTGAGGATGCCCGCCGGATCCGCCGCGTATCCCGGTACGCTCCCGACCTTCGTCCAGCCCGCCTTGCAGTACACCTGCTCGGCCAGGCTGCCGCTCTCGGTGTCCAGGATCAGCAGCGTGATGCCCTCGGTCGCCGCGTACGCCTCGACCGCGGACAGCAGCGCCCCGCCGAGCCCCTGGCCGCGCGCCGAGGGCCGGACCATCAGTTTGGCGACCTCCGCGCGGTGCCGGGCGTTCGGCAGCGGAGCGCGGACCAGGGCGATCGTCCCGGAGACCCGCCCGCCCTCGCGGGCGATCCAGACGCCGACCCGTCCCGCCTCCACGTCGGTGGCCCGCTCCCGCCACCAGGCCGCGGCCGCTTCCCGGTCCAACGGGGCGAGGAAGCCCACCGAGGACCCCTCGTCGACGGTCTCGGCCAGGAGGCCGGCCAGCTCGTCGGCGTACGTGACCAGCTCGGGGGCGGACACGTGGACGATCTCGGTCATGCGCGGGGGTCCTTTCACAGGGCAGGGGTCGGAAGGAACCGTACGGCCCCCGGCGGAGGCTCATTCCTCCAGGGTGCACGGGTGCTCCGCCCCGGCGACGTCATGGGTCCGTGAGGTCTCCTCGGCGAGCCGGCGGTCCCGGTCACGCCGGAGACCGACCTGCTGCCAGATCGCCCGCTGGGCCTTGAGCGTGGCCGTGCCCACCACGATCAGCACCAGGATGTTCACCACGAGCTGGATGGCGGAGCCCCGCACGTCGGACCAGCTGGTGAACGCCGTGGAGACGGCGATGTCCGCCGCGGCCGGGATCGTCGTCACGGAGATGAACACGCCGAGCAGGGCGCTGGTCCTGGCCTCGGTGAGCGACACGATCCCGACGATCCCGGCGAGGGTCGCGACGGCGACCGAGAAGAAGTTCGGCGTGTTGATGAGGTTGGAGACGGGGCGCAACCCCCGGTCGAAGGCCTCCGACTGCATCCCGAACCCGCGGATGAGGAGGGCGAAGAGGAAGGTGACGACGATGGTGAGGAGGAAACCGGACCCCATGGCGGCCAGCCCGCCGCGCACCATGGCCCGATGGCCCCGGTCGATCCCCAGCGCCACGCTGAGGATGGCGCCGTACTCCGGCCCGACGACCATCGCCGCCACGATCAGGATCTGCGAGTTGGTGACGATGCCGACCGAACCGATCAGCCCGGCGACGACCAGGTAGAGGAAGAAGCTCGGCGGGTACCGCCCGCCGGATCGGATGCGCGCCTCGACCTGCTCCCAGACCGGAGCCCGGCTCAGCGGCCCCAGCGCGCGCTGTCCCCCTTCGGTCGCGGCGCCGGAGAAGGCCATGTCGACCGGTTCGATGACGAGGGACCCACGCTGGTCCAGCCGGACGGCGCGCAAGCGGCGCAGCACGTCGTTCGCCGCCCCCGTCAGCACGTCGCAGGCGATGGAGTCGCCGTCGGGACGGCGCGCGGCGTCGCGCTGCACGATGAGATTGAGCACGCAGGGGTCGTCCGAGAGCAGGCCGACGACCTCGTCGGTCAGGTCCGGCGGGCTCACCGCGCGGATGTGGATCATGTCCATCCCGGCACCTCCGCGGCTCCCGGCCCCATCGCGCGGCGCGCCACCCCACCGGTGGCCCCGGGGGCTCACTCCAGTAACGCGGCCCTGCCCCCGTTCGGCAAACCGGGCGCTGGTCCCGGCCCCCGGACGTGTGCCGCGCACCCCGGGCGGCAGTGCCGGACGGAGAGGGGACGGGGCCCCACCGGGAGGAAGGCGCCTGGACCGGTACCCGCCGACCACGGGCGACCGACGACAACGCCGCAGGTGCGCGCGGAGGACCCCGCCAACCCGGCATGATCAAACGAGAGGCCCTCGCGGGCGGCGGGGACGCCGTACTGGCAGGATCGGCGTGTGGAGATTCCCGACGCCCTTCCCGAACCGCTGCCCGGTGCCGCCGGTGCCGCCGGTGCCGTTGCCCGGGACCCCGCCGCCGAAGGCGAGCAGCACCGGGGCCGCCGCCTCGTCCGCTGCCGCCTCTGCGGCCGCCCCCTCACCGGGACCGACTCGCGCCGGGCCGGCCTCGGCCCCTCCTGCGACGCCAAGCTGCACCCGGCGCCGCCGGACATCCGCACCCGCCGCCACGAGGTCGACCAGGACCCGCTGCCCGGCACGTGAAAGGGTGCTCTAGTCGCTCGCCAGCCGCCGGAACAGCCCCTCCTGCACCACCGACACCAGCAGCTGACCCGAACGGTCGTAGATCCGGCCCCGCGCCAGCCCCCGGCCGCCCGTGGCGATCGGCGACTCCTGGTCGTACAGGAACCACTCGTCCGCCCGGAACGGCCGGTGGAACCACATCGCGTGGTCCAGCGACGCCATGTCGAAGCCGCGCGGACCCCACAACGGCTCCACCGGGATGCGGACCGCGTCCAGCAGCGTCATGTCACTCGCGTACGTCAGCGCGCAGGTGTGCACCAGCGGGTCGTCGCCCAGCGGGCCCACCGCCCGCATCCACACAGCGCTCCGCGGATCGGCGTCCTTGACCTCGTCCTTCGTCCAGCGCAGCCGGTCGACGTAACGGATGTCGAAGGGCTGCCGCCGGGCCATCCGCTCCAGCGCCTCCGGCAGCACGCCCAGGTGCTCGCGTACCTCCTCGGCCACCGTCGGCAGCTCCTCCGGGTCCGGGACGATCCGGGCCGGCGGCAGCTGGTGTTCAAAGCCCGCCTCCTCGGGGCGGTGGAACGACGCCGTCAGGTTGAAGATCGTCCGGCCCTCCTGGACCGCCGTCACCCGCCGGGTGGTGAACGACCGGCCGTCCCGCACCCGCTCCACCTGGTACACGATCGGCACTCCGGGACGGCCCGGCCGCAGGAAATAGGCGTGCAGCGAGTGCACCGGCCGCTCCCCGTCGGTGGTCCGGCCCGCCGCCACCAGCGCCTGGCCCGCGACCTGCCCGCCGAAGACCCGTTGCAGGGACTCCTCGGGGCTGCGGCCCCGGAAGATGTTGACCTCGATCCGCTCCAGGTCGAGAAGATCGACCAGGAGCTCGGCCGGGTTCGTCATGCCGTACCTCTCCACTTCGGTGTCCGCCGACTCGACCGGGGGCTCGTCACAGCTGGCCGACCTCGGTGACCCGGACGACCGCCCGGCCCTCCTCGTCGGACGCCGCGAGATCCACCTCGGCCTTGATGCCCCAGTCGTGATCGCCCGCCGGGTCGGCGAACGCCTGCCAGACCCGCCACAGCCCGTGCGCCGGGTCCTCCTCGATCTTCAGCAGCTTCGGACCGCGCGCGTCCGGACCGGTCCCGATCTCCTCGTGCGCGTCCCAGTACGCGTCCATCGCCTCGCCCCAGGCGTCCTCGTCCCACCCGGCGTCGCCGTCCAGCTCGCCCAGGTCCCGGACCCGGTCCAGTGCGGCCAGTTCCACCCGGCGGAACATCGCGTTGCGCACCAGCACCCGGAAGGCGCGGGGGTTGGCCGTGACCGGCTTGACCTCGTCCGCCTTCTCCTGGGCCTGCTCCGCGGTCTCCACCTCCGGGTTGGCCAGCTGCTCCCACTCGTCCAGCAGACTGGAGTCCACCTGGCGCACCATCTCGCCGAGCCAGGAGATCAGGTCCTGGAGGTCCTCCGACTTCACGTCGTCCGGGATCGTGTGCTCCAGCGCCTTGTACGCGCTCGCCAGATACCGCAGCACGATGCCCTCGGTCCGGGCCAGCTCGTAGTGCGAGGTGAACTCCGTGAAAGTCATGGCGCGTTCGTACATGTCCCGGATCACCGACTTCGGCGACACCGGGTGGTCGTTCACCCACGGATGGCTCGTGCGGTACACGTCGTAGCCGTGCCACAGCAGCTCGCTCAGCGGCTTCGGGTACGTGACGTCCTGGAGCAGTTCCATCCGCTCCTCGTACTCGACCCCGTCCGCCTTCATCTGCCCCACGGCCTCGCCGCGCGCCTTGTTCTGCTGGGCGGCCAGGATCTGTCGGGGATCGTCCAGCGTCGACTCGACGACCGAGACCATGTCCAGCGCGTAGGAAGGGGATTCGGCGTCCAGCAGGTCGAACGCGGCCAGCGCGAACGTGGAGAGCGGCTGGTTCAGCGCGAAGTCCTGCTGCAGATCGACCGTCAGCCGGACGATCCGGCCCTCGGCGTCCGGCGTCTCCAGCCGCTCCACCACCCCGCCGTCCAGCAGCGAGCGGTAGATGGCGATGGCCCTCCGGATGTGCCGCAGCTGCGCCCGGCGCGGCTCGTGGTTGTCCTCCAGCAGATGCCGCATCGCCTCGAACGCGTTGCCCGGCCGGGCGATGACCGCGAGCAGCATGGTGTGGGTGACCCGGAAGCGGGAGCTCAGCGGCTCGGGATCCGAGGTGATCAGCTTGTCGAAGGTGGTCTCCGACCAGGCGACGAAACCCTCGGGGGCCTTCTTGCGGACCACCTTGCGCTTCTTCTTCGGGTCGTCGCCCGCCTTCTTGACGTTCTTCTCGTTCTCGATGACGTGCTCGGGGGCCTGCGCCACGACGAAGCCGGCCGTGTCGAAACCGGCCCGCCCGGCCCGGCCCGCGATCTGGTGGAACTCCCGCGCGCGCAGGGTCCGCACCCGGGTGCCGTCGTACTTGGTGAGCGCCGTGAACAGCACCGTGCGGATGGGCACGTTGACGCCGACGCCGAGCGTGTCCGTCCCGCAGATCACCTTCAGCAGACCCGCCTGGGCCAGCTTCTCCACCAGGCGGCGGTACTTGGGCAGCATCCCCGCGTGGTGCACCCCGATGCCGTGGCGTACGTAACGGGAGAGGTTCTGGCCGAATTTGGTGGTGAAGCGGAAGCCGCCGATCATGTCGGCGATCTTCTCCTTCTCCTCCTTCGTGCACATGTTGATGCTCATCAGCGACTGGGCCCGCTCGACGGCCGCCGCCTGGGTGAAGTGCACGATGTAGACCGGCGACTGCCGGGTGTCCAGCAGCTCGGTCAGCGTCTCGGTGATCGGCGTGAAGCGGTACTCGTAGCTGAGCGGCACCGGACGGGTCGCGGAGCGCACCACGGAGGTGGGCCGGCCGGTGCGGCGGGTCAGGTCCTTCTCGAACATCGCGACGTCGCCGAGCGTCGCCGACATCAGCACGAACTGGGCCTGCGGAAGCTCCAGCAGCGGGATCTGCCAGGCCCAGCCACGGTCCGGCTCCGCGTAGAAGTGGAACTCGTCCATGACGACCTGGCCGATGTCGGCGTACTTGCCGTCGCGCAGCGCGATGGAGGCCAGCACCTCGGCCGTACAGCAGATCACCGGGGCGTCCGCGTTGACCGAGGCGTCGCCGGTGAGCATGCCGACGTTCTCGGTACCGAAGAGCTTGCACAGGTCGAAGAACTTCTCCGACACCAGCGCCTTGATCGGCGCCGTGTAGAAGGTGACCTTGTCCTGCGCCAGCGCCGTGAAGTGCGCGGCCGCCGCCACCAGGCTCTTACCCGAGCCGGTCGGAGTGGAAAGGATCACGTTCGCCCCGGAGACCACCTCGATCAGCGCCTCCTCCTGAGCCGGATAAAGGGTGATGCCCTGGGTCTCGGTCCATGACGAGAAGGCCTCGAAGAGGGCGTCCGGGTCGGGTGTCTTGGGCAGCTGGTCGATGAGGGTCACGCCCCCATCTTGCCTGTCTTCGGCCCGGATGAGGGAACCGGCGGACGGCACGAAGATCACGGACGATACGCTGCGGTCTCAACCTGCCCGCGCCGTACCGGTGATGGGCGTACGCAGCGCTGGGGGCGGGAAAAGACCATGATGGGACCGGCACACTCCCTGTCAGGGGCAGCGGCCTGGCTGGGGGTGGGCGCGGCGGCCGCCGCCGCGGGCCACACGATGCCCTGGCCCGTCCTCGTCGTCGGGGCGCTGATCTGCGCCGGAGCCGCGCTCGCCCCCGACCTCGACCACAAGTCCGCGACCATCTCGCGCGCCTTCGGCCCGCTCTCCAAGGGGCTCTGCGAGATAGCCGACAAGCTCTCGTACGCCGTCTACAAGGCCACCAAGAGCAAGGCCGACCCCCGTCGCACCGGCGGGCACCGCACCCTCACCCACACCTGGTTCTTCGCCGTCCTGATGGGCGGCGGCTGCTCCTTCGCCGCGATCAGCGGCGGCCGCTGGGCGGTCCTCGCGATCCTCTTCGTCCACCTGGTGCTTGCTGTCGAGGGCCTGCTCTGGCGGGCCGCCCGGGTCTCCAGCGACGTCCTCGTCTGGCTGCTCGGCGCCACCAGCGCCTGGATCCTCGCCGGAGTGCTGGACCAGCCGGGCAACGGGGCCGGCTGGCTCTTCGACGCCCCCGGCCAGGAGTACCTGTGGCTCGGTCTGCCCATCGTGCTCGGCGCCCTGGTCCACGACATCGGGGACGCGCTGACCGTCTCGGGGTGCCCGATCCTGTGGCCGCTCCCGATCGCCGGGAAGCGCTGGTACCCGCTCGGCCCTCCGAAGTTCATGCGGTTCCGGGCCGGCAGCTGGGTGGAGATCAAGGTACTGATGCCGGCCTTCATGGTCCTCGGGGGAGTGGGCGGGGCCGCCGCCCTCAACTTCATATGACCGGTCGCCGCCCGCGCGGGCGGGCGACGCGCTCCGCTCCGTAGCACGATGGCAGCATGCTGCTCGCCGAGCTCGCCCAGGTCTCCCTGGAGGTCGCCGCCACCTCCGCCCGGTCCCGCAAGACGGCGCTCCTCGCCGGCCTCTTCCGGGACGCCACACCCGAGGACGTCCCCGTCGTCATCCCGTACCTCGCCGGACGGCTGCCCCAGGGCCGCATCGGCGTCGGCTGGCGGAGCCTGGGGGACCCGGTGGAACCGGCCTCCCGGCCCACCCTCACCGTCACCGGCGTCGATGCCGAGCTGACCGCCCTGGCCGCCACCTCCGGCCCCGGCTCCCAGGCCCTGCGCCGCGAGCGCCTGCGCGACCTGTTCGCCGCCGCCACCGCCGACGAGCAGCGCTTCCTGCGGGCCCTGCTCACCGGCGAGGTACGCCAGGGGGCCCTGGACGCCGTCGCCGCCGACGCCCTGGCCCACGCCGCCGGAGCACCGCCCGCCGACGTCCGGCGCGCCGTGATGCTCGCCGGATCGCTCCAGGACGTCGCCCGCGTCCTCCTCGCGGAAGGTCCCGGAGCGCTCGGAGCCTTCCGTCTCACGGTCGGGCGGCCCGTCCAGCCGATGCTCGCGCGCAGTGCCGCCTCGGTGGGCGAGGCCCTCGACAAGCTGGGCCCGTGCGCGGTCGAGGAGAAGCTCGACGGGATCCGGGTGCAGGTCCACCGGGACGGCGACCGGATCCGCGCCTACACCCGGACCCTCGACGACATCACCGACCGGCTGCCCGAACTGGCCACCGCCGTCGCCGCGCTCGACGCGCGCCGCTTCGTCCTCGACGGCGAGCTGATCGCCCTGGGGGAGGACGGCAGGCCCCGGCCGTTCCAGGAGACCGCCGCCCGGGTGGGCTCACGGCGGGACGTAGCCACAGCCGCGGCGCACGTGCCCGTCGTCCCCGTCTTCTTCGACGCCCTCCTCGTCGACGACGAGGACCTGCTCGACCGGCCCTTCGCCGACCGCCACGCGGCCCTGGCCCGGTTGCTCCCCGAGAGCCTGCGGGTCCGGCGTACCCTCGTCGCCGAGCCGGACGACCCCGAGACCCGCGCGGCGGCCGACGCGTTCCTCGCGGACACCCTGGAGCGCGGCCACGAGGGCGTCGTCGTCAAGGACCTGACCGCCGTCTACAGCGCGGGCCGCCGGGGCGCGTCGTGGCTGAAGGTGAAGCCCGTGCACACCCTGGACCTGGTGGTCCTGGCCGTCGAGCGGGGCAGCGGGCGGCGCACCGGCAAACTCTCCAACCTGCACCTGGGCGCCCGCCGGCCCGACGGTACGTTCGCGATGCTCGGCAAGACCTTCAAGGGGCTCACGGACGCCCTGCTGGACTGGCAGACCGAGCGGCTGGGGGAGCTGGCGACCGACGACGACGGCCATGTCGTCACCGTACGCCCGGAACTCGTCGTGGAGATCGCCTACGACGGACTCCAGCGCTCCACCCGCTACCCCGCCGGGGTCACCCTCCGGTTCGCCCGCGTCCTGCGCTACCGGGAGGACAAGACCGCGCAGGAGGCGGACACGGTGGAGACGGTCCTGTCCCGGCAGCCGTGAGCGCGCCCGTGCGAACAGGGCGCGCTCGTCGGCCGCTCAGTGCTTGATGACCGTCGCCGCCGTGTGCTCCTTGATCTCCTCCGGCGTCAGATAGGCGTCCGTGTACTCGAAGTCCCGCAGCGTCGCCGGCTTGCGGGACTGGAACCCGGTCCGCACGAAGTCGTCGCCGGCGACCGCGTTCAGCATCCAGTTCGTCATGACCCGGGTCTTGGCGACGTTCGTCCGCAGCGCCGACCAGTGGTAGCCGCGCGCCACCGCCTGCGCGGGCAGCCCGCGCAGCTCGATGCCCAGGGGCTTGGAGACGGCGTCCTTGCCGCCGAGGTCCACGACGAGCCCCAGATCCTTGTGCACGTAGTCCTGGAGCGGCTGATGGCGCAGTGAGGCGATCAGGTTGTCCGCCAGCACCTTGCCCTGCCGCATCGCGTGCTGCGCGGTGGGCGGGCAGACCGCCCCGTCGCCCTTCGCCAGGTCGGGCACCGCGGCCGCGTCACCGAGCGAGAACACCCCGTCCGCGCCCGGCAGGTTCAGCTGCGGCGTCACCGCGAGCCTGCCACGTACCGTCTCCGCGTCGAGGGTGGCGATCAACGGGCTGGCGGCCACTCCGGCGGTCCAGATCAGGGTCCGGCAGGGCAGCACCCGGCCGTCGGTGAACGTGACCTCCTCCGGCCCCGCCTTCGCGATCGAGACCCCGAGCGACACCTCGATGTTCCGCTTGCGGAGCACCTCCAGGGCGGCCTGCCCCAGCTTGTCGCCCAGCTCCGGCATCAGCTTCGGCGCGATGTCGATCAGATGCCACTTGATCAGCCGCGGATCCAGCCGCGGATAGTGCCGGACCGCGCTGGTGGTCAGGCGCTGGAGGCAGGCGGCCGTCTCGGTGCCCGCGTAGCCGCCGCCGACCACCACGAACTGGAGCCGGGAAGCCCGCTCGGCCTCGTCGTGACTGGCGTCCGCCAGATCCAGCTGGGCGATGACGTGGTCCCGGACGTACGCGGCCTCGGCCAGCGTCTTCATCCCACGGGCGTGGTCCAGCAGCCCCGGGATGTCGAAGGTCCGGGTGACGCTGCCCGCCGCCAGCACGATGTAGTCGTACGGCTCGTTCACGATCTCGTCCGTGATCTTGCGGATCACACAGACCTTCGCCCGGGTGTCCACGCCGATCGCCCCGCCCGGCACGATCCGGGTCCGGTGGCGGCGGCTGCGGCGCAGCGACACCGCGACGGACTGCGGTGTGAGCACCCCGGAGGCTACCTGGGGGAGCAGCGGCAGATACAGCTGGTAGGAGAACGGTGTGACGAGCGTGATCTGGGCCTCTTCCGGAGCGAGCCTGCGCTCCAGGCGGCGTACGCACTCGACGCCTGCGAAGCCGGCGCCGACGACGAGAATCCTGGGTGGTGCCACGGTCTGCGTCCCTTCTCGGGCTTGCGTGGTTCTGCGCTCGCCTGCCCCGTTTACCGGGTGATTCACCTCTCATCCTTAACCGGATGCCCCCGCGTCCGCCTCCTGGCAGGGGTGAACGGGGCCCGCTCACCCGGAGAGCCCCGCCGCGGTGGGCGGTACGGCCTTGAACCACACGGGCGCCGGCCCCGCGACGGTCAGCCGTACCAGCGCCGACCAGGGGCGCAGGCGCACCCTTCGCGGGCCGGTCTCCGTCAGCCCGTGGGCGGCGAGGCTTTCGGTCACCCGGACGAGGGGCTCCGCCCGCCAGGCCGGGTCCTCCCAGGCCCCCACGGCGTGCGGGAAGCGCCCCCCGGTCCACGGTCGTGGGCACGTCGGCTGTGGCTTCGTCGGTCGTGGCTTCGTCGGTCGTGGGCACGTCGGTCGTGATCTCGTCGGTCGTGGTTCCGTCATCTCCGCGCACCGGATCATGGGACCACCCGTCCCGGCGCGGACGCACCGCAATCTCCGGGAAGACCCGTTCCCGTCCCGCACGACGGGTGGATCCGTCCCTCCGCCCGCTGGAACAGCGGGAGTTCGGTGCGGCCGCACCCCGTGCGAGGATGCTGCGGTGACCACTTCGCCCCCCTCGCCCGTGGCCGACGACTCCCCTTCGGCGGACGCCCCGCCCCGCGATCACGGCCTGGGCCCCCGCGCCGCCGCGGTCCTCGTGTTCGGATCGTCGGCCGCGGTCCTGGTGGTCGAGATCGTCGCCCTGCGGCTGCTGGCCCCGTACCTCGGGCTCACCCTGGAGACCAGCACGATGGTGATCGGCATCGCCCTCACCGCCATCGCGCTGGGCTCCTGGCTGGGCGGGCGCGTCGCGGACCAGGTCGACCCGCTCCGGCTCATCGCCCCGGCGCTCGGGGCGTCGGGCGTGGTCGTCGCGTTCACCCCGCTCCTCCTGCGCACCACCGCCCAGTGGTCGCCGGCGCTGCTCCTGCTGGTCGCATCGGCGACCCTCCTGGTGCCCGGCGCCCTGCTCTCCGCGGTGACCCCGTTCGTGACGAAGCTGCGGCTCACCAGCCTCGCCGAGACCGGGACGGTCGTCGGGCGGCTGTCGGGCGTGGGCACCTTCGGCGCCATCGTCGGCACCGTCCTCACCGGATTCGTCCTGGTCTCACGACTGCCCGTCAGCTCCATCCTGATCGGCCTCGGCACACTGCTGGTGCTCGGCGCCGCACTCGTCGGATGGCGGGCCCGCCGCTGGCGACGCGCCGCGGCCGTCGCGCTCGCCGCCGTCGTCGCGGGCTCCCTCGCCACCGCGTTCGCCCCCGGCGGCTGTGACGCGGAGACCCGCTACCACTGCGCCCAGGTCGTCACGGACCCCGACCGGGACAGCGGCCGGACCCTCGTCCTCGACGGCCTGAGCCACTCCTACGTCGACGTCGAGGACCCGACGCACCTGAAGTTCGCGTACGTGCGCGCCATCGCGGCGGTGGCTGACACCGCCTTTCCCGAGGGGGAGCCGCTGACCGCCCACCACATCGGGGGCGGCGGCCTCACCTTCCCCCGCTACCTCGCCGCCTCACGGCCCGGGACGCGCAGCACCGTCTCCGAGATCGACGGCGGAGTCGTGCGCATCGACCGCGACCGGTTCGGCCTGGGGCCGTCGACCGCCACCGGCATCGACGTGACCGTGGAGGACGGCCGACTGGGCCTGCGCAGGCTGGACGCGGGCAGCCACGACCTGGTCGTGGGCGACGCCTTCGGGGGCGTCAGCGTGCCGTGGCACCTCACGACGTCGCAGGCGCTGGGAGACGTCCGCCGGGCGCTCGACGAGGACGGCCTCTACGTCGCCAACCTCATCGACCACGGCGAGCTGGCCTTCGCCCGCGCCGAGGTCGCCACCCTCGCCGCGACCTTCGAGCACGTCGCGCTCCTCGGGAAGCCCGCGGACATCGGGCTGGACCCGACCGCGTCCACCGTGGGCGGCAATCTGGTGGTGGTCGCCTCCGGCCGGCCCGTCGACGCCCCCGCGGTCCAGGAAGCCCTGGACGCCCGGAACGTCGGCTGGAAGATCACCACCGGCGACGACCTCGCCACCTGGACCGGGGACGCCCGGATCCTCACCGACGACCACGCGCCCGTCGACCAGCTCCTCCAGCCCGACCGCACCCGGACGGCCCGGTGACCCCCGGGCCGTCCGCCGGGCGGCTCACCCGTGCCAGGACCGCCACAGGGACGCGTACGCGCCGTCCGCCGCCACCAGCTCGTCGTGGCTGCCCAGCTCGCTGATCCGGCCGTCCTCCACGACCGCGATCACATCCGCGTCGTGCGCGGTGTGCAGCCGGTGCGCGATCGCCACCACCGTGCGGCCCTCCAGCACCCGGGCCAGCGAACGCTCCAGATGGCGGGCGGCCCGCGGGTCCAGCAGCGAGGTCGCCTCGTCCAGCACCAGCGTGTGCGGATCGGCCAGCACGAGCCGGGCCAGCGCGATCTGCTGGGCCTGCGCCGGGGTCAGCGCGAACCCGCCCGAGCCGACCTCGGTGTCCAGCCCCTTCTCCAGGGCCTTCGCCCAGCCGTCCGCGTCGACCGCGGCCAGCGACGCCCACAGCTCCGCGTCCTTCGCCCCGTCGCGGGCCAGCAGGAGGTTGTCCCGGAGCGAGCCGACGAACACATGGTGCTCCTGGTTGACCAGGGCCACATGCTCGCGGACGCGCTCCGCCGTCATCCGCGACAGCTCCGCCCCGCCTAGGGTCACCTCACCGGTGCGCGGCGCGTAGATCCCCGCCAGCAGCCGGCCCAGCGTGGACTTGCCCGCGCCGGAGGGGCCGACCAGGGCGATCCGGGTGCCCGGAGCCACGTCGAGCGACACCTTGTGCAGGACGTCGACACCCTCCCGGTACCCGAAGCGGACGTCGTCCGCCCGCACGTCCCGGCCGTCCGGACCGACCCCCGCGTCGCCCGCGTCCGGCTCGATCTCCCGGACGCCGACCAGCCGGGCCAGCGACACCTGGGCCACTTGGAGCTCGTCGTACCAGCGCAGGATCAGACCGATCGGATCGACCATCATCTGGGCCAGCAGCGCGCCCGTCGTCAGCTGCCCGATCGTGATCCAGCCTTCCAGCACGAACCAGCCGCCGAGCAGCAGCACCGCGCCGAGGATCGTCACGTACGTCGCGTTGATGACGGGGAACAGCACCGAGCGCAGGAACAGCGTGTACCGCTCCCAGGCCGTCCACTCCGTGATCCGCCGGTCCGACAGCGCCACCCGGCGGTCGCCGAGGCGGTGCGCCTCCACCGTCCGCCCGGCGTCGATGGTCTCCGCGAGGATCCCGGCGACGGCCGCGTAACCGGCGGCCTCCGAGCGGTACGCCGAGGGGGCACGGCGGAAGTACCAGCGGCAGCCCACGATCAGCACCGGCAGCGCGACCAGCACGGCCAGCGCCAGCGGGGGAGTGGTCACCGTCATCGCACCGATCAGCAGACCGGCCCAGACGACGCCGATCGCCAACTGCGGCACGGCCTCGCGCATCGCGTTCGCCAGCCGGTCGATGTCCGTGGTGATCCGGGCCAGCAGATCGCCGGTCCCGGCCCGCTCCAGGACCCCGGGCGGCAGCCCGACGGACCGTACGAGGAAGTCCTCGCGCAGGTCGGCGAGCATCTCCTCGCCCAGCATCGCCCCGCGCAGCCGCATGCTGCGCGTGAACAGGACCTGGATGACCAGCGCGACCGCGAAGATCGCGGCGGTGCGCTCCAGATGCAGGTCGGTGACGCCGTTGGACAGGTCCTCCACCAGCCCGCCCAGCAGATACGGTCCGGTGATCGAGGCGATCACCGCCACCGCGTTGACCGTGATCAGGACGGCGAACGCCCTGCGGTGCCTGCGCAGCAGACTCCGTACGTAACTCCGCACGGTCGTCGGCGTGCCCACGGGCAGTGTCGTCGCCGACTCCGGGGCCGCGGGGTCGTACGCCGGGGGTGCGACGCCGATCATGCCCTCTCCTCGATTTCCTGGATGCTCTTCATGGCGGGGACTTCGCCGACGCCGTCCAGCGCGCTCGCGGCGGCCGCCTCGTCGTCGGTCTCCCGGGTGACGACCGCCCGGTAGCGGGGTTCGGTGCGCACCAGGTCGCGGTGGGTTCCCACGGCGACCACCGTGCCCTCGTGGACGAGCACCACCCGGTCGGCGGCGTCGAGCAGCAGCGGGGACGAGGCGAACGCCACCGTCGTACGGCCCCGGCGCAGCTTCGCGATCCCGGCGGCGACCCGGGCCTCGGTGTGCGAGTCGACCGCGGAGGTCGGCTCGTCCAGCACCAGCGCCTCCGGGTCGGTGACCAGCGACCGGGCCAGCGCCAGGCGCTGGCGCTGACCACCGGACAGGGACCGGCCGCGCTCGGTGATCCGGGTCCGCATCGGGTCCCCGTCGTTGTCGGGCGAGGCCTGCGCCAGGGCGCTCAGCACATCACCGCACTGCGCCGCCTCCAACGCCGCCTCGGCGGTGACCAGGCCCGAGGCCGGGATGTCCAGCAGCTCCTGGAGCGTGCCGGACAGCAGCACCGGGTCCTTGTCCTGGACCAGCACCGCGGCCCGTGCCGTGTCCAGCGGGATCTCGTCCAGGGCGACCGCGCCGAGCAGCACCGACGGAGTCCCCGCCGAAGCAGCCCCGTCCTCCTCGCCGGTCTCCGCGTGCCCGCCGAGCCGTTCGGCCAGCCGGCCCGCCTCGTCCGGGTCGCCGCAGACGACGGCGGTGAACTGCCCCCGGGGAGCCATCAGCCCGGTCGCCGGGTCGTACAGATCACCGGAGGGCGTCACCCCCTCGACGGTGGCCTCCCGCGCACTGCGGCGCAGCGCCAGCACGCGCACCGCACGCTGGGCGGACGGCCGCGAGAAGGAGTACGCCATCGCGATCTCCTCGAAGTGGCGCAGCGGGAACAGCATCAGGGTGGCCGCGCTGTAGACGGTGACCAGCTGGCCGACGTCGATGCGGCCGTCCCGGGCCAGCGTCGCCCCGTACCAGACCAGGGAGATCAGCAGGATCCCCGGCAGCAGCACCTGCACCGCCGAGATCAGCGCCCACATCCGGGCCGAGCGCACCGCCGCCCGGCGGACCTCCTGGGAGGCGCGGCGGTAGCGGCCGAGGAACAGCTCCTCGCCGCCGATACCGCGCAGCACGCGCAGTCCGGCGACCGTGTCCGAGGCCAGCTCGGTGGCCTTGCCCGCCTTCTCGCGCTGCTCGTCGGCGCGCCGGGTGGCGCGCGGCAGCAACGGCAGCACGGCCAGGGCGAGCACCGGCATGGCGAGCGCCACGATCAGGCCGAGGGAGGGGAGGTAGAACGCCAGTCCCACACAGATCACCACGAGGGCGGTGGCGGCGGCCGCGAAGCGGGAGAGCGCCTCGACGAACCAGCCGATCTTCTCCACATCGCCGGTCGAGACGGCGACGACCTCACCGGCCGCGACCCGCCGTGTCAGCGCCGAGCCCAGCTCGGCGGTCTTGCGGGCGAGCAGTTGCTGGACCCGGGCGGCGGCGGTGATCCAGTTGGTCACGGCGGTCCGGTGGAGCATGGTGTCGCCGACGGCGATCAGGACGCCGAGGGCGACGATGAGGCCGCCGGCCAGGGCGAGCCGCTCCCCGGAGCGGTCGATGACGGCCTGGACGGCGAGTCCCACGGTGACCGGGAGACCGGCGATGCCCAGCTGGTGCAGCAGCCCCCAGGAGAGGGCCTTCAGCTGCCCCGCGAGCTGGTTGCGCCCGAGCCAGTAGAGGAATCGAGGGCCTGAACGGACATCGGGGTCGCCGGGATCCGAATACGGAAGGTCGCGAATCTGCATGACGTCCCAGGGCTTGTGAAACGGAGATCCGGATGGACCTCGAAGAACGGGGTGACGTGCAAGGTTCCCTGTTCGCCCCGGTCCGGGGCAACCGGTTTTCCGGCCCACTCCGCAGCCCTGCGGGGTCCCGGGCCCACGCGGCCCGGGACCCCGGGGACGTCACTCCGCGGGCTTCTCGGAGTCCATGCCGGACCGGGCCTTCTTCCACTCGCCCCGGGTGAAGTCCGGGATCGGCAGCGGCGCGCCCTTGGCCTTGATGGAGAGATGGCTCAGCGGCACGGGGGCCGTCCAGACCGCCGCGTCGTACACGTCGAAGTCGGGGACCAGGCCGAGCCGCATGCACTGCATCAGCCGGAAGACCATCATGTAGTCCATGCCGCCGTGCCCGCCCGGCGGGTTCGCGTGCTCCTTCCAGAGCCAGTGGTCCCACTCGGCGTACTTCTTGAAGTCGTCCCACTGGTGGTTGGTGTTCGTGGGCTCCAGATAGATCCGCTCCGGGTAGTCCTCGAACACGCCCCGCGTACCGCCGAGGCTGTTGATCCGCGAGTACGGGTGCGGGCTCGACACATCGTGCTCCAGCCGGATCACCCGGCCCTTGGCCGTCTGTACGAGGCTGATCGTCCGGTCGGCCCCGATGTACGACTCCTTCCAGCTGGGGTCGCCGGCCGGCACGTGCTCCTTGCGGTACTCGGCGAGCGACAGGGCCGGCGTGCCGATGCTCGTGATGCTCACAACCCGGTCGCCCCGGTTGACGTCCATGTAGTTGGCGACCGGCCCGAACCCGTGGTTGGGGTAGAGGTCACCGCGCAGCCGGGTGTGCCACAGCCGGCGCCAGGGGCCCTCGTAGTAGTCGGGGTCGAACATCAGCTCGCGCAGATCGTGGTTGTACGCGCCCGCCCCGTGCAGCAGATCGCCGAAGAGACCCGCGTGCGCCATGCGCAGCACCCGCATCTCGTTCTTGCCGTAGCAACAGTTCTCCAGCTGCATGCAGTGGCGCCGGGTGCGCTCGGAGAGGTCCACCAGCTGCCAGAGCTCTTCCAGCCGCATGGCGATCGGGCACTCCACGCCGACGTGCTTCCCGTTCAGCATCGCCGCCTTCGCCATGGGGAAGTGGAGTTCCCAGGGCGTCGCCACGTAGACGAAGTCGAGGTCCCCGCGCTTGCAGAGGTTCTCGTAGTCGTCCTCGCCCTTGGCGTAGACGGTGGGTGCGGGCTGACCGGCGGCCGTCACCTTGGCCGCGGCCTTCTCCGCCTTGTCCCGGACCGGATCGCAGACCGCCTTCACCTGGACGCCCGGCACGGCGAGGAACAGGTCGATCATGCTGCCGCCCCGGTTGCCGAGGCCCACGATGCCGACCCGGATCGTGGAGCGCCCCTCGAAGCGGACGCCCGCCATGGTGCGGCCCTGCCGGGCGGGTGCGGCGGCGGCCGCTTCCGCGGCGGAGAGGGCTTGCGGGGCGGTCGCCTCGGCCGCCGACGCGTTCCCCGTGCCCAGTGCGCCGAGGCCGAGTCCGGCGCCGGCCACCCCCGCCGTGGTCCACAGCACCGAACGCCGGCTGGGGTCCTGCCGCGACGCTTCGTCGCCGTGCGGGGGTATGTCCTGCGGATCCGGTGCGGGCCGGGCGTCGTCGTTCATCGAGCCTCCAGGTGGGGTTGGGGGTTCAGACGGTGCGCGAGCGCGTCCGGTCCCCGTACGGATGGCGAGCGCGGGGACCGGGTCTCGGTAAGGACCCTGGAGGGTGAGGCTGATGGTGCGCAAGAGAGGTATTTGGACTCTCGTCCTCAAACCATGGACTTTCTTCACGGCACGCCGAAGCCCCGACTGGTGCAACCAATCGGGGCCTCGAAACGCTCACATGTGCACGTCGGGAGAAGTACCGGGGCCCGACCTCGAGTGCTCAGCGGAGGGTCGGACGGGTGGCGTGCTCCAGCTCGATCAGCGCCGAGCGGTAGGGATGCCCGGTGGCCCGTTCCATGCCGATCTCGCACATCCGGTTCGCCGACAGATAGGTGTCGTAGTCGCGGAGGCCGACCTCGGCCGCCTCCTTGGCCGTCGCCGAATCGGTCAACTCCTTGTGCAGCATCCCCCGGTCGCCCGCGAACGCGCAGCACCCCGCGTCGTCCGGCACCACGACCTCGTCCGCGCATGCCTCGGCCAGTGCGCGCAACTGCCCCACGTCACCCAGGTGCTCCATCGAACAGGTCGGATGCACGACGGCCGACCCGGCGGTGCGGAACACCGTCAGCTCCGGCAGCAGTTCGTCGGCCGCCCACACCAGCGAGTCCACGACGGTCAGTTCACGGTGCAGCGCCCGGTTGTCCTCGCTGAGGTAGGGCACCACCTCCTCGGCGATGCCGAGCGTGCACGAGGACGCGTCCACGACCAGCGGCAGCGCCCCGCCCGCCGTCCAGCCCCAGGCGGCCTCCACGATGCGGTTCGCCATGATCCTGTTGCCCGCGTCGTACCCCTTGGAGTGCCAGATCGTCGCGCAGCACGTCCCCGCGACGTCCTCCGGGATCCACACCGGCTTCCCGGCCCGCCCCGACACGGCGACCACCGCCTCGGCCAGGGAGAGGCCGGGGCGGCCGTCCGGCCCGGCGAAGATGCGGTTGACGCAGGCCGGGTAGTAGACCGCGCTCGCCCCGACCCGGTCCGTACGCGGCAGCCGTCGGGCCGCGGCCCCGGGGATCTGGGGCAGCCACTCCGGTACGAGATCGGGGCGGACGGCCCTGCGGGCGAGCCGCGTCACGGCCCCGAGCGGACCGTCGCCCACCCGGTCGCCGACCGCGTCGGCCACCGCCACGGCCAGCCGCGCCGAGGCCTCCACCACACGGAAGTTCTTCGCGGTCAGCGCGGCGATCCGCTCCTCGCGCGGCGTGTGCCTGCGGTGCCGGAAGCCCTTCATCATCGCCCCGGTGTCGATGCCGACCGGACAGGCGAGCTTGCAGGTGGAGTCCCCGGCGCACGTGTCCACGGCGTCGTACCCGTAGGCGTCCAGCAGACCGGCCTCGACCGGCGAACCGTCCACCTGGCGCATCATCTCCCGGCGCAGCACGATCCGCTGGCGCGGCGTGGTCGTCAGGTCCTCGCTGGGACAGGTCGGTTCGCAGAAGCCGCACTCGATGCACGGGTCGGCGACCGCCTCCACCTTCGGAATGGTCTTCAGACCCCGCAGATGGGCTCGCGGATCCCGGTCCAGGATGATACGGGGAGCGAGCACCCCTGCGGGATCGATGACCTGCTTCGTCCGCCACATCAACGCGGTGGCGCGCGGCCCCCACTCCCGCTCCAGGAAGGGCGCGATATTGCGTCCGGTGGCGTGCTCCGCCTTGAGCGACCCGTCGAAGCGGTCGACCACCATGGCGCAGAACTCCTGCATGAAAGCGTCGTACCGCTCGACGTCGGCCGGCTTCGCCGCGTCGAACGCGAGCAGGAAGTGCAGATTGCCGTGCGCGGCGTGACCGGCCACGGCGGCGTCGAAGCCGTGCCGCGACTGGAGCTCCAGCAGCGCCTCGCAGGCATCGGCCAGCCGGGCGGGGGGCACCGCGAAGTCCTCCGTGATCAGGGTGGTGCCCGAGGGCCGGGACCCGCCGACCGCCGTGACGAACGCCTTGCGGGCCTTCCAGTACCCGGCGATCGTCCCGGCGTCCCGGGTGAAGGCGTTGGTCACCGACACCGCAGGGACGACGAGGTCCAGACCGGCGACGACGGCGTCGGCCGCCCGCTCGAACGCCTCCTGGCCCGGCTCGTCGGCCGCCCGGAACTCCACCAGCAGCGCGGTCGTCTCCCGGGGCAGCGCCGCCCAGTCCGCCGGAACGCCCGGCACGCTGACGGAGGCGCGCAGGGTGTTGCCGTCCATCAGCTCCACGGCGATGGCCCCCGCCTCGTTGAACCGGGGCACGGCGGCCGCGGCGGCGGTGAGGGAGGGGAAGAACAGCAGGGCGCTGGAGATCCGCCGGTCGAGCGGCAGGGTGTCGAAGACGACCTCGGAGATGAAGCCGAACGTGCCCTCGGAGCCGACCATCAGCCCTCGCAGGATCTCCACCGGCGTCGCCCCGTCGAGGAAGGCGTCCAGGCGGTAGCCGTTGGTGTTCTTGATCGTGTACTTGGCGCGGATGCGGGCGGTCAGCTCCTCGTCCGCCTCGATCTCCGCCTTCAGCTCCATCAGCCCCGCGCACAGCTCCGGTTCGGCGCGGGCCAGCTCCTCGTCGGCGGCCGGATCGGCGGTGTCGACGACGGTGCCGCTCGGCAGGACGAAGGTGAGCGAGGCGAGCGTCCGGTAGGAGTTGCGGGTGGTGCCCGCGGTCATACCCGAGGCGTTGTTGGCGACGACCCCACCGACGGTGCAGGCGATGGCGCTGGCCGGATCGGGGCCCAGCAGCCTGCCGTGCCGGGCCAGGGCGATGTTGGCCCGCATCACCGTCGTCCCCGGCCCGATCCGGGCCCGCGCCCCGTCGTCCAGCACCTCGACGCCGGTCCAGTGGCGGCGTACGTCGACGAGGATGTCCTCGCCCTGCGCCTGGCCGTTGAGGCTCGTGCCCGCGGCCCGGAAGACCACGTGACGGCCCTTGCCGTGGGCGTACGAAAGGATCGCGGAGACGTCGTCGAGATCCTCGGGGACCAGCACGACCCGGGGGAGGAAGCGGTAGGGGCTGGCGTCGGAGGCGTACCGCACGAGGTCGGAGATCTTCCAGAGCACCTTGTCGGCGCCGAGCAGGGCCGTCAGCTCGCGGCGCAGCGGCTCCGGGGTGCCGCCCGCGCTGCGGTCGGTGACGCGATCGGGGGCGGGTTCCCGTGCGGTTCCGGGGCGCAGGGCTTCCGGGTCGGGCTCCAGCAGCGGCATGTCGGCCATCTCCTCAGCGGCTAGGGCGCGGTGTTCAGCAGTGGCGTTCCGGCATGCCGTCGACCAGGGCGGACAGCAGACCGCCGAGGACCTCGCGCTGATCGGCGGTCAATGGGGCCAGGATCTCCTCTGCGGCGGCCCGGCGCGCGCTGCGCAGGGACCGCAGCGTGGCGCGCCCCTCGTCCGTGATCTCGACGCGGACCACCCGGCGGCTGTCGGGATCCGGTGCGCGGCGCACGCGGCCGCTCGCCTCCAAGGCGTCGACCAGCGTCGTCACGGCCCGTGGAACGACGTCCAGGCGCCGGGCGAGATCCGCCATCCGGGGGGCCGCCTCGTAGCTCGCGACCGTCCGCAGCAGCCGGAACTGGGCCGGAGTGATGTCGATCGGTTCCAGCTGACGGCTCTGGATGCGGTGCAGCCGGCGGGTCAGCCGCAGCAGCTGCTCGGCGAGCAGGCCGTCGGTGTCGGGGGAGCCGGGGGAGCCGAGCGGACCGGGGGAATCGGGGGCGTCCATACGGGAACAATATCAGGACCTTGTTCATTGTGAGTATAGGTAACAATGAGCTAAGCTCTCCATGTGCGAGGACCGGGTCCCTCCGGCCACGCCTCACGCCCGACGAAGGAGCCCATGAAGCCCGACGAGTCCACGTGGACGCCCCCACCCGACGCCGACGCCGGCGCCGACCGGCCGCCCGCCGAGGTGCGCCGCATCCTCCGCCTCTTCCACCCCTACCGCGGCCGTCTGGCCGTCGTCGGCCTGCTGGTCGGCGCGTCCTCCCTGGTGTCGGTCGCCTCCCCGTTCCTGCTGCGGGAAATCCTGGACACCGCGATCCCGCAGGGGCGCACGGGCCTGCTGACCCTGCTGGCGCTCGGCATGGTCCTCACCGCCGTGGTGACCAGCGTCTTCGGCGTGCTCCAGACCCTGATCTCGACCACCGTCGGTCAGCGCGTCATGCATGACCTGCGCACCGCCGTCTACACCCAGCTCCAGCGGATGCCGCTCGCCTTCTTCACCCGCACCCGCACGGGCGAGGTCCAGTCCCGCATCGCCAACGACATCGGCGGTATGCAGGCGACGGTCACGTCCACCGCGACCTCGCTGGTCTCCAACCTCACGGCCGTCATCGCGACCGTCGTCGCCATGCTCGCCCTCGACTGGCGGCTCACCGTCGTCTCGCTGCTCCTGCTGCCGGTCTTCGTCGCGATCAGCCGGCGTGTCGGCCGGGAGCGGAAGAGGATCACCACCCAGCGCCAGAAGCAGATGGCCGCGATGGCCGCCACGGTCACCGAGTCCCTCTCGGTCAGCGGCATCCTCCTCGGCCGCACGATGGGCCGCTCCGACTCCCTCACCCGAGGCTTCGCCGAGGAGTCCGAGCGCCTGGTCGACCTCGAAGTGCGCTCCAGCATGGCCGGCCGCTGGCGGATGTCGACGATCGGCATCGTGATGGCCGCCATGCCCGCCGTCATCTACTGGGCGGCGGGTCTCACCTTCGCGTCCGGAGCAGCCGCCGTCTCCATCGGCACGCTGGTCGCCTTCGTCACGCTCCAGCAGGGGCTGTTCCGCCCGGTGGTCAGCCTGCTCTCCACCGGCGTGCAGATGCAGACCTCCCTCGCCCTCTTCCAGCGCATCTTCGAGTACCTCGACCTCACGGTGGACATCACCGAACCGGAGAAGCCGGTCCGCCTGGACAAGATCCGTGGCGAGATCGCCTTCGAGGACGTCGACTTCAGCTACGACGAGAAGAACGGCCCGACGCTGACCGGCATCGACGTCACTGTTCCCGCCGGCGGCAGCCTCGCGGTCGTCGGCTCCACCGGTTCCGGCAAGTCCACCCTGAGCTACCTCGTGCCCCGGCTGTACGACGTCACCGGCGGCCGGGTCACGCTCGACGGGGTCGACGTCCGCGACCTGGACTTCGACACCCTTGCCCGCGCGGTCGGCGTCGTCTCCCAGGAGACCTACCTCTTCCACGCCTCGGTCGCCGACAACCTGCGCTTCGCCAAGCCGGACGCCACCGACGAGGAGATCGAGGCCGCAGCCCGCGCGGCACAGATCCACGACCACATCGCCTCCCTGCCCGACGGCTACGACACCCTGGTCGGCGAGCGCGGCTACCGCTTCTCGGGCGGTGAGAAGCAGCGCCTCGCCATCGCCCGCACCATCCTGCGCGATCCGCCGGTGCTGATCCTCGACGAGGCGACCAGCGCGCTCGACACCCGTACGGAACAGGCCGTGCAGCAAGCGATCGACGCCCTCTCCGCCGGACGGACCACGCTCACCATCGCGCACCGCCTCTCCACCGTCCGCGACGCGGACCAGATCGTCGTCCTGGAGGACGGTCGGGCCGCCGAGCGCGGTACGCACGAGGAACTGCTCGCCCGCGACGGCCGCTACGCGGCCCTGATCCGCCGCGACTCCCACCCTGCCCCGGTTCCGGCCCCCTGACTGCCGGTGCAGGATCGCCGGCCTCCGACTCCCGGCCTCCGGCCTCCGGGCGATGTGACGGTCAGATGTCACCGGCGCGAGGCGCGTACGGCATGATCGCCGCGCATGAGAGCTCTCCTCGGGGTGGAACTCCCCGGCTACCGAACCGTGGACACCGACACCTGGCTCAATGACCACGGTGATGTGCTGTCACTGCACTTCTTCGACCTGCCGCCGGATCTGCCCGCCGCGCTGGACAACGGCCCCGCCCTGCGCCACGGCCTGACCCACTTGGCCGCCCGGGCGGGCGGCGGACTCATCGAGGCGTCGGTGAAGCGGCTGGGCGTGCTGCCCGCCCTGCGCCAGATACTCAAACTGCCGCTGCCGGGCCAGCGCAGCGGACAGGCGTTCATCGGCAGCTTCACCGTGCCGCGCGCCGGATGCAGCACCGTGGTGAAGATCCAGGCGGCGGAGCGCGGCATGACGGGCGCGCGGGAAGCCGTGGTGATGGCCAAGCTCGGCCCCGACCAGTACTTCCGGCCGCACCCCTACGCCCCCGAGGTCCAGGGCGGGCTGCCCTTCCACGCGGCGGACCACGCCCAGTGGGACGCGGAATTCCCGGACCACCCGCTCACCCGGGTCCGCCGGACGCTCGACACCCTCGCGGCGGCGGTGACAGTGGACCCCGGGTTCACCGCACTGCCGCCCTTCACCGGGCCGGCGACGGCGAACGGCTGAGCCGGCCGGCTCAGCACACACGGCGGCGCCGCCGCTCCCGTGGGACGGGGAGCGACGGCGCCGGGCGGAGCAATGGTCAGACGAGCCAACCCACGAAGTGGACGACGCCGGCAAGCAGGTTGGTCAGGAAGTTCATCTGGTCTTTCTCCTTGTACGTGGTGCATCTGTGGGACTGCGCAGTAGCGGTCTGCAGCCCGTTGACTGCGCTCTGCAATCATCACGCCCCGGACGGGTGAACAGCAACGAATCCCCTGACGATCACACGTTCCAGCGAACACCCGATCCCCTGTTCGTGTGTTCTGTATGTCGTGCGTTCTGGTCCGCCCGGGTACGGCGTTCGTGTCGCCGGAGCCGACGCCGTGGCCGAGCTACCGGCCGTGGCTCGTGCCCCGGGTTAACGTGCCCGCATGGTGAACGAGTCCCCGGACGCCCGGCCCCGTCGCAGACTCCGCCCGACCCGCCGCGGAAAGGTCGTCCTGGCCGTCGGCGCCCTGCTCGTCGTGTCGGCCGCCGTCCTGATCCCGCTCTCCCTGACCGGATCGGACGAGGGCGGGCCCGAGAAGGAGCGCCCGCAGGGCACTCTGGTGATCCCCGAGGGCCGTCGTGCCTCGCAGGTGTACGAGGCCGTCGACCAGGCGCTCGACCTGAAGCCCGGCAGCACGCGGAAGGCCGCGACGACGGTGGACCTCGCTCTGCCGGCCCAGGCCGAGGGCAACCCCGAGGGGTACCTCTTCCCGGCCACCTATCCGCTGGACGCCGCGACCGAGCCCGCAGGCCTGCTGCGTTACATGGCGGACACCGCCCGCAAGCACTTCGGAGCGGACCACGTCACTGCGGGAGCCCAGCGCAACAACGTCTCCGTCTACGACACGATCACGATCGCCAGCATCGTCCAGGCCGAGGCCGACACCGCGTCCGACATGGGCAAGGTGGCCCGGGTCGTCTACAACCGGCTGCTCAAGGACATGCCGTTGCAGATGGACTCCACCATCAACTACGCCCTGAAGCGCTCCACCCTGGACACGACGACCGCCGACACCCAGCTGGACAGCCCGTACAACAGCTACCGGGCCAAGGGGCTGCCGCCGACGCCCATCGGCAACCCGGGGGAGCAGGCGCTGCGTGCGGCCGTCAGCCCCACGCCCGGCCCCTGGCTGTACTTCGTTACGGTCGGCCCCGGCGACACCCGGTTCACCGACAGCTACGACGAGCAGCAGAAGAACGTCGAGGAGTTCAACCGCACCCGCGCGTCCGCCGCCACGAACTGACGGGCCTCCGCCCGCGGAGCGCTCAGCCCCCGGAGACCGGGACGGCGACGACAGCCCCGGCTTCCCGATGCGTCCGTCCGCCGTCGGCTTCCCGGTCCGTCCGCCCACCGTCGGCCTCCCGGTCCGGCCGCTCCTCGCCGCTCTCCTCGCCCGTCTCCTCCAGCAGCCGCACGACCGACCGGACCGCCGCCCGGCCCGCGCGGTTCGCGCCGATGGTGCTGGCGGAGGGGCCGTACCCGACGAGATGGACACGCCCGTCGCGTACGGCGCGGGTGTCCTCGGCCCGGATGCCGCCGCCCGGCTCACGCAGCTTCAGCGGTGCCAGATGGTCCACGGCGGGCCGGAACCCGGTGGCCCACAGGATCACGTCGGCCTCGACGACCCGACCGTCGTCCCAGGCCACGCCGCTCGGCGTGATCCGGTCGAACATCGGCAGCCGGTCCAGCACCCCCTGCTCCCGCGCCCGCCGTACCGCATCGGTCATCGGCAGCCCGGTCACGCTGACCACGCTCCGCGGCGGCAGCCCCTTGCGCACCCGCTCCTCCACCATCGCCACGGCCGCCCGCCCCCACTCCTCGGTGAACGGTCCCTCGCGGAAGACCGGTTCGCTCCGGGTCACCCAGAAGGTGTCGGCCGCGTGCCCGGCGATCTCCATCAGATGCTGCGTACCGGAGGCGCCGCCCCCGACGACGATGACGCGCTGCCCCGCGAACTCCTCCGGCCCCGGGTAGTTCGCCGTGTGCAACTGCCGCCCCCGGAACGTCTCCTGGCCCGGGTAGCGCGGCCAGAAAGGCCGGTCCCAGGTGCCGGTCGCGTTGATCAGGGCCCGCGGGGCGTACGTCCCCTCGGACGTCTCCACCAACAGTCGCCCGCCGCTCCCCTCCCGTACGGCGCTCACCTCCACCGGGCGGTGGACCCGCAGGCCGAACCGCTCCTCGTACGCGGCGAAATACGCGCCGATCACCTCCGAGGAGGGGCGGTCCGGGTCGGCTCCGGTCAGCTCCATGCCCGGCAGTGCGTGCATCCCGTGGACCTTGCCGTACGTCAGCGAGGGCCAGCGGAACTGCCACGCGCCGCCCGGCCGGGGCGCGTGGTCCAGCACGACGAAGCCGACGTCCGGCTCCAGTCCGACGCGGCGCAGGTGGTGGGCGGCGGACAGCCCCGCCTGACCCGCGCCGATCACGACCACGTCCAGCTCACGCACCCCAGAAATGTTCACGCTTCTACTAACTCGTCGGGGGTCCGGGATCTTCCCGGCCCCCGACGAGCAGCACCGCGAGGCTCAGCGCCCCCCCGGCGACCAGCAGGGGCGCTCCGCCCGGAGCCGTGGCGGGCCGGGACTCCGAGCCGTTCGCGCCCAACAGCGGAGACGCGGGCACGGTCGCCAGCAGTCCGCGCCGGGCCAGTACGGGGGTGACCCTCTCGCCGAACCAGTACGCCTCCTCCAGAAGAAAGGCGCGGCCGCAGGCATGCGGGGCGCGCCCGTACCCACGCGTGACGACCGACCGGGAGGCGGCCGACGGGGGCGGCGGAAGGCAGGAGTGACCACGGCGCGCTCGGCGGTCGCGGGGCGGCACGGGGCCGGAGGCGTCCATGCGCCTACGCGACCAACACGACTACGGAAGGGCGAACGACGGGGTACCGCGGGCACAGCAGTGCGGCAGGAGACTGCGGTGGGAACGCTCCGGAAGCCGCTGGAAGGATGTCAGCAGCCGCGACAGCACCCGGCGGAAGCCACTCGCAGCAGGTTAATGTGACCGCGCGAAGTGAGCAGAGCTGATCGGAACATGTCGCTGCACGTAGCCATCCGATCGGGACACGGTCAATGACGTCTCGGAGCGTGGACGCGTCATCTCACGCCTGTGGGGCGAGGATGGAGGCATGTCCTCCTCCTTCACCACCACGGTCCTGAACATCACCACGGGTACGGCCGAGAGCGTCACGGACCTGACGCGCGCGTGCGAAGAGTTCCTCACCCGCACCGCGCCCGGCCGCGACGGCCTGCTCAACGTCTTCGTCCCCCACGCCACGGCCGGCATCGCCGTACTGGAGACCGGTGCGGGCAGCGACGACGACCTGCTGGCCGCCCTCCACCATCTGCTCCCCGCCGACGACCGCTGGCAACACCGCCACGGCAGTCCTGGCCACGGACGCGACCACGTGCTCCCCGCCCTGGTCCCGCCCCACGCCACGCTGCCGGTGATCGGCGGCAGGCTGGAGCTGGGCACCTGGCAGTCGGTCTGCCTGGTGGAGTCGAGGGTCAGCAACATAGACAACTCTGAGGCATGCTGACGAGGGCCTCTTCGGGGCACCTGGTGGACATGGCTGCAATTGCTGGCCATGCGTGACGTTCTCGTCTGCACTCAGGAACGCCTTCAGCGGCAGCGGAGCCCGTCCCGGCTACCAGCGATGCAAGATGAACCCGAGAGACACCCGTGAACAACGGATGCGTGAGTACCAAACGGTCAGCCATACCTCTCCCCGATATAGCATGCCCACCCGCTATTACGCACCAACTCGTTACCAGCCACGGACGCGTGTGTCGCGTTCTCTCTCCTCTGCCTCGCGCAGCAACGCCTGCTGTTGTGAGCAGCCGGCTGCGGCTACCGTCCGCAGCGCAGGGACACGATCGGCCAGAGCGGTGAAGTAGTCGATGAGCTCCAGGTGTATGCGTGAGCGGTCACCTGACCAGGAACTGTACGAGGCCGCGGCGGCTGCGATCTGCTGCGCGGACACTCCCCGCTCCAGTAGCAGAGGACCGATTTCTTCCAGGGCTGTGTTGCGCTGCTCCTCCAGGCAGGTGACCAGCCGGCCGGGATCGACTGCGTGCTCGTCGAGCAGCTCTTTGGCCAGCTCGGCGTCCGAATTGATCAGAGGGACCAGAGCACTGGGGCCGATACGGGGCATACCAATGCACTGGAGAGCCAGCCGCAGCCTGTGCGGGCGGGGCAGGAGAGCCAGGAGATCCTCGCTGCCATGGGGGAGAGGCGAGGAATACCAGCCTTGGGCAGACATGTCCTGCAGCCGTCGGTCGAACCATCTTTCGAAGGTATCGGCATCGTGCTCGGCCACGTACGCAAGCACGTAGCCCGCCCTCCACCGGTTGTGCGAGGTAAGACGGTCGATGAGCATGCCCTCAAGAGCACTGCGCCAAGCTGCCCGCCAGGTCTCAGGAAGCGCGAGCCCATGCGCGGTGCCCACGGCGAAACTGACCGCCGCGCTTGCGGCGACGGCCGGATCGTCATGAACAAGCAGCCGGTGCATGACGTCGTCCGCTTCGCGGCAGAACAGCCTATCCAGCCAGGGAACGTCCTCGGCCCGCAGCGAAGCGATCACCGTCTCTCCAGCTCGGTCCACCACGCTTCGCGCAAGGACCGCGCTGATGGCGGCGGGCCGACTGCGCGTGTCCTCGAGGGCGGCCTGCAGCATGGACGGAGGTATCGCGTCCGGAGTCAGCGTGAGCCACTGTGTCAGGGCGACGCCCTGCAGCATGCGGCACTCCAATGCGGATGCTGCCCGGTACCAGGCTTCCGGATCGGTCATCAGCTCGCCCGTGCGGACAGCGGTCAGATGTCCGGCATCCTCGCCCACCAGGCTTGCCTGCTCGGCCAGTTTATGAAAACGGGCCACTCCCGCGTCAGGGCCCAGGGCTACCAGTTTTCCCGCCAGTGCCATCGTTCGGGAGTGGACCTGCTCGGTGGCGGTCTCGACGTCAGAGATGAAGTCGGCGTTTCCCCATTCACAGAAGGACTGCAGATCGGGATCGACATCGAAGACAGGCAGCTCGTACCCGGCTTCACGGGCACGGTCGTGGATGCTGGCGAGCCCGCGATGTGCACGCAACGCTGTACCTGCGCTGCGCTGCAGCAGCGGGTATAGCGTGTCCAGGATGCGACGGCCGCCCTCGGCACCGTACCGTGTCTGCTCCGCTGAGACGGCCTCCTGAGAGGAGACGCCCAGCCCAAGACGGACCCAGCCCAGCGCCATCTCCAGCAGCGCGATCAGCGCGCGCGGTGGGCAGGGCGCCCTGTTCTCAAAGCCCTCATCACTGGTGAGAAGCGGGACCACCTGTTCCCACAGGCCGATCAGCCCGGCGAGATTATCCGCCGCATCGATTCCGCGAGCGAAGGTGTACGTGTCGTGCGTCCCAGGCTCGGACCAGTTCCCCGACACCTCGACACTGAAGATGCCCGCCAGAGCCTCGCCCGCCACACACCACTGCTCATCGCTGCTGCAGTGGTCGCGAATCCAGGCGAGTACGGTCCGCAATATACGTGTGCGGATTTCCAGCGACGTGCCGAAGTCAGGATCGATGACACCGGCCAAGTCGCTGAGCACGCGCAGCGGATGTAGTGGTGTGGAGTGACGGCGGGGGTTGTCACCCACGGCCATGGCCAGCAGTCCCGCGATCGCTTCGGGCAGCAGGAACTGACGCGCGCTCTGCACCAGTTGGTTGACCGCAGCATCGCCGAGGAAGCCTGCCTTCACCCCGACTGCCCTTTCCGGCTCGTGAAGAGCAGCCAGGACGGACAGGGCGGCGTTCGTTGCGAACTCGGCTGCGGATACATCCAGATTCGCGTACTTCGCGACTACGGCGAATGTGCCGGTGTCCCAGATGCTGGCTACCGGCAGCGCTCTAACCCACCGCTCAGCCTCCTCTCGCGCCTGCCGAGAGGAGGGAGCAGCCGCCGCCGCCACCATCACCGCAGCCGCCAAGTCCAGCCCATGATCAGGGAAAGCGGTCACCAGAGTTGCCCACGGCCGCCGAACCGGGGCAGTGAAGAACCAGCGGGCCACCAATGCCGGGCACAGGGCGGGCTGCAAGTGCCACACACCGGCGCGGCACTCCACCAGCCCGTTGTGTGCAAGATCTTCCGCCATGCCCGACAACTCGGCCGGAGCCACTCCGACCACAGACGCGAGGGCGTACAGCGTGTCAGGCGATGCTCCCCCCAGAGCGGCCACGCATGCCAGCGCGTCCAGCACCGTGCGCGAGGCAGTCGCCTCGCGCAAGTATCTTTCGACTTGCGCCACATGTGCCTTGCCACTGAAAACGTCTTGGCCCTCACCGCCAGCCAGCGACTCGCACAATGCCAGCGCCCAGCCCGGCCGACCGTCTGCCTGATTGAGCACCGCGGTCCGGGACCGGTACCCGGTGACACCTGCGGACTCCACCAGCTCGTTCATCTGATGCCGCTCCAGTAGGCCCACCTCGATGACCATGGCCCCGGGGAGCCACTCCTGCACCCTCTCAAGCCGGTCCGGCCAAGTCGTGGTCACCACGGAGAACGACAGGCCCGTCTGACGGCGCGCATGCCGGAGAGCACTTACCGAATCAGCATGGGCATGGGCGTCGTCGACGACCACTGCGTGCGGTTTCGTCAGCAGAAGGTCGTCGTAGAGGTGGTCCAGAGCAGAGGGCTGAAGGTAGACCGCACGGGTGCCCAGCTGACCGGTCAACCGTGTTTTGCCCACCCCTGGAACACCGACGAGCACCACGTCCTGGCTGGCGTCGACCGCGCTGGCCAGGGCCTGTGTTTCGTCTGCCCTGCCCACCAGCGACGGGGGAGACGCGACCAGCGGTGGAGTCAGCGGCTCATCGAGCAGTGCTCCGAGCCGGCCCTCAATGTCCAGCAGACTCCTGCGCCAGGCTGCATCCTGCACCAGCTCGGGAACGAACCATTCCTGGCCGTAGATGTGGGGAGGGGGCAGGTCTCGGTCCGAGCACAGCTTGTCGAGAGCCCTGCGGGTACGGCCGTTGACCGGCTTAGAACAGGCCACCACCACAAGATCGACGCGCAGTCCCTCCACCTGCATCCGACGCAGGCCGTTGCGCACGTTGGCAACAGGATCGCCCGTCGTGACCATGAGACGTCCCCGCGCGTCCAGGGTGTCTCCGTCGAAGGGGAAGTAAATATCTGCGTCACGGCCGAAGTCGTGGCCCTCCTCGACCGCCGACAGCCCCGGGTACCGAGACTTCAGCAGGGCACAGGCGCACTGCTCAAACTTTCCCGGATGCACAGCTTCACCAAGCGCCTGCCGGACACGTGCTGGAAGATTCACAAATCCATATTCTAGGCATAGTGGACTCTCCGGGGCGCCCACAGCCAGGCTGACTCCAGAAGTAGCACTCAGACTCGTTTGAGCGTCAGTGCTGACGGGCGTGGCTCCTTCATCTCGCCTACGAGGGACAGAAGTTGGACGCCGCTTTTCCTGCGGGCCAGAAGGGGCCGCAGGGCCTCTCCGTCGAGCCTGAGGAGTACGAGCGCGTCGAGCAGGCCGCCCGCCGGCGAGCGGCGAGTGCAGCTAACCACCGCTGGCGCAGGGACCACATCTTCGTTGCCGGCGCGGAGTTCGCCGCGAGCGGCTCATCCCCGCTCGAGCAGGGGTGAGCCGCTCGCAGGCGGCGGTGCCTTCGGGGGGAGCGCGTGGTCCCTGCGAGAGCGGGGCGGCCGTGCACGCCGGCGAGGTCGTCACGGACGTGCGAACCTCTGAGGGCGACGGGGCTTGCCTGCGGACCGGCCCCGCGCCGCCAGATTGGGAATGGCGTTTCATGATCCACTCCCTGATGCTGTTCGGGGAACGAGACAAGCCCGGTTTCTTGAGAGGTGAACCGGGTCTGACCGACTGTTTCATTAGTCGGCGCGGCGGCATCTGCGTCCACGTGCTGTTCGTTCCGAACGACGAGGCGCCCTACGAGGCACAGTTCAGGGTCTAGGCTCACAGTTGTCTTAAGAAAGTTTCGCGGAGTCGAGGGCTAGCAACGTAGACAACTGCGGATCGTGCCTATAGCCGCGGAAAGCGGGTCCTCCTCACAGTCCGACCTCGGCCCATGAGGGGGCCGAAATGCCGCTGTGCTGTTATGTCGTTGGTCAGGGGCAGCCGGGGAATCGGGGTACAGGCAGCGGGTTCGGGAGCGGGTGGCGCGTCCAGCCGGTGTCGTGGTCCCAGTGCAGGACGTGGGTCTGGTCCAGCAGGCAGCCGACCCAGAGGCCGGTGATGCCGGCCGGTACGTTCGGAGACCGCGAGGGCGGCAGGCCCGGAGCGGCGAGGCGGTGCCATGCGGAGGAACGCATCCAGGTGAGCCAGAAGAACACCTCGCGGCGCGGTCGGTCTGAAGCCGCGTTGAGCTTCAGGGCCAGGTCCTCGTGCAGCCCGAACTCGACTTCCAGCAAGTCCACCAGTTCCGTTCCGCCGTCGGCGTCAGCGATGGGCGGCGGGTTCGCCGGGAGCGCGATCCGCCAGGTCAGGGATCGTGCGAGGGTGATCCGTTCGCTCACGTCTCGGCGGGCCAGTTCGGCGAGTTCAGCATCGGTGTGGCGACCGGGGAAAAGGGCTCGCGTCGTCTCGGCCGACTTCCGTTCGTCCTCGGTCCGGCGCTTCTCCAGTGAAGCGAGGAAGTCCGGATCGAACGACCACAGCACCGGGCCCATCCGGAGTGGTTCCGGGAGGGGAGAGGGCGGTGGGGGCTTTCCCTGGCGGCGGTTCTTCTCGGCCTTCCCGGCCCAGTGGTCCGGGTTGAAAGCCGGCATCTGGTCGTACCCCGTGAGCAGGCCTGCGCTGATGTAGCCGGTACTCGTCTCGCTGGGCACTGAACAACCGAAGGCCACCCCAGCACCGCCCAGCACGCCGTACGGGCACGACTCCTCATGGAATGGCCGCTCGATACAGGCCGTGCCGGGGCCGAAGCGGTTCACGCCCCGCCGTTCCAGCTCGGCCAGGGCCGGGCTGATGACGGTCAGGGCATCCTTGAAACGAGGGTGCCCCTTGCGGCCCCCGTAGGTTGCCTTCGCCGTGCTCTCGAACACTACGTGCCAGCCTAGATTTAGCTCGGGCACCGCATGCTCCTTGAGGTACGGCTCCCAGGAGCGCCGGTTCTGCTCAGCCACGCTGCTGGTCACCTGTGTGACCTCAACCGCCCGATCACCGCCGCACATGAAGTCGAAGCGCCCGTTGGGGTCCGCGCACACCTCATGGAAATCACCGCACCGGGGGCAGTGGTCATACGGTTCGACGGTCTCACCCGTGCAGTACCGCAGGACGCCTGCCGCCCTCAGCTCCACCGGATCACTTGCTCGGGGCATGAGCCTCGTCCGTCCCCGCAGGCGCGTCCCAAGGGGGTACCAGCTCTTCCAGCGGCAGACGAGACAAGGTTTTGAACAAGTCGTCCCGGCGGTACCCGAGCCCCGCGGCAAGCAGAATCCGCACGTGCTGATCCAGTGCCTCGATCATGGTCGAGGGCAGGCCGACGGCCTCCGGGATGACCCACGCATCCCGCAGGAGCAGCGCCAGATCGGTATCGCCAACCGGCAGATGGACATGCAGCTCCCAAGAAGGGACGGTCCGCAGAGGGCCCCGCACCGCCCGGCTCCGCCGCGCGAGCAAGCGCCGACCGGCCACTTGGAGAGCACGCAGCACCGCCATTTCGGCCATGGCCGCCGCCACGGTCTCACGAGGGCTCTGGATCATGATTCTCCTACTGGATCTCGGAGGCATGCCGCGGCTGAAGAAACGGGATCAGCGGGGCCGGCAGCACGGCGGGGGATCCGAGCAGCTCCCACTGGCAGTCCGGCACCTTGCCGTCGAGGTCGCGCAACGACCGCCGCATCATCAACAGGATCAGAGAGTCCGACGCCCGGTCCGTGGGGGACCAGTGGCGGCCTCCCACCTGGGCCATCAGCACCAGCCCCGACACGAAGGCCCTGCCCATCAGCCAGGCGAGGGCCGCGTCGCCCAGCTCGTCGGCCTCGAGCTCCGCCTCGACCCGTGCGCACAGGTCCAGCGCCCACTCGCGGGTCGCCCCGCTCACCTCCCAGGCTCCCCGCAGGTCCTCCAGCGGGGCCGCCTCCGCCACACCCACCAGGGCGCCGCGGACGTCACCGTCGGGAACGGTGCTCATCCCGCCGTCCTGAAGGAACACCTCCTGGGCGGCATCAGGGACGTCATCGACCGTGTACTCGGCCAGCGACGCCCCCGGGTTGCCCCACCCCGCCGGCTGCACAGCCCGCAGCACGTCACCGATCCCCTGCGGCGTGACGGCGGCACCTCCACGCAGCACCGTGGTCACCGCGGCAGCCGTGACCTCCCCGCCGGACAGGCTCGGAGGTTCCGGGTTCGCGTCCAGGTCGGCCAGCTCGGGAGGGGGCCACACCACCTCCCGGTCACGCATGTACCGGGCGATGCCCTCATCGATCCGACGCACCCGCGAGGGAACGAGCCGCACCCGCTGCCCCGAGGCGACCACCTCGTCGGCGACGCGCTCCGCCCACTCCTCCTCGTTCTCCCCCTCTTCCGGACCTTCCTCGCCGAGCCCGGCGCCCAGGCCCCGGACCGCCTTGCTGAAGGCGTCGCGTACGGTCTCCTCCGGCACCGGGTGCCCTTCGCCGAACAGCGCCAGCGCCAGATGAGAGGGCCGAGCGCCCCTCCGCGCCAGCCGGGCGAGCGCCACGACCAGACCGAATGCCTCGTCGTCCGGAACCGTCGTGCTCCCGCGCCCGCGACCCAGCGCCCGCTTCGTGTGTTCCGGCAACAGCCCCGCCCGCCGCCACGACGCAAGCTGCTTCGCTGACACCACGAAACCGTGCTGACGCGCGTGCTCGACGAGCTGCTGATCAGCGGAGACCGGACCAGGAGAAGACATGCCGCGAACCTACCTACTTCCGTCGGAAGAGGCCGTGCCTTCGGGAATTAGAGACCCCCCATCTTTACCCGGGCCGGGCGCACCGGGCCTGGTGACCTGGGGGGACCGCCGCAGCGCACGGCCCGGCGGCACATTAGGAGGAACCATGCCCACTGCACTGACCGCCCTGCTCCCGACCACCGGGCCCTTGCTCTGGGTCCTGATCACCGTCCTGCACATCTGGATCACCGTGTACGTCGTCATCGTCGGAGTCGCCCTGCTGCACCCCCGCCGCTCCCGCCGGAGGGAAGCCCGCCAGATCCTCGACTGCCACCTCCTCGTCCTCAGGCCCCTGTGACCCTGCCGGAGAAGTGACCGCGGGGTTGTGGCAAGGTCCGGCCCCCCGGCCCTTGCCATCCGGATAGGCTGGTGTTGCCTTAACGGAGCTTGGTGGAGTCGAGGGCCAGCAACTTAGACAACTGCGGAGCATGCATGCAGCCGGAGAGCGGGTCTGTGCTCCCGGATGTCGGGTGGGGGTGCCGAGAAAGTCCTGCAGCGCGCGGGTCGACCTGACATCATCCGCTGATGATCGTCACCCCGATACCCGGAACCCACCGGGATAACGTGCTCAGCGCTCTGCGATCCGTCTCTGTCGCTGCGGGAAACCTGGAATCGCAGCACCACAGTTCGGCCTACGGCCGTCTTCTCGCTTACCTGGAATGGGCCAACGACTCCCTGCGCATGCTGGTCAGCCAGATCAGTGCGAGCGACATCGATCGTCTGATCAGGACTCGGGTGTATCAGTCCCTGCTGGATGGTGTGGGGCATCTGGCAGGCTCTGACCAGCAGCGGTTGGTGAACGGGCTCCTTACGAACGAGGTTAGGGGGCGCGTAGTCGCTCTGGGTGCGGCGGTGGATGCGTTCCAGGTGCAGATGCAGCGTTGGCCGACGATGACTTCCGTGCTTGTCCTCGACACCAGTGTGTTCATCAAACATGAGACGAAGCTGGAGGACACTGATTTCTTCGTGCTTGCGGGCGCTGGGGCGGATGCGGTTCGGGTGACGGTGCCGATGGTGGTTGTTGACGAGCTGGACCGTCTGAAGGAATCGAGGGACAAGCAGGTCCGGTGGCGGGCCGGGTACAGCCTCGCGGTGCTGGACCGGCTCCTGGATAGCGATGAGCGCCTGGGACGGGTGAAGGTCGAGGTGCTCTTCGACAACCCGTGGCATGTGCGGCTGCCGGACGAGGACGACGAGATCGTGGACCGGGCCCTCGCAATGCACACGATCGCGGCCGGGTCGGTGCAATTGGTCACGTATGACACGGGGATATCGATGCGGGCGAAGTGGGTGAACTTGCCGGTGCTGAAGCTGCGGACGGATGCGGGTACGGGCTCGGAGCCGGAGAAGGGGTGACTACTGCTCATCCGCGACGACGGCAGCACCCCTCCCGACGTTCCGACCGGGTGGCCGATGCCCTGCGGCGGCCGGTCGGCAGCGGCGACGGAGCGATCGCGTCCGGCGGCGTCCGGGCACGTCCGGTTGATATCCTCGCAGTTCGCCCAACGGCACCTGTGGGCGAGCCGAGTTCGTGGCCCGGGGAGGCTCGATGAGACCGCGACTGGTCTTCGTGCACGGTGTTGGCAAGCCGCGCAACGCCGAAGCCGTCATGGAGGAATGGCTGCGCGCTCTCGCCGACGGCGCGCGTGCCGCCGGACACTCCCGAAGGGCCGTCGAACTGCTCGACGGCGAGGCGGTCGACCTGCGGTTCGCCTCTTACGGTGACCTCTTTCCCGCCCCTGGTGCTCCTGCGCGGGGACCGGCGGCCCCCGTCGATCCGTCCGAGAACGAGGCACTGCAGGAGATGCTCCTCGACGCTGTCGACGAGCGCCTGGCCGCCCCCGAGGACGACCGCGAGGCGCGGCTGCTCCGGCAGGCCAGGAACAAGCTGGCCCCGACCGGCGAGCAGCAGGGGGTCGGCGACATCCTGCGGCGGCTGTCCGCCGCGGCGAACGCGCTCTTCGCGCTTCCCGGGCTGCGCACCCTGGGCGGCTGGGTGAGCGCGGGGGCGATGCTGAGCGACCTGCGCCAGGTCAGGTGGTATTTGGCGCGCAAGCATGTCGACGACGCGGGAACGAGTATCGACCAGCGCATCCGCGCCCGGATAGCCGCGGAGATCGACCCCGGCGGCCCCACGGTCGTCGTCGCGCACTCCCTGGGGACTGTGGTGGCGTTCGAAACCCTCCATCGACAATCTGCCCATGTGCCGCTGCTCGTTACGCTCGGATCGCCGCTGGGGATGCGCACGGCCGTGCAACCCCGGCTGCGCCCCCAGCCGGTGCGGACTCCGGCGGGGGTCTCCCGCTGGCTGAACTTCTGGGACCGCGACGACTTCGTCACGGGCGGGACCGGGTTGGAGCGGTGCATCGCCCCGAACGCCTCGCAGGTGGTCCCGGTGTCGCGGCGGGTGGATTCCGACGGACTGTACGTGCACCCCGCGGCCAAGTACTTGGCGCAGCCGGCTGTTGCGGGGCCGCTCGTCGAAGCGCTCGAAGCGGTCATCGACGGATGAGACGGACAACGCCGGCGCGTCAGCTGCTGGTGATCGCGCCGCAGTGCCCCGCCATGGGCCTCCTCACCGGTCTGGAAGATACTGCCGAAGCCCTTCACCGAGCTCTCCTGGACCCGCAGTTGGGTGGCTGTGAGCAGGACCCGTCCGAGGCGCCTTCCCTGCTCTGCGGGGTGGACGTCAAGCGTGATGACGTCGAGAAGGCAGTGCGGGCGGCGGCGGAAAGGGCCGGGGAAGCGGGGGCCGTGCTGGTCCTCGCCTTCCTGGGACACGGCACCAACCTCGGTCAGGTGCCCAAGCTCTCCTTCATGGCGAGCGACTCCCGCGAGGATGTGTCGACCAGCGTGGTGGACGTCGGGCATCTGCTCGGGCAGACCTTGGACGTCCATGGCGTGCAGGGGGTGGTGGCCGTGGTGGACGCCTGTCATGCGGGCGGGGCCATCCCGAACGGCGACCTGCTGGCCGGAGGCGTCCGACAGGGCGCCGCCAGGCTGTCGCTCCTGATGTCCGCGGGCGCCACGGAGTCCTCCTACGGTCTCGCCTACACCCGCGCGCTCTCACGCATCCTGGGCGAGGGCCTTCCCGGCGCTGGGGAGTTCCTTTCACCGGCGGACGTGAGCGAGGCCGTCGACAGCGAGACGGGCACCGACTCCCGACTGGTGATCGTGGACGGCCTGTCCCACCAGCCCCGGCCCTGGCTGGCGCGCAACGCGCAGCACATCATCAGAGCGGGAGGCCTGCTCCGCGCCCTGGGAGACGAGGACCTGCGGCGAGCGCTCGAACCGTTCGGCGAGGCGGTCGTCGACTTCCCGATCGCCACGGTGGGTGACCTCGGGCGCCTGCGCCGGACGCTGGAGTACCTGGGGCCAGCCCCGGCGACGGCCGACCAGCACACGGTCAACGCCCTGCGTGTCCTCGACCGGCTCATGGACGCCGCGCGGACCAGCGAGTTCCTCTCGTCGAGCTGGCCGGGCAAACCCTTGCAGTCGGACCGTATCCGGCGTGCGTACGCGATTGCCGCGCGCCGACCGGCGCCTGACTCCGATGCCGATGAACTGCTGCGAGAATGCGTCGAGTCGCTGTGCCTGAGGGTCCCGCTCGTCAAGGGCAGCCCCACGGCGCCCCTGACCGACTTCGTCGCCGCGCTGGCCATGGAGGACGGTCTCGCTTGCGACACGCCCCGGCTGGCGGCCTGGGCGAGGGGCCGGGGCACCGCCGTGGAACTCGCCGACGCGTTCGCCGCGCAGGAGCAGCGGGCCGCCGAGCACCGGCTGCGGCTGGTGATCAGCCTGCACGCGGCCGTCGCCGATGAGTGGCCCGAGACCCTGCTGGCCTGGCTTCTCGACGGCGACACGCCTGTGGATCGCAAGGACTTCGTTTGCACTCCGACGCAGTCCGGGGTCGAGCGGCAGTTGGGCGCCGTGCTGAAGTGGGCGACCGTGAACGCCCGGAACACGGGGTTCAGGCTCAGATGCATCGACATCGCCGCGCCCGCCGCGCTGCTCGCCTCCTGGCGCCCGGAGGAGACCAGACTCGGCCCCCGACTGGGCCTCCACTACGACCTCGTCCTGCGGTGGAGCGACAGGTTGTCCCTGCCCGCTCACCTCGGACTGATCAACGAGTTCGCCCGGCAGCAACTCGCCGCGATGAAATCCGGCGGAGCACCGGTGAGCTGGCTCGGCAAGACAGAGACCAACGAACTCTACGAACTGATGGGGTGCATCGGCGACGGCTGGTACGAGCGTGCCCTGGCGCTGAGCCACCGACCGGAACGGCTCGCGGAGCTCCTGGAACTCCTGCTCGCCTCCGCCCCCATCATCCTCTGGCCGGACGGCCCAGGAGACCTTCCCGCGGCCTCGCGGGACAGCTTGGAACGGTGTTGGGAACAGCTCCCCGGGGAATTCAGCGTTGCCTACCGGGCTGCCTGGCGCCAGGCAGCCGGGCAGCCGGATCTTGTGGACGGCCACACGGACCTCGCCCGCCTGCGGTCCGTGTGGCTCGACGAGCAGTGGCTGGACTTCTGCGACTGGTTCGAGACCCGTTCCTTCGACGGAGAGAAAGCATCATGACCTGGACTCCCTTCTACCTGGGCGACGGCACCCCCCGGAACGTGGATCTCGGTGCTCCGCCGCCCTGGCGCACCTTCCCCCGGGACGCGAAGCCCGAGCGGTTCCAGCCCCCGCCCCGGCTGGTCGAAGCGGTGAACGCCGCGCTTGCCCTTCGCCGCCCGCTGCTGCTGACCGGTGCCCCGGGTTCGGGCAAGTCGTCCGTGATCAAGCAGGTGGCGGCCGAGGTGGGGCTCGGTGCTCCGCTGCGCTGGCACATCACCTCCCGCAGCACCCTGGTGGACGCCCTCTACCGCTACGACGCCCTGGGCCGGATCCACGCACAGCGCCTGGCGGGCGACTCCGATGACGACATCGCTCCCTTCGTACGGCTCGGGCCGTTGGGTACTGCCCTGCTGCCATCGGAGCGGCCCCGCGCGCTGCTCATCGATGAGATCGACAAGGGTGACCTCGATCTGCCCAGTGACCTCCTGGAGGTACTGGAGTACGGCGAGTTCGAGATCCCGGAGCTGGCGCGCTACCGGGAGGACGTCGTCGAGGTACGCGAATGGGACGGCGACGACTGCCACCCGATCGCCCGGGGGCGCGTGCAGTGCAGCAACTTCCCCTTCGTCGTGCTGACGAGCAACGGCGAGCGCGACTTCCCCGCCGCCTTCCTGAGGCGCTGCATCCGCTACACCATGCCGGTGCCCGACGCCGAGTCCCTGCGCCGGGTCGTGGCAGCCCACTTCGGGGCGGACGTGGAGCCCTCCGGCCCGGTGGACTCGCTGGTCCTGTCGTTCGTGGCACGGCTTCGGGCGGGCGAGAGCTTGGCCGTCGACCAGCTACTGAACGCCGTGCACGTGCTGACCAGCGCCCAGGCTCCGGAGGGTGATGCCGCGCAGGACGTCAGGGATCTGATCCTGCGTGAGCTGACCGGTGCCTGAGGACTACTCGCCCACGGAACACCCCATGCCTCCGAAGTTTGCGACCGGCGGTCTGGACCGGGTCGTGACAGCGCTCGGCACCGCGGCTCCCGAGCTTGATGCGACGGCGCTCGTCGAGGCACTCTGGTTGGCTTCCCGCATGGCCGCGTCGGACCCTCCCGGATCCGGCAGCGCCGTTGTCGAGCCCGCCGCGGAGGAGCCGCCGCCCGCGGCACTGGACGTTCCCGCCCCGCGCGGCGAGGTGGCCGAGCCGCGCACCCGTCCGACCGAGCCGGACGACGACCAGTCGGCCCGTCCGCTGCACGAACGGCTGCCGGAGTCCTCCGGACGCGTCGCCGGCCACGCGGTAGCCGTCCCCGGGGCCACAGCGCTGCCCTTCGCGCTGGAGCTGACGCGAGCGCTGCGTCCGTGGAAGCGGTCGTGGCGAGCGGGACGAAGGCACGTGCTCGACCTGGACGCGACCGTGGACGGTTACGCCCGCAGCGGGGAGCTGATCCCGGCCTTCGCGCCCGCTCCCGAGCGCTGGTTCGACCTGGTACTCGTCGTCGACCGCTCAGCCTCGATGCAGGTGTGGCGGGAGACCGCCGACGCCCTCGCCGACCTGCTCGACCGACTCGGCGCTTTTCGTACGCTCCAGGTCCGTGACCTCGCCCTTCACCCGGATTCCGGAATCGAACTCACCGACCGCCGGGGGCAGCCGACATCGGCGGGACAGCTGCGTTCCCCCGACGGGCGGCGCCTGGTCATCGTGATTTCGGACTGTACCGATCCGGCCTGGCGGCGACCAGAGATCTGGCAGCAGCTGCGGGCGTGGGCGCAGCACGAACCCGTCGCCCTGCTCAATCCGCTACCGCCCAAACTGTGGCGCCGCACCGGGCTCGACCTGCCCACCGTCCGGGCGTCCCTGGACGTCCCCGGCGCCTCCAACACGGGGTTCGCCTTCCGGGTGCCTCCTCTGCTGGCGCGCAGCGCGGAAGTCACCGACCGCGACTCCTGGTTCGCACTGCCTGTCCTGTCCCTCTCGCCGTACTCCCTCGGACGGTGGGCGCGGGCGGTGATGCTCGCGGCGCCCGACGGCTGCTCCGCGGCATTGATCTCACCCGGCGACCGCCTGAATCCGCTGGGCCCCTTCCGGCCCCCGACGCCGAGAACCCCCGAAGAACGCACGGAGGGATTTCTGCGCACGGCAGCCCCCGCCGCTGCGCGACTGGCGGTGCTCTCCTGCTCCTTCGGCGGACTGAGCCTGCATCTCCTGCACGTACTCCGCCGTGAACTGGTCCCGGAGGCGACGACGGAGGATCTCGCGGAGTTGCTCGGCTCCGGCCTGTACGAGCTGACCACGGGGCCCACGGGGCGTGTGGTCATGCAGCCGGCGCCGCGGGTACGAGAGCGTCTGGAACAGGAGCTGACCGAGCACGAGGTGCTGCTGCTGAGCCAGGTGCTGGGACGTCACATCGCCTCCGGCCGGAACAGCGGGGAACGGCTCTCGGCGGTGGCGGGCGGAGCGGACGGCACGGAAGAACTCGCCGCGGAGGCGGCGTCGGCCGGGACGGCCCTGGCGCGGACGCTGGAACTCCTCGGGGTGCCGACGCCACCTCGCTCCCCGGGCCGCCGGGAGATCACCGATTCCGCTGCGCCCCTGGGCGCCGAGCACGCCCTGCGACTGGCGCTGGCTCTTCTGCCCCAGGGTCGGTCCGTGGTTCACGAGGAAGTCGTCCGGGCCGCGGACATGGTTCTCGGCATGCTTGCCAAGCAGGGCATGGTGGGCGACCGGTCCGCCTTGCTCCGGCAACTAGAGGCCGCGGTCGCCCAGTTCGCACCCGCCGTCACGTGGGAAGACCCTCAGGGGCACGAGCCGTGGTACCGGCACGGCGAGTTCGCGAGGGAGCGGCACTTCTGGGAGCGCTACCGAGCCTTCCTGGACCGAGGGCGGTTCTTCCCCGCAAACGTGGTCCACCGGCTCGACATGGTCACGGACGCCCTCCTGTCCAGGCTCGAGGACCCGCTCCGTCCCGGGCACTGGCGGCGCTCGGGTCTGGCCATCGATCACCTCGGCTCCGGCACGGTCACGACCGTGATCGGTCTCGCGGCCAAGGCGGTCGATGCCGGCTACCTGAAGATCGTCATCATCGCCGGTCCGAGCAATGCCGAGCGAGCTCAGCTGCAGAGGCAGGTGGACGAGGGGCTGCTGGGCTTCGACAGCGCGTTCACGGCCTCCGCGGACGGGCACGCGGCCATCGGTGCGGGCGCCCCGTCGAACTCGCGCCGCCTCCCCGTCCTCTCCATGACCGACAGCACCGAGCACGGTGACTTCTCGTTGGCCAGAGCCTTGCGGTGGATTACCCCACCGGACCCCTTCCCACGCGTCTTCGTGATCAAGAGGAACCAGCGGGTCGTCGACGGGCTCTACCGTTGGCTGGAGTACGGGGCGTCCTCTCCGGACGCCCCGCTGCTGGTCATCGACACGACGAGCGGCGGAACGGGGGCACGGAAGCCCCCTTCCGCGCTGGACGCGAGGGTCGACCGTCTGCTGAGCGGCGCTTCGAGGTCCGCCTATGTCGGCTTCACCATCGCGCCCATCCGGGCGCTCTCGCACCTGGTCCCGGACTTCATCTACAGCATTCCGCTACCGCCGGACCATGCCGGAGCCGAAGAGCGACTTCCTCTCGTCCGCCTGGTGACGGACGAGGAAGCCTGGCTGCCCGCAGGACACCGTTCCGGTCACGTGCCCTCTCCCGCACTGCCGGACTCCCTGTACTCCGCGATCGACGCGTTCGTGCTGGCCTGTGCAGTGCGCAGGGCGCGGGGGCAGACTCGGGCGCACAACTCCATGCTGGTGTCGGTCAGCCGGTTCGTCGCCGTGCAGGCACAGGTCCGTGACCAGGTGGCCGAGCGCGTCAGACGGATCGCTGACGGCCTCCGAGAGCCGGGCAGTCCGCATGCGAGCCGCCTGATGTCCGGCTTCGAAAGCTTGTGGCGCACGGACTTCGTCCCGACGAGCGCAGCCTCCTCGGACACGGACACGGACGCATCGCAGATCTCGTGGGACGAGGTAGCCGGGCATCTGGTCGCAGCCGTCCGCAAGATCACCGTCATGTCGGTCAACGGTAGCTCTCTCACCTTGCCCAGATGGCGCGAGTACGACCACAACGGCCTGAGTGTCGTGGCCGTGGGTGGTACCAAGCTGGGGCTGGGAACCGTCCTCGAAGGCCTCACCATCAGCTACTGCCTCAGATCCTCGTCCACCTACGACACGCTGAGCCAGTTCACCCTGTCGCTCGCACGTCGCACCGCCTACGCGGACTTGTGCCGCCTCTACGCCGGCCGCGAGGTCCTGGACGCCCAGGAGCGTCTGACGGCGATGCTCGACGACCAGCGCCAGGAGATAGGAGGGATGGCCGAGCTCGGCATTTCCCCCCGGGAGGTGGCACTGCGGCTGCATCCCGCCCGCGTCTCGCGGAGCGTTTCTGCGGACCACGACCTGCCGCCGGTGGGGACGGAGCCGCAGAACCTGTCCGGTATGTCATGCGAGACACTGCGCTTCACACTCGCACCGGAGGCGCTTGATGAAAACCTGCGGGAGCTGGAGCGCTTCGTCCAGCACCTCGGGGGACGCGGTGTAGCCCAGAAGGCCCACGCCGACGGGAACCTCGTGTGGAGTGGCGTTCGGCCCGAGACGGTTCTGGAGCGGTTCTTCGATGTCTACCGGCCAGCCTCCCCCCGGCTGACCGGGCGCATGGACCGGCTCCGCGCCTACATCCGTCGATGCGTGGCCCAGGGCGAGCTGAGGCAGTGGACGGTCCAGTTGGTGAGCCCGTCGAGGGCAGCCAGTACGACCGAGGTGGCCGGCCATCGCATCGGGCTGGTCGTCCGCAGGCGCGTCGCACCCTTCACCGGGGAGACGTTCGCGGTCCGACGGCTGTCCAACCCGAGAAACGAACTCGTGGACCTCGACGAGGACCAGTACGCCGCCGCGCTCGACGCGACCCGCGCCGCCGTGATCGGCGAGGAGCCGGGAGCGGGCGCGGCCCGCGTGCCCATGTTGCCCTCCCGTCCGGCGGTGAACGCCGTACGGCGTCCCGATCAGGCTTTGCTGTCCATCTACCTGGTCCGCCATCCGTTCCAGGACCATGCGAAGGAGGCCGGCAGCCCCCTGGTAGGGATCGCCGTCGCTTTTCCGGTGTCGCCGACGTCCCCCGAGCCAGGGGCCGGTGTGCGTCCCGAGAAGCCTGGCGGCAGCTGACCGGGCACACGAATGGATATAGGGTGCGGGCCCATTTTGCGTATGAATAGTGGGTTCTGTCGCGGTTTCAGGGTCGACCGAGGCCCACGCCTCCCCTCGGGCTGCATATCCGAAGGTCAGCGGTGGCAGAGGCGTTCTGCAGCGGCTCCGCCGGGCCTGCACAGGAACGGGAGGCGCTCAGGCCGCGGCTTTGCCGACGTCCTCTTCCTCCGAGGCGTCGTCCAGGTACATCCATCGGCGAACCACGGTGTAACCGGACGGGAGCTCGTTGCCCGTCAGCTCTCTGTACCTCGCCTTTGCTGCATCGCTGGCCCGATGCCCAGGAGGGAGCCTCCGAAGGAAGGGGTCGCGGTCTGGGTCGAGGGAGGACTGACGCGGCTCCGTGGGCTCACTGCCGGACTCATGCTCGAGGGAGTCCTCGATGTCCCCGGATTCGCACTCCTCGCCGTCCTTGCTCAGGTAGAGATGGGCGCCGATGACTAGGCCTACGGCCAGAGTCACGCCGAAGGCGACATGGATCTTCGGCTCGTGCTTCTTGTACCAGTCCTTCGTCTTCTGACCGAAGGAGGTGGGCTCGTCGTCCTCGGGCGTCAAGTCAGTCACGCGCACACATCTACCGGACACATCCCGCACCTGTCAGCCAATCAGCTGACTTCGCCTCACTCGCAGGGCGAAGTACGTCTGTACGTCTTCTGTGAATGTAAGTACGTAAGTCGCAAGGCTTGAGCCCGTGGCGGGGCTCGCCAGCAGGAGGCTGACGTGCGCAAGTCGCGAGTTACGGGCTTGGCCCATGCAGGTGCGGCACTGCCTACTTCGCACTCGACACCAGCAAGGTGGATCCTGCGCCCACCGGCCCCAGCACGGTCGTGGCGGCCGAAGGGCAGCTCGGCACCGAAGCCGGCGAGGTCCGGGTTTTCACCCAGGACGGCTACCTGTCGTGGCTGGAAGTCTGTTCATGGAACGACGACATCGAAGTGACATTCGCCGCCGCGCGTCACTGGCTGCAGACACGCTCTTGATCCCGAACGACCATCGCTCAGCCAGCTCTGCGACACCACCGACATCACGAGTTCAAATTCGGTAACCTCTACGGCTTGCCGATAACGCAAGATGCGGTGGGCGCGATCGGGTACTTTGGCAGTTGCCTTAACGGAGTTTGGTGGATACCAACGTTGATAACAACAACCGTCACGTTCGGTTGAGCTTCTTTAGTGGGTTAGCTGCTGTGGCTGCACTGTAGAGGACGAGTCCGGTCGCACCAATTGGCGCCTCAGGCGGGAACCTGGCACAGAGTGTTGGCTTCCGCTCCCGTAGCAGCGGCGCTTGGCAACGCTGTGCGTGGGGCGCCCGAGTGTGCGCCCTTACCCGACCATTGCGTCGGTCGTCTGGACTGATGCAATGGTCGGCCCTGTCGAGTTCTTTGACGGCGTACGGCTGCTACCGAAACGGTCAGTGGCTGGAGAACAGTCGATAGAGCGGAACCACCGTCAGAGCTGTCGGCGGGACCGCCTTCAACAGCCAGATCGTTCCGCCCGAGTGGAGGCACTCCAAGCCTTGCGTCGCGGGATCGGGCACGCTGAGCAAGACGCTCGGCCCGTGCCGTAGCCCGGTTCTCAGTGCGGTGTCCCGGTCCGTGGTGAGGTGTACCCACTGTCTGGTCATCGGCAGGAGTCCTTCCTCCTTCTCGAAGATGCCGTGCAGAGCGGACGTGGGGGTGCTGTGATACAGCGGTCCGCCGGGCTGTCCGCTCTCGTACTCGATGGCAGCAGGGCGCGAGTGACCGTAGCGAGCGCGTATCCGTCGACCGTCCACCTCGAAGCGGTCCTCGTCCCACGCCTGGGCGACAGCGAGCAGTTCCTCCGCGTCGGCCCGTTGACTCGTCTCCGCCAGCGCGGACACCACATTCTCCACCGCCACCCAGCCGTCACTCTCCGGCCTGACGAGCTGGCCGTGGCGCAGCTGGTACGCGAGAGTTCGGCTGATCCGCTGCCTGCGACCGTCCTGGCGCTTCCGCAGCGGCGTCGACCCCAGAGAGCCGCGCCGGACGGCCCATGCGTCGCGCAGCCGCGTGGCGAGCTCACGCAGAGGACCTAGCTCGATGTGTGCGCTCATCTCGTCGAGCAGCGCTTCACTGTGCTCGCGCGCGTCCGGCTCGTTGTCCCGAGAGCTGAGTCCGCGCAGGGCTCGAGCCAGTAGGGAGACCCGGTAAGCGGTCCAGAGCTGGTCCACGTCAGGGGCGGAGGAGGTTGGGGAGCTGCGGCCGAGCGCGGCGGCGTACTCCTCTACGACCGCACGACGCAGGTCCCAGCGATCCACGGGAAAGGCGGGCACATCGTCGGTCAGCTGGGCCAGTTCATAGCCCATCGGACGCCAGCGCGTGGCCTCCAGATCGATGGCGATGATCCGCTCATCGTCGGTGACGAGCCAGTTGAACGCGTGGGCGTCACGCCGGGGTTGTGGTGGCAGGCCGAGTTCCTCGATCAGCGGCCACCAGGATTTGAACACCGCCGCGGAGTCCTCCGACCACTGAGGGGGCAATACGTTCTTCAACCATCGTCTGACCTCGTTGCTGACATCTTTACGAACGGACGTTGCCGGTTTTCCCGGCCGTTCCTCCGATGCGTGGATGTAGGCCAGGAACACCGCGGCCCGTCGCAGCAGTGCGCTCGACGCGTCGGGGGTGGCGGGAGACAACCGTTCGGCCAGTACGGCCCCGTGCTCGAACCGACGGACGGTGAGGATCTCCGTACCGTCCGGAAACTCTTCCTCCGCGTGCGCCAGGTCATCGGTGACGATCGTGGTGATTAGGTCGATGATCCCGAACTCGCTCTCAACTCCCAATCTGCGCAACATATTAGCCACCGCGAGCGACTTCTGGGTGTCACGCTCGAAGCAGAGACTGTTCGTCGGTTTGAACACCAGGGTCGCCGTGGTGAAGCCGAGATAGTCCTCGACGGTGACGACGTTGCTCCGGCCCCCGAGGTTCCTGCGCACCAAGTCGGGGCTGCTGATCGCACGGGCCGCAGCTTCCTTGTAGAACAGCTTCGAGTCACCGGCCATCGCGGCCCTGATCCAGATGTCGGCCTGCGCAAGGTCCTTCAGCTGCCCGCGTACCTGGAGCTCCGCGGAGCCGTCGTACGGGAGCCCTTTGTCGGCCTCCCTGCCGAGCCGAACCAGAGGAACGCACGAGGTGGGATTCGTCTCCACCTCACGGATGAGACGAGCCATACCGAGACTCCAGAGCTCACTGCTCCCCTGGAGCGCAGCGGTCTCCAACAGATCGTCCGCGTAGCGGATCCGGCTCAGCTCGTCGGTGAGCGGGCCGACCCCGGTCCATCCCTCCTGCAGTCTCAGCGCCTCGCGCAGGTACTCACCCTGCCGCATCGCCGTGTCCCCACTGATCTGCGTGTACACGCGCAGACAGTCCGACAACAGGCGACGGGGCAGCGGATCTCCTGCCGAGCCGAATTCCCGTCGCAGGCTGTCAACGAGAATCGCCGGCAAGGAGTCCGCGGGATAGCCTGACTCAGCGAAGCGGAGGAGGTGTTCACCGAGCCCGAACGGATTCTGGAGCCGCTTCAGTCCGAGCTGGACCGTCGGCAGCAGATCGGGGACCGACCGTGCCGCGGAGGCCACGCGCTCAAGCACCGTGCAGCGGACACTCTCCTCGGCCGCTGCATCGCTCCGCGCGGCGGAGAGTGCCTTCTCGGCCCGATCCAGGTAGGTGGGCAGGTTCGCGTCGTTAGGCTGTCCGTCGGCCAGGCGCAGCCACGCCTCCGCGACGTGCAACTGCCACGAGACGCCCGGCGTGTGACCGCTGAAGCTTCGGTCGGCCTGGAGGGCGAGGCCGAGATACTCCCGATCGCCCGTTTGATCGTGCAGTCGCAGATACGCCTCCAGCAGGTAAGGCACCGCATCGCAGGCGGGGTTGCCCTCTTCGATGGAGCGCCGAATCACGTCCGTGGACTGCACCAGGTCGGCTACCGAGACCTGCTCAAACCTGGCCAGCAATACCGATGCCTGTCCGAGGCGACCCGTGAACTGGAACCTGACCGGTTTGTCGGTGAATTCTCGGTCGGCGACAACGCCGGCAAGGTAGATGCGGGCCAAGCGAAGCGCCCGACAGAAGACGAAGGGACGACGCCAGTTGGTGGTCAGCGCGTGTTCCCAGAGCGCGAGAGCCGCGCGCTGCCGGACCACGTGCAGAGTCTTGTCGTACCGGAATCGCCGGGGCATGGCGCGCGCGGCTTCGTGCGCATACCGGCCCAGGTTCGTCTCGAATACGAGCGTCTCCAGCAACAGGATTTCGTCGCTGCGGGCATCGAGTACTTCACGCCAGGCGTCGATCGTTCGGACAGAGTTGCTGGGTGCGAGTACCGACGCCACCCAATCGGCGCCGCGCAGCAGGCTCCATTCGCCCACCCAGCTCTCCAGGGAGTCGCAGCCCAGCCAACGTAGGAGCTGGATCATCTCGGGGAAGCCGCTCTCCACCATTGACGTCAGTTCGGCGTCCGTCCACTCTCGGGTCGGCGACGATGCCAGCTGCGCAAGGCTGGTGGCATGGGCGGCTTCGCCGCGCCCCGGTAAGCCGTCAGTATCGGACGCTGTGACACGACTTCTGCGCGCGAGGTCCAGCGGTGTGACACGCATCCCCACGAGGCCTCCTGGCATTTCGTCCCAAGGTACTGGGTATTCAGTGGCCAGAGTTTAGCCCGCGGGGAGAACTTCAGTCTTTATGTATCCACCACCAGAAGATCACCCAAGCGGTGGACGGTTGAGATATGGCTTCTGAGCTTGACTCTGAAGCTTCTATAGATCGTCAAGCTGCAGGAGAAGGTCCGATCGCGCTGCGGGAACCGCTGGTGAGATGGCGGTAGTCCTCTCGCGCGACGAAGCACTTGAGGGACCTGAAGATGTCCTTCGTCTTGAGTCCTTCGAGGGCGCGTCGTGCGACGTAGTCGCGGGTGCGAATGTCGTGCCGCATGCGGACCAGCACGATTGTGTGCAGCGCTCGGTTGGCCTGGCGGTCTCCGCCGCGGTTGAGCCGGTGGCGGTCTGTGCGCCCGGACTACGCCCAGAGACCGGGACTGTGTGGCTTTTGGCTGGTCAGCCGTCTGTGGCGGGGATCCCTCGCGACACGAACCGGGAGCCGGATTCGCTGGATCCGACGACGCCACCGTGTGCCGCGTGGTTCGTCGGTGGTCGTCGGTGGTCGTCGGTGGGGCGCCAGGTCGCGGGTGGCTCGCGGCTATGCTGACCGTTGTCTTAGCGGAGGTTGGTGGACACGAACAAGGATAATCCCGACCGCCAGGTCCGGCTGAGCTTCTTCGGTGGGTGAGTCGCCTGCGCTGCACCGTAGTTGGCGAACGAGGCCGCACCGACTCGACGCCACGGGACTGCGCTCCGGGAACCGGACCAGTGAGGCTTAGGAGCGGTTGTACCTGGAAACGACTACTCCCGAGCGATCGCCGCTTCGGCGGTCGGCCGACACCGGGAGAGGTCTTACGTGGACGCGCCCTTATATCTGCGGCCCAGGGTGGAGCCGCCGCTCGCCGCGCTGCTGACCGACCGGCACTTCCTGCACTCGCTCGTCGATGCGCTGGGTTCGCCGCTCAACGTGCTGCTCCCCGAGGCCGTGGCCGAGAACGCCACCCGCTTCCGTGCCGTCTACGGCCGTCACCATCTCACCGGACGCGTGTACTTCGCCCACAAGGCGAATCGTTCCAGCGCCCTGCTGCGGCGACTGGCGGCGGAGGACCCGGCCGCCGTCGGTGTCGACGTCGCATCCGTGGCGGAGCTGAGGCACGCACTGGGTTGCGGATTCACCGGCGACCGCATCATGGCCACCGGTCCCAAGGACGCCGCGTTCCTCTGGCTGGCGGCCCGCGTCGGAGCGACCGTCAACCTGGACTCACCCGGGGAACTGGAACGGCTCTCCGGCCTGGTGCGCGCGCACGGGCTCGGCCGGGTCGCCGTACTGGTGCGGCTGTCGGGGTTCGAGTACGCCTCCGGCCGCGAGGGAGCGGGCACCCGTCTGCTCTCCCGGCGCAGCCGTTTCGGCACTCCGGTACGGGACACCGAGGCGCTGCTGTCGGCGCTCGAACGCAACGCGGAGACAGTGGAGTTCGTCGGCGCCGCCTACCACCTCGACACCACCGGCATCGAGGAGAAGGCGCGGGCGCTGGAACAGTGCGTGCTGTTCATGGACGCATGCCGGGCACGGGGACTCGCGCCGCGCGCTCTCGACATCGGGGGTGGATTCGGCGTCGGCTACGTCGCCGAGGCGGAGGAATGGGAGCGGTGGACCACCGCGCTGACCGAGGCGGTGCTCGGTGTCCGCCCGCCGTTGACCTGGCGCGGTCACGGATACGGGCTGCGCAACGAGGGCGGCACGGTGCGCGGTGCCGCCGCGCTGTACCCCGCGCACCGCCCCACCGCAGGCCCCGGCTACCTCGACGAGCTGCTCTCCCTGCCCGCGCCGGTGCTGGGCCGCCCGACCGCCACCCTCCTGCTGGAGCACCTCCACGACCTGTACATCGAACCGGGGCGCTCTCTCGTCGACCAGTGCGGACTGTCGCTCGCGCGCGTGCTGGACGTACGCCCCGTGGACACGGACTCCGGGCACCACCTGGTGCACCTCGCCATGAACGCGGGCGACATGAGCCTGGAGGAGCACGGAGTGCTGGTGGACCCCGTCCTGCTGCCACGGGGTGAAGCCGCAGCCGGTGACGGGGAGCCGGCCGGTGTCTACCTCACGGGCAACCTCTGTCTGGAGGGTGACCTCATCACTCGCCGCCTGGTCCACCTGCCCCGGCTGCCGCGGGCCGGGGACCTGCTGGCTTTCGTCAACACCGCCGGCTACGCCATGGACTTCCACGCCCACCGCGCGCAGCGGCAGCCGGTCGCGCGGACGGTCGCGGTGGAGCGGCGGGGCGCATCCTGGAGCTGGTGTCCGGACGAGGACTACTGGCCGATCACACCCGTGGGGGAGCAGTCGGATGAGGTATGACAGCATCACCGAGGCCATGGGCAACACGCCTCTGGTGCGCATCGATCCCGCCGTGCACGGACTGCGCAACATCGACCTCTTCGCCAAACTGGAGATGCTCAACCCGTTCGGGTCTGTCAAGGACCGGCCCGCGTGGCACATGGCCCGACCCCACCTGGAGGCTGCCACCGGCGGTGACAGGACGGTCGTGGAGCTTTCCAGCGGCAACACCGCCAAGGCGCTGGCCCTCCTGGCCGGTATGCACGGCGTGAGGTTCAAGAGCGTCACCAACCGCATGCGCGTACCCGAGATCAAGGAACTCCTGCTGCTCATCGGCGCCGAGATCGAGGAACTTCCCGGACGCAGCGAGTGCCTCGATCCGACCGACACGGACGACCCGCTGACGCAGTTCCACCGGGCGCTCTCCGACCCGGGGAGTACGTACCTGCACACCGACCAGTACTTCAACCCCCGCAACGTCGAGGCGCACGCGGAGGGCACCGGCCCCGAGATCGTGAAGGATCTGGACGGCCGGGTGCCGGACTGGTTCATCGCCTGCGTGGGGACGGCCGGTTCGTCGACCGGTGTCGCCAGGGTGCTGCGCGAGCACGACCCGCGCGTGCGGGTCCTCGGCCTGGTCGCCCACAAATCGGACTTCATACCGGGTATCCGCACCATCGACGAGGTCCACCAGGTCGGCCTGTTCGACCCGGCGACGTACGACACCATCGAGTCGGTCACCTCGGACGAGGCCATCGACGGAATGATCACCCTGATCCGCCGCTGCGGACTGCTGAGCGGACCGACCGGCGGCGCCGCCTACCAAGGGGCGGTTCGGCAACTGCGGTACGCCGACGAGGAGCTGGACGGGACGGGGCAGCGCCGTACGGCGGTGTTCATCGTGTGCGACCGGGCCGAGAGCTATCTCAGTTATGTGCGTCAGCGGCGCCCGGACCTCCTGGGCCGAACGAGCCGTGGGCGGTCCGCGGTGGCCGTCACCGACGCCGAGGCCCGTGCGGAGGCTCGCGTCATCGAGGTGGACGACGCCCGGCGCTGGTCCGCAGAGGGCGATCCTCGTCCACTCGTCGTCGACCTGCGCAGCCCGCACGCCTACGCCGCTCTGCACATCGAGGGCTCGTTCAACATCGTCGACGAGGTGTTCGAGGACCTGCTCCGTGGCGGGCTCCCCTTCAGCAAGCGCACTCCCGTACTGCTCGCCTGTCCCGTCGGCGAGAAGTCACTGCGTTACGCTGCCGCGCTGTCCCGGATGGGCCATCCGGACGTCCGCAGTCTGGCCGGCGGGATCGTCGCCTGGCGGGACGCGGGTGCACCGCTGGTGCGCGAATGAGCCCGGCCGGTTCCCTCTCTTCCCCCGAGCCCGAGAGCCCGCTCTGGCAGCGGGAAGCGAGGGAACAGTTCCCCATCGTCACCGCGCACCCGGAGCTGGCCTACCTCGACAGTGCTGCCACGTCCCAGAAGCCACGTGCGGTGTTGGAGGCTGTTCAGACCTACCTCACGACGTCGAACGCCAACGCCGGCCGCGGCGCCTACCCCTGGGCCAACCGGACGACGGAACTGGTGGAGTCGACCCGGGAACGCGTCAAGGAGTTCCTCCACGACCCCGAACCGGGCCGCTCCGGCGTCCACTTCACCAGTGGCACCACCGAGGGCCTGCGCACCGTCGCCCGCGACTGGCTCGTGCCGTACCTCACCGACGGGGACGACATACTCGTGCCGTACGCCGACCACCGGGCCAATCTGGACCCCTGGCTCGAGGCCCGTCGGCTGCTGGCCGAGCGCGGCGTCCAGGTCCGCGTGCAGGCGCTGCCGTACCAAGCGGGCTCCGGAGACTACGACCATCTGGCCCTGCACCGGGCTGTGGGCCCGCGTACCCGCTTCGTGGCAGCCACCCACGTCCACCACGTCTACGGCGGCGACATGAACGTGCACCGTATCCGTGAAGCGGTCGGCCCGGACGTGGCCATCTGCCTGGACGCGGCGCAGAGCGTCGGCCACCTGCCCGTCCACCTCGACGACCCGTCCCTCGACGTGGACTTCGTGGTCTTCTCGGGGCACAAGGCGATGGCCCTGCCCGGCTCAGGGGTGATCTGGGCGCGCAATGCGCGAGGGCCGGCGTTCCGGCCGGAGGGCTGGCAGGGCACGCCCAACACGGCCGGCATCGTCTCGCTGCGGGCCGCTCTCGACTGGCTCGACACGATCGGACCGGAGCGCGTCGCGCACTGGACGTCCATGCTCACCACCCGGTTGACGGACCGGCTCGGGCTCCTGGGTCCGTACGAGGTCGTCGGCTGTCAGGCGAGCCTGTCCGCCGACTCGGCCCTGCCCGCCGAGCAGCGCCGCCGCGGCATCGTCACCTTCCGGCACCGCGATATCCCCTCCGACGATCTCGGGTTCATTCTCTTCAGCCACGGCTTCATGGTGCGGGCCGACAACCTGTGCCAGGCCGGCTCCGACGGCCGGGACGCTTCGGTGCGCGTGAGCCTGCACGTGTACAACACGGTGGAGGAGATCGACCGGCTGCTGACCGTCCTCGCGTCGTTGGCGTAAATGGCAATTGATAATCGTTATCATCTGTAGGTCCGTCGGCGCCCCCGCACGGACGAGAGACAGACGAGGTGACGCGAGCTATGGGTGTGAGCATGGCGACGGCCAGGACCTGGGTCGAGCGCTGGGAACGCCAGCAGGAGCGGTACGCGGTGGACCGCGAGGAGCGGTTCACCGTGATCGCCGATGTCGTCGAACACATCGTCGTCGGCCGCGCCGACCCCCTGCTGCTGGACCTCGGGTGCGGCCCCGGCTCCCTGGCCGCCAGGCTCGCCGACCGCTTCCCGCACGCCGAGATCGTGGCCGCCGACATGGACCCGGTGCTGCTGGAACTGGGACGCACCCACCATGCCGACGCCGCCCGCTACGTCGACACCGTCATCGGAGAGGACGGCTGGACCGAGGCCCTCCAGTTGGACCGCCCCGTGGACGCCGCCGTCTCGACGACCGCCCTGCATTACCTGACCGACCCGGTGCTGCTGCGCACCTACCGTGCCCTCGCGTCCCTGCTGCGCCCCGGCGGCGTCCTGGTCAACGGGGACCACTTCCCGCCGGATACGGCGGCCTGCTCCGAGCTCACCGCGCATGTGGGCCGTCGCAGGTCCGAGCGTACGGGCGGCCACGCGTGCGAGGACTGGCGGTCCTGGTGGGACGCTGCGGCGCGGGAACCCGAACTGACCGACCTGCTCGATGAACGTCGACGGCGCCACGGTCTCCACGCCGGCAGCGGCGGCGACGAGCAGGTCACGGCGGGCCGACACGCCGCACTGCTGCGTCGGGCCGGCTTCGCCCACGTCGCGCCGGTCTGGCAGTTCGGGGACAGCGCCGTACTGGTGGCGGTCATGGGAGGCACGGGCGGGCTTTCCGCTTCCGCCGGAACCTGAGGTCAGTGAGCGGATCTCTCGAGGCCCTTGCGGAAGACGGGAGTTGTCGCGGTTCCTACAGGGCCGGACTCATCAGGATCTCGTCGCGCGCGACGCCCTGGGCGTGCCGCATCATCGCGGCGCCGACGCCCGCGCCACGGAAGCGCACGTGTGTCTGGACGTCGTTCAACACACCGCAGTGCGCCGCGAGGGGATGTGCCCCGCGGCGCAGCAGCAGCCAGCCCGCGAGTGCGCCGTCCACCGTCACCACGAGGAGTCTGCTGTGGTCGGGGGAGAGTTCACGGGTGATCCTCTCGACCGCCGGGCGGAGCACCGTTCCACGGGGTCGGCGTCGACCGCCGCGCTGAAGCCGCGGGTGCGACAGACGAGATGGGGCGGCGTCGTGCGGCTGACTCGATGAGCTTATTGAATATGGAAGTCATTATCTACTACTGTCTGGCTGTGCCGCATCGGCGGTCGCGGAGGTGACTGCGGAGGAGGGGCTCTCATGACGTTGTCGGGCCAGGTGCCAGGAGCCGGCAGAGTCGGCGCGGAGCGGGGTCGGTGCGTCGGGGCCGGGCAATGCGTGCTCGCCGCACCGGCCGTCTTCGACCAGGACGAGCACGACGGGCTGGTGGTCGTCCTCGCCGAGGTGCCGGCGGCGTCCCAGTCGGACGCTGTGCACGAAGCGGTGTGGGCCTGCCCGTCCGGGGCTCTCACCTTCCGGTAGCCCGAAGCCGGGCCCGCAGCGCCGAGGGCGTTGCGGCCCGGCTGTGCGTGCGTCCGTTCCGCCATGACCCCCGCCCGGGCGGGGGTGGCACTTCACGTGCCGGCGATGTCTTCCCGGTGCTCGGTTCAGCTCAGCAGAACGTCAAGGAGAAGCATGTCCAGACAGATCGATCGCCGCGCCTTCCTCCGCCGCGGTGCGGCCGGTGCCGCGGCTCTCGCGGTGGGACCCGGCCTGCTGGCTGCGTGCTCCACCGATGAGCCCGGCGCGAACCCGAAGTCGGGATCGGGCTCCTCGCCCCGCTCGGGCGGCACCTTCCGGGCCGCTTTCGTCGGAGGCGGTGCCTCCGAGACGCTCGACTTCTTCAACGGCCCTTCCGCACTGGACCTGGTGCGCGCCCGCGCCTGGCACGGCACCCTGGGGAACCTGGACCCCAGTGGGCCCGACGGGGTGCGCTACGGCGTGCTCAAGGGCATCGACATCTCCGACGACCTGTCGACGTACACGCTGCACGTGCGACCCGGTATCCGCTTCACCGACGGCTCCGAGCTCACCTCCGCCGACATCCTGCACTCGCTCAGCGCCCTCGCGGCCAAGAGCAAACTGCCCGTGTACCGGCTCGCCGCCGCCAACTTCGACCTCGCCCGCGCCAAGGCCGAGGGGGGCCTGAAGGTCGTTCTGCCCACCCTGCGGCCCATCGCCGACGGCCGCATGATCCTGTGCCAGGGCAACTTCCTCGTCGTCAAGGACGGCACCAGGAAATTCGCCCAGGACATGCCCAGTTGCGGCCCCTTCCGGCTGACGGAGTTCACCGCCGGTCAGGGGTCGGCGTTCGAGCGCTACGACGACCACTACGGCCACGTTCCCCACCTGGACGGCCTGGAACTGCGGTCGATAGCGGACTCGACCGCCAGGGCGGGCGCGCTCACCAGCGGTGAGATCGACTTCGCCCACGACCTCTCACCCGTCACCGCGCGCACGCTCGCGGACAACGCGAAGGTCGATCTGGCCCCCACGAAGAGCCCCTACCTGGTCGGTCTGTCCTTCCAGATGAACATGAGCGTCAAGCCCTTCGACGATCCCCGGGTCAGGGAGGCGTTCAAGCTCGCGGTCGACCGGAAGGCCATGGTCAGGACGGTCTTCTACGGCAACGCGGAGGTCGGCAACGACCTGCCCTCCATCGGTTTCCCCGACTACGCCCAAGGCGTACCCCAGCGCGCCCACGATCCCGAGCGGGCCCGTGAGCTGCTCAAGAAGGCCGGCGCCGACGGGATGAAGGTGACGCTGACCACCGGTCCCGAGACGCCGGGCATGGTGGAAATGGCCGCCCTCTTCGTCGAGAACCTGAAGAAGGCCGGCGTGCGGGCGTCGGTCCGCGAACTGCCCGCCGGACAGCTCTACGCCGACTTCCCCGCCTATGCGGCACTGCCGTTGGCCGCTGCGTACCAGATGCCCATTCCGGCGCTGTCGACCTACCAGATGAGCACGGCGGGCGGATCGCCGTCGGCGTTCGGCTGGAAGGAGTCGGAGACCGACGTCCTCGTGGCGAAGGCCCGCGCCGAACGCGACCCGGCCCGGGCGAAGGAACTCGGCACGCAGGCGCAGCGTACGCGCTGGACGCAGGGCAATCAGGTGCTGCCGGTCTTCAAGCCGAACCTCAACGCCCAGGCCAAGGGCGTCGAAGGAGTACGGGACGACCTCTTCGAGCAGTTCCCCGGATTCTCCCGGGCGTCCCTGGCGTGAGGCTGCCCGTCTTCGCCTTCCGTCGCCTGGCGGGGGCCGCCGTCCTCCTGGTGCTGCTGTCGGCCGTGGTCTTCGCGGCCACGACGGTCCTGCCGGGTGACGCCGTCAGCGGGGTGGCGGGCGTGGACGCCTCAGCGGCGCAACGCGCCGAGGTGCGTGCCGAACTCGGCCTGGACCGGCCCGTCACCGAGAGATACGCGGACTGGGTGGCCGGGGCGGTCCGAGGCGACCTGGGGCGCGGCTTCGTGGGGGAGCGGTCGGTCGCCGATGTCATCGCGGCCCGTCTGCCCAACAGTCTCCTCCTCGCCGCACTGACGCTCGCGGTCACCGCGCCGCTCGCCGTACTGCTCGGTCTGTGGACCGGGTTGCGCGGGGGCGTCGCCGACCGGGTGGTTTCCACGTCCGCCCAGATCCTGGCCGCCGTACCCGAGTTCGTCATCGCCGCGCTGCTCGTCGCGGTACTGGCGGTATGGCTGGAGGCACTCCCGCGCGTCTCGGTCATCCCCCTGGGAGGTACGCCGCTCGACGTCCCGCACGCGCTGGTCCTGCCCGTGCTGACGCTCAGCGCGGTCGGTCTCGCGGTGGCCACCCGGCTGTTGCGGGTCTCCGTGGCGGACACCGCGGCCACGCCGCACTGCGAGGCTGCCCGGCTCAACGGTATTCGCGGCGTGCGGCTGGCGGTGCGTCACATCCTGCCCAACGCCGCGGGACCGGCCGTACAGGCGCTCACCCTCACCACGGGGGCGCTGGTCGGCTCGGCGGTGGTGGTGGAGAACGTCTTCGACTACCCGGGCATCGGCCGGGAGCTGCAACTGGCCGTGGCGGCGCGGGACGTGCCGATGGTGCAGGGCATCGCCACCGCGCTGATCGCGGTCATGCTCGCGGTGCTCCTGCTGGGCGACCTCTGCACGCGTCTGCTGGGAGCACGGGAAGGGCACGGACGATGACGACGGTCCTGACACCGCCGAGGAGGCGGGCCCGTCCGGCGCGTAGGGGCACGCCCCGGTACCGGCGGCCGCCGCTGCTCACCTGTGCGGGCACGCTGGCCCTGCTCCTGCTCGCCCTGCTGGGGCCGCTGGTCGCGCCGTACAGTCCCACCGCCCAGCTCGCCGCGCCCTTCCAGCCGCCGGACGGCCGGTTCCTCCTCGGCACCGACGTGCTGGGCCGGGACGTGGTGAGCCGGGTGCTCGGCGGAGGCCGGTCCATCGTGCTGACGGCGCTGGCCGGGACGGCTGCGGCCGGAGCCATCGGGATGGCCGTCGGTGTCCTGGCGGCCATGGTGTCCCGTCGGCTCGGCGATTTGCTGGTCCGCTGCGTGGACGCCCTCGCTGTCGTCCCCGCCCTCCTGGTCGTCCTGGTCCTGGCCGCCGGGTTCCCCGGCAGCGACGCGGCCCTCGTGGCGGCCGTCACCCTGGCCACCGCCCCCTTCTCCACCAGGATCCTGCGCGCTGCGGGGGACACGGTGCTGAGCAGCGGGTACGTCGAGGCGGCGCTGGCCCGCGGCGACACCCGGCCGGCCGTGCTCCGCCAGGACGTGCTGCCCAACATCGCCGGACCGGCCCTCATGGACACAGCGCTGCGCCTGGTCGCGTCCCTGCACCTCACCGCCACCGCCGGCTTCCTCGGGCTCGGTCAGGGGGGAGCGGCTCCCGACTGGGGGCGCATGGTGAGCGAGAACGTCCCCGGGGCGACGCTGGCCGCCACGCCGTTCCTCGCACCGGCCCTGCTGCTCGTAGGGCTGTCCGTGTGTGTCGGGCTGCTGGCAGGACGGCTGGCGGAAGCGGTCGGACGGGGGATCGAGTGAACGGGAACGGGACAAGGGCACGTCGGGTGCGGGAGGGTCTGCTCGCCGAGATCAGCGGGCTGACGGTCGGTCCGGTGTCCGGCGGTCCGCCTGTCCTGCACGACGCCTGCCTGTCGGTTGCGCCAGGGCAGGTGCTGGGGGTCGTGGGAAGGTCGGGATCCGGCAAGAGCAGCTTGGCCCACAGCCTGCTCGGACACGTCCGGCCCGGCCTGGAGGTGCGGTCCGGAACCGTCCAGGTGGCCGGCCTCGACCCTTTCGCCACCGCGGACGCCGGTCGGCTGCGGGGACGCGTGGTGTCGTTCCTGGGACAGGACCCGGCATCGTCGCTCAACCCCGCGCTGCGGATCGGCACGCAGATCGCGGAGGCGGTACGTCTGCGCTCGACCGTGAAGCGTGCGAACGACGTCCGTGCGCGGGTCGAGGAACTGCTGCTGTCCGTGCGGCTGCCGGCCGACCGGGCGTTTCGGCGACGGATGCCGCGGCAGCTGTCGGGAGGGCAGGCCCAACGCGTCGGTCTCGCACTGGCGCTGGCGGGTACGCCCCGTCTGCTGGTTCTCGACGAGCCCACCAGCGGTCTGGACACGGTCCTGGCCGACGCGATGCGCGGCCTGCTGGCCGAGGTCCTCTCCGACGGTGACCGCGCCGCGTTGCTGGTCAGCCACGACCCGGCGTGGATCGCGTCCGTGGCGGACGAGGTGATCCGCCTGGAGGGAGGGCGAATCGTCACGGCGGGACCGGTGAAGAGACCGGTGCCTGTTCTCCCGCCGACGAGATCCCGCACCGGCGGTCCCGGTCCGCAGCGGCCGCATGAAGTCACCACCGCCGGAGGACTGCACGTGCGAGGGCTGAGTGCCGCCCACGGCGGCGTTGCCGTGCTGCACGACGTCTCCCTCACCGTCCAGGCGGGCTCCTGCACCGCCGTCGTCGGCCCCTCGGGTTCGGGCAAGACCACCCTCGCCCGCTGCCTCGCAGGGCTCCACCGGCCCGCACGAGGCAGTGCCGAGTGGGGGGCGGCGGGTGCGGAGCGAGGACGCGGCGCTGCGGTGCAACTCGTCGCACAGGACGCCCGCGGCTCCCTCAACCCCCGGGAATCCGTGAGGTCCGCGCTCCTACGCCCTCTCAGGGGAATCGGGCGCCGGCCCACCGAGGACGCGCTCGAAGAGGCCGTACGGTTGCTCGGTCTGGTCGGTCTGGACGATGGCGTACTGACACGCAGACCGGGCGAGCTGTCGGGCGGCCAGCGCCAACGCGTCGCTCTGGCGCGGACGCTGGCGGCTCAGCCACGCGCTCTCGTCTGCGACGAGATCACCTCGGCGCTGGACCCGGACACGGCGAGCGGAATCCTTGATCTGCTGGACTCGCTGCGGTCGACGACGGGGCTGACGGTCGTGATGGTGACGCACGACCTGACGGCCGTCGCCCGCCGTGCGGAGCGGGTCGTCGTCCTGGACGCGGGGAGGGTGGTCGAGGACGGCCCCGTCGAACGGGTGCTCGTAGCCCCGGAGCATCCCCGCACGAGGGAGCTGCTCGCCCACGCCGGCGATCCCCTCCTTGCCGTACCGGAGTAGCGGGACGTGGGGGATCTCTCAGGCGTGGCAGGAGGAGCGCCTCGTCCACCGGGCGCTCCTCCCGGCCACGCCTTACGCCTAGGGCAAGCGCCGTGTCAGTGCCGCCTTGTCCACCTTTCCGACCGCGGTGAGCGGGAGGGCGGGAACCTGTACCACCTCGTCCGGCGCCTTGTGCCCCGCCAGCCCGCGCTCCTTGAGATGGGCGGCGACCTCCCGTGCGCCGGGAGCCGAGCCTTCGCAGACGACGAAGGCGACGGACCTCTCACCCCACCGCTCGTCCGGCACACCGACCAGGGCCGCCGCCGTGATCGCCGGATGCGTCAGCAACTCCTCCTCCACCTCCACCGCGGCGATCTTCTCGCCGCCCCGGTTGATCTGGTCCTTGATCCGCCCCACCACCACGAGATGTCCGGTGGGCAGGCGCCGTACCACGTCCCCGGTCCGGTAGTACCCGTCCGGCGTGAACGCTGTCCGGTCGTACTCCTCGGCACGGTAGTAGCCACGCAGCGTGTACGGGCCGCGGGTGAGGAGTTCGCCCGCCGTCCCGTCCGGCGCGGGCCTGCCGTCGGTGTCCGCCACGAGAATCTCGTCGTCCGGCGAGACGGGCCGGCCCTGGGTGGCACACACCAGGTCCTCGGGGTCGTCAAGGCGCGTCAGGTTGATCAGGCCCTCCGCCATGCCGAAGACCTGTTGCACGGTCGCCCCGAGCGCCGGTCCCAGTTTGCGGGCGTGATCCTCCGGCAGCCGCGCCCCGCCGACCTGCACCACCGCGAGACTGCCCAGGTCCCAGGACCCGGACGCGGCCTCTTCCATCCAGTGGGGGACCAGCGGCGGGGTCAGGGAGGTCAGGGTCACCCCCTCCCGTTCGACGAGGGCGAACGCCGTCTGCGGGCTGGGGTCCGGCGCGACGACGACGGTCCCCCCGGCCATCAGGGTGCCCAGCACACCGGGGCAGGCGAAGGTGAAGTTGAACCCGATCGGCAGGACCGCCAGGTACACGGTCCGTGCGTGGAGCGCGCAGACGTCGGCGCAGGCGCGGGCGTTGTAGGCGTAGTCGTCGTGCGTGCGCGGGATGAGCTTGGGGAGCCCTGTGGTGCCGCCGGACAGCAGCAGGAGGGCGATATCGGAGGAGGCGGCTCCACCGTCGTCGAGGCCGGGACCGGAGGAGGCCGGCGGGGCCGCGCGGAGCGCCTCGAAGGAGAGGAATCGATCGTCGGGTCCCGGATCGCCGACCACGACGACGTGCCGCAGCGAGCCGTCCGATCCCTGCTCCGCCCGCACCTCGCGCATCAGTTCCCGGTGGTCGAACCTGGCGTGCCGGTCGGGCACCACACAGGCCACGGCACCCGCCACGCGCACCAGATGACCGATCTCCCGGCGCCGGTGGCCGGGCATGGCGTGCACCGGTACCGCACCGAGCCGCTGCAAGGCGAACCAGAGGAGTACGAACTCGGCGCGGTTCGGGAGCTGGACCACCACGCGGTCGCCCCGTCCGATGCCCAGGCCGGACAGTCCGCGGGCGATGAGGTCAGCCTCGGCGTCCACCTGGGCGTAGGTCCAGCGGCGGTCGCCGTCGACGAGCGCGACGCGCCCTCCGTGCCGGGCCGCCCACTGGCGCAACCGGGCCCCGAAGGTGACGCCCTCCCAGTGGCCGACGGCTCTGTACCGCGCCTTCTCGGCCTCGGGCCAGGTCCGTTGTGTCTCGCTCATGGGGCTCTGCCTCTCATCGCCGAGCCTCGTGGCTCTGGCGCCGGGTCTCGTTATGTGATTACGATGTGAACTATAGAAATGATAATCATTTCAATCTAGGGCTCGGCCCCCTGCGTGACGAACCTCCCGCCGCCTGCCGCCCTCGACACGACCCGCACCCACCCGATCGGAAGGCCCCATCAGTGAGCGACGAAGCGCTCGTCAAGGCGCGGACAGCGGAAGGCGACCCCGCCGGCAGCGATCCGCACACACCCACCGCGGTGCGCGCGGCGGTGGCAAGCGCACTGGAGCTGACGCCACACCAATTGGCCGACGACCGGGACCTCTTCGAACTCGGCCTCGACTCACTGACGCTGATGTCCCTCGTCGGTACCTGGCGACGGGCGGGCAGCACCGTCACCTTCCAGGACCTCACGCGCGAGCCGACCCTGCGGGCCTGGACGGTCCTGCTCGGGCAAGCGCGGCCCGACGACGCCGCGCCCGCCCCCGCACGTCCCACCCCGCCGGACGTGACGGCCGCCGAGGAGCAGTCCGGCTCCTTCCCGCTGGCCACCATGCAGCACGCCTACTGGATCGGCCGTCAGGACGGACAGCCCCTCGGCGGCGTCGCCGCGCACTTCTACGTCGAACTCGACGGCCATGACGTCGATCCGGCCCGGCTCGACGCCGCCCTGCGTGCCCTCGTGCGGCGGCACGGCATGCTCAGGGCCGTCTTCGACGACGAGGGCCGCCAGCGCTTCGGTGCCGCGGGTGCGCCCCTCACCGTCCGCGATCTGCGTGCACGCACCACCGGTGAGGCCGAGTCCGAGCTGGAGGCGCTGCGTGAGAACAACACCCACGCCCGCCCGGACATCACCACGGGCGAGGTCTTCCGCGCCGCCCTGTGCCTGCTCCCCGACGGGGGGACCCGGCTGCAGATCGACCTGGACATGATGGCCGGGGACGCCCTGAGCCTGCGGGTCCTCCTGTCCGATCTCCGCCGCTTCTACGAGTGTCCTGACGAACCGCCGCGCGAGATGGGCCTGGACTACCGTCGGTACCTGGCGGAGCACGATGTCCGGCGGAGGGCCGAACGCGAACAGCACGCCGCCTGGTGGCGAGAGCGCCTGCCGGACCTGCCCCGCGCCCCCCGGCTCCCGACGACCGTCGACCCGCTCACCCCGGTCAGCGCGGACGACACCACGCTCACCCACTCCCGTCGGCTGCACCACTGGCTCGGCCCCGCCGACAAGGCCGCGCTCATCGCCGCGGCCCGCCGGCACGGCATCACGCCCGCCGCCGCCCTCGCCACCGCCTTCGCCGAGGTCATCGCCGCCTGGAGCGACAGCCGGCGCTTCCTGCTCAACCTCCCGCTGTTCGACCGGGAGATGTTCACCCCCGAAGTGGCCCACCTGGTCGGCGACTTCAGCAGCTCGGTCCTGCTCGACGCGGACCTGAGCGCGCCGCACCCGTTCTCCCGGCAGGCCCGCGGCCTCCAGGAACGCCTGCAGGAGGGCATCGCCCACGGGGCGTACGGCGGCGTCGAGGTGCTGCGCGACCTCGCACGCGTCGAAGGCGCCCCGGTGCTGGCACCCGTCGTGTACACCAGCGCCATCGGCCTGGGCGAGATATTCGAGCAGGACGTCCAGAAGTCCTTCGGCCGTCCTTCCTGGATCATTTCGCAGGGACCGCAGGTCTACCTGGACGCGCAGGTCACCGAACTCGACGGCGGCCTCCTCCTCAACTGGGACGTGCGGGACGGCGTCTTCGAGACCGGAGTCCCCGACGCCGCGTTCGATGCCTATCGCCGCCTCATCAGCCGTCTCGTGACCGATCCCGAGGCGTGGGACAGGCCGGTGAACGGCCTGCTCGCGACCGATGTCCTGCCCCGCCGCGCGGTGGCGGCCCTGCCCGCCACGCCGGTCCCTTCCCACGCCCTGCACACCCGCTTCTTCCGGCTGGCGGAGACCGGGCCGGACCGCGCCGCGGTCATCAGCACGACGGGTGACACGCTCACCTACGGCGAACTCGGCCGCAGGGCACGGCAGATCGCCGCGCTGCTGCGCGACCACGGGGTGCGGGAGGGAGACACCGTCGCGGTGACCCTGCCCAAGGGCGCCGACCAGGTCGCCGCGGTGCTCGGCATCCTGGCCGCAGGCGCGGCCTACGCCCCCGTCGGAGTAGAACAGCCCGCCGTACGACGAGCCCGCATCCACGCCGTGGCCGAAGCGTCCGCCGTACTCACCGACCGGGACCACGCCCACCTGTGCGCGGAAGCCTCCTCGGCCCCGGTGCTGCTCCTGGAGGACGCGGCGAAGACGGAACCCGCACAGGTCGTCCAACCGGATCCCGCCCTGCCCGCCTACGTGCTGTTCACCTCCGGCTCGACGGGACTGCCCAAGGGCGTCGAGGTGTCGCACCGGGCGGTCGTCAACACCATCGAAGCGATGGAGCAACAGCTCCGACTCGGCCCCTCGGACCGTACGCTCGCGATCTCTGCGCTGGACTTCGACCTCGCCACCTGGGACATCTTCACCCCCCTGTCACTCGGCGGCCAGGTGGTCGCCGTGGGACAGGAGCACCGCCGCGACGCCCACCTCTGGGCGCGGCTGGTGCGAGCACACGGGGTGACGCTGGTGCAGTGCGTGCCCGCCCTGCTGGACCTGCTGCTGGCCGCCGGCGAGGACGACGGCCTCGGCGAGTCCCTGCGCATGGTGCTGCTCGGCGGGGACTGGATCGGACTCGACCAGCCCCGCAGACTGCGGGCCCTCGTACCCGGCTGCCGTTTCGTGGCACTCGGCGGCATGACGGAGGCCGCCGTCCACTCCACGGTCTTCGAGGTGGAGGAGACCGACCCGGCCTGGAAGTCGGTCCCGTACGGTGTTCCGCTGCGCAACATGCGGGCGCGTGTCGTGGACGGGCGCGGCCGCGACTGCCCCGATCTCGTCCCCGGCGAGCTGTGGATCGGCGGCCCCGGGGTGGCGAACGGCTACCGGGGCGACCCCGAGCGCACCGCCGAACGCTTCGTCGAGCACGACGGCGGACGCTGGTACCGCAGCGGCGACCTGGCCCGCTACCGGCCGGACGGAGTGCTGGAGTTCCTCGGCCGCGCCGACCACCAGGTGAAGATCGGCGGCCACCGCATCGAACTCGGCGAGGTCGAGTCCGCGCTGGAGGACGACCCTGCCGTCCTGCACGCCGTCGCCACCGTCCTCGACACACCGTCGCGGCACCTCGCCGCGGCCGTCTCCGCCCACGGTGAGGCACCCGACCCGGAGAGCGTCCGACTCAGGGCGGCGGACCGGCTGCCCGCCTACATGGTCCCCGAGCGCGTCCTCGTCCTGCGCGACCTGCCGCTGACCGCCAATGGCAAACTCGACCGCGCCGCCGTCCGCCAGGCGCTGAGCGAGGCGGCCGGCCAGGACGGACCGCGCACCTCCGCACCGGTCGGTCCCGTGGAGACGGCCGTGGCGGCCGAGTGGGCCGACCTGCTCGACGTGGCCGACGTGGGACGCGGGAGCAGCTTCTTCCTGCTGGGCGGCGACTCGCTCGTCGCGACCCGCATGATCGGCCGGCTGCGCGCCGCCGGATTCCCCGGCGCCCGTGTGGCCGACCTCTTCGCACGCCCCGTGCTCCAGCACTTCTGCCGGACGCTGCACCCCGCGACGACCGCCCACGAGCAGGCAGCCGTCCTCGTGCCCGACCCGGACCACGCCCACGAGCCCTTCCCGCTGACGGACGTCCAGGCCGCCTACCACACCGGCCGGGACCCTCGGTTCACCCTCGGCGGCGTCGGCACCTGGCACTACACGGAGTTCGACGGCACGGACGTCGACCTGCCCCGGCTGGAGCGCGCCTGGAACAACCTCGTCGCCCGCCACGGCATGCTCCGTGCCGTCGTCGAGGACGGGCACCAGAGTGTCCTGCCCGAGGTGCCACCCGTACGCATCCCCGTGGGGGACGCGTACGGCGGCGACGCGACCAAGGCCCTGGCGGAGCTGCGCGCCCGCCTGTCCCGCCAGGTCCGTGATCCCGCCCGGTGGCCGCTCTTCGCGATCGAGGCGGTGCGCTACCGAGAGGACGGGGACGCCGGGACGGGGGACGGTGAAATACGCACCCGCATCGGCATCGGCCTGGACTACCTGGTGCTCGACGCGCTCTCCATCACCACGCTCTACGCCGAACTGAACGCCCTCTACGCCGATCCGGACCAGGCACTGCCGCCCGTCGACGTGACGTTCCGCGACTATCTGACCCGTCTCCCGGTGGACCAGGAGGCGGCAGCGCGAGCCCGTGCCCACTGGCAGTCCCGCCTGTCCGAACTGCCGCCGCCTCCCGCACTGCCCTTCGACCGCGACCCCGCGACTCTCGACACGCCCGTCTTCACCCGGCGCCGGCTGACCGTGCCCGCCGAGGACTGGCAGGCCGTCAAGCGGGACGCGGCCCGGCACGGCCTCACCCCCTCCACCGTCCTGCTCGCCCTGTACGCGGAGACCCTGGCGACCTGGAGCGGGAGTGACGCCCTGACTCTCACGCTCACCCTCTTCAACCGGCGTGACGTCCACCCCCACATCCACCGGGTGTTGGGCGACTTCACCTCCCTGTCCCTCGCCGGCTACCGGCGCGAGGGCACATCCTGGCCGGCGTCGGCCAGGGTCCTGCAACGCCGTCAGGCCGAGGACCTCGACCACGCCGACGTGCCGATCGACTGGCTGCTGCGGGAGTTCGGCCGACGCACCGGCACGGTGGACGCGGCCGCACCCGTCGTGTTCACCAGCGCCATCGGCGTCGGTGACGCGACGCTGGCCGCACCGGGCACCGGCTTCCCCGCCAAGGCCTGGGGCATCTCCCAGTCACCTCAGGTCTGCCTGGACAACCAGGTCACCGAGGAGTCCGGGAACCTGGTCGTCACCTGGGACGCCGTCGAGGAGCTGTTCGCCGAAGGCGTGCTGGACGCCATGTTCGCCGCCTACGAACGGCTCCTGCGGCACATCACCGCCGGCGACTGGGAAGCGCCGCTGCCCGACCTGCTGCCCGCCTCCCAGTACGAACGCCGGTCCGCCGAGGCACGGGAGGCCGCCCTCGAACCGGTGGCTCCTCGCCTGCTGCACGATGCGTTCTTCAGCCACGCGACCACCACCCCCGGCCGCACCGCCCTCGTCACGACGGCAGGCCAGGAGGTGACCTACGGAACCCTCGCCGGGCAGGCTCTGCGCATCGCCGCGGCGCTCGCCGACGCGGGCGTACGGCCGGGGAACCTGGTCGCGGTCACCCTGCCCAAGGGCCCGGAACAGATCGCGGCCGTCCTGGGGGTCCTCGCGGCCGGAGCCGCCTACGTTCCCCTCAGCCTCGAACAGCCCACCGCACGGCTGGAACGCGTGCACGCCACCGCAGGGTTCGAAGTGGTCCTCGGAACCTGGCCCGCCCCGGAGGCGACCGGCCCCCGCAGCCTGTCCTTCGCGGACACCCAGGGCCATGAGCCGCTGCCCATCCCCTGGACGGTGTCTCCGCAGACGCTCGCCTACGTGATCTTCACCTCAGGCTCCACGGGCGAGCCCAAGGGGGTCGAGATCACCCACGCCGCCGCCTGGAACACGATCGCCGACATCAACGCCCGCCACGACATCGGCGGCGACGACCGTGTCCTCGCCCTCTCGGCGCTGGACTTCGACCTGTCCGTGTACGACGTCTTCGGCCTGCTCGCGGCAGGAGGCTCCCTCCTGCTGCCCACCGGGGACCAGCGCCGTGAACCTGCCCGCTGGCCGAGCCTGCTGGATCAGTACCGCGTGACCCTCTGGAACACCGTGCCCGCCCTGCTCGACCTGCTGCTCGACGCCGACGAACAGGGCGGCGCGGAAGGCAGCCGGATCGCGGGGCTGCGGACCGCACTGATCTCCGGCGACTGGATCGGCCTCGACCTGCCCGCCCGGCTGCGGGCCCGAACCGCGCGGCCCTGCTCCTTCGTCGCCATGGGCGGCGCCACGGAAGCCGCCATCTGGTCCAACACCCTCACCGTCACCGAACCGGACCCCCGGTGGGTCTCCATCCCGTACGGACGCCCCCTGACCGGGCAGCACTACCGGGTGGTCGACCGGGCCGGCCGGGACTGCCCCGACTGGACGCCCGGCGAACTGCTGATCGGTGGTGCCGGACTGGCTCGCGGCTACCTGGCCGACCCGGCCCGCACCGCCGAGAAGTTCGTCGAGCAGGACGGGCGACGCTGGTACCGGACGGGTGACCTGGGCCGGTTCCGGGGTGACGGGCTGCTGGAATTCCTCGGCCGGCTCGACAGCCAGCTGAAGATCTCGGGGCACCGCATCGAGGCGGGCGAGATCGAGGCCGCCCTGGAAGCACACCCGGCCGTCGCGCGGGCCGCCGTCGTGGCCGTGGGGGAGCGCACCGCCAAGCGCCTGGTCGCCTTCGCCGTACCGCAGGACCCCACCACGGTCTCCACGCCCGCCACCGAGTCCGCTCCTTCCGGTCCGGTCACACCCGCCGAGGATCCGGAACTCGCCGATGGACTCTTCGCCCTGCTGGCGGAACGGGTGCCGGTCCACGCCGTCCCGTCCCGCATCCTCCTGCTCCCCACGCTGCCCCTCACCGCGAACGGCAAGGTCGACCGGGGAGCCCTGGCCGGCCTGACGGGCCCGCAGACGGCGGCCGCCTGTGCCGAACCGCCACGGGGCGAAACCGAAGAAGCCCTTGCCGCGCTCTGGCACGAACACCTGCCGCACTGGCTGCCGGACCGCGACGCCAACTTCTTCACCGCGGGCGGCGACAGCCTCACCGCACTGCGCCTGCTGACCGCGATCGAGCGCCGCCTCGGGGCCACCGTGCCCGCCCGCCGCTTCTTCGCCTCACCGACCATCGCCGCGCTCGCCGCGGACGTCACCCGAACGCTCGCGGCCCACGCGACCACCTATGAGACCGGAGAGCTGTGAACATCGCTGAACTGCTGGCCCGATACGCCGACGAGGGCGTGATTCTCTGGGCCCAGGACGGACAACTGCGGTTCCGGGCCCCCCAGGGCCGGCTCACCGACACGCACCGCGCCGAACTGCGCACGCACAAGGACGCCATCCTGGGCCACCTGGAGGCAGGGGAGCCCACGCTGCGGAGCGACCCCGACAACCGCCACGAACCGTTCCCGCTGACGGACATCCAGGCCGCCTACCTCATCGGCCGCACCGACGCCTACGCCTACGGCGGCATCGGCTGCCACGCCTACGTCGAGCTGCGCTACCCCGACCTCGACGTGGACCGAGTGACCGCCACGTGGCGCGAGTTGATCCGGCGCCACGACATGCTCCGTGCCGTGGTCCATCGCGACGGCCACCAGCGGGTCCTGCCCGAAGTGCCCGCCCTCGTGGTCGGGACCGACGACCTGACCGCGCTCCCGTCCGACACGGCCGAGGCCGAGCTGGAACGCACGCGAGCACGCCTGTCCACCCGCGAGGCCCCCACCGACCGGTGGCCGCTCTTCGCCGTGCACGTCACCCGGACCGCCGGGCAGGCTGTGCTCCACCTCTCCTTCGACATGCTCGTCGTCGACCACGCCAGTCTGCGCATCCTGCTCGCCGAGTTCCAGCGGAGCTACGGCGGTGCCGCCCTCTCCGACGCGCCGCGGATCACCTTCCGCGACTACGTCCTGGCCCGCCGTGCCCTCGCCGACAGCGACGCGCACACCCGCGACCGCGCCTACTGGACCGGACGCCTCGACACCCTGCCGCCCGCCCCCGAACTTCCCCTCGCCGAACACTGGGAAGCAAGTGTGGGCGATCACGGGGGGACCGGGCGTACGCCGGCTGCCGACGGCACGGTGACGTTCCGCCGACTGGAGACCCTGCTGTCCGCGGCCGACCGGGACCGCCTCACCGGGCGGGCCGCGCGGCGAGGACTGACCGTGTCGACCGTCCTGCTCACCGCATACGCCGAGACGGTCGGCGCCTGGTCGCGCACCAGCCGCTTCACGCTCAACGTGCCCACCGTCGACCGACCCGCTCTGCACGACGACATCGACCGTCTCATCGGCGACTTCACCGCGCTCGAACTCCTCGCCGTCGACCTCGACGCCCCGGCCGCCTTCACCGACCGGACCAGGGCGGTGGGGGAGCAGCTCCTCGAAGACCTGGCGCATGCGACGTTCACCGGCTCCGACGTGCTGGCCGAACTCTCCCGCCGCGCCGGCTCCCCGGCGCTGATGCCGGTCGTCTTCACCAGCGCCCTGGGCACCGGCGCCACCTCCGAGGGAGTACCTCCCGAGGTGACGTACGCCGTGACCCGGACGCCGCAGGTGTGGCTCGACTGCCAGGTCATGCACCGCGGTGACGCGCTGATCCTGTCCTGGGACATCCGGGAGGCCGCTCTCGCCCACGGGGTGGCCGACGCCATGTTCGAGGCGTACACGGCACTCGTACGGTCGCTGTCCGCCGACGGCGAAGCCGGAGAGGCCGCCTGGGACGCCCCGGCCCGCATCCCTCTGCCCGAGGCCCAGGCGGCACGCCGACGCGCGGTCAACGCGACCGAGGGGCGCCTGCCGGACGCCCTGCTCCACGAACCCGTACTCACCCGGGCGCGGGCCACACCGGACGCGATCGCCGTCCGGACCCCCGAACTCGCACTCACCTACCGACAGCTCGTGACCCGCGCGAGCGCCGTGGCCCAGGCACTGACGGCCTCCGGGCTCCGCCCCGGCGAACCCGTGGCCATCTGGGCCGACAAGGGCTGGGAGCAGGTCGTCGCGGTCTTCGGCACCCTCATGGCGGGCGGCGCCTACCTGCCCGTGGACACCGCTCAGCCACCGGCCCGTCGGGACACGATCATCGCGGACGCGGGCGTCCGTACCGTCCTCACCCAGTCCTGGCTCGCCGAGATCGACGACCTGCCGGAGGACATCACATCCGTCGCCGTCGACCTCGTCGTACCCGAGGACACCGCTGCCACGCCGGACGTGCGCGGAACCCGACGCGACCCGGACGACCTCGCCTACATCATCTACACCTCGGGCTCCACCGGCACGCCCAAGGGTGTGGTGATCAGTCACCGAGCCGCTCTCAACACGGTCGAGGACATCAACCGGCGCTATGCCGTCACCGGGAGCGACCGCGTCCTCGGCATCGCGGGGCTGGGCTTCGACCTGTCCGTCTACGACCTGTTCGGGCCGCTCGCGGTGGGCGCCACCCTCGTCCTGCCCGCGGCCGACCGGCGAGGGGACCCCTCCCACTGGGCCGAACTCGTCCGCGACCACGAAGTGACCGTGTGGAACTCGGTCCCCGGGCAACTCCACATGCTGTGCGACTGGCTCCGCTCCGAACCCCCCGCCGGCGACGCCTCGCTGCGGCTCGCGCTGATATCCGGTGACTGGATACCCGTCTCGCTGCCCGACCAGGCCCGTGAACTCCTCCCGGGCCTGGACATCATCTCGCTCGGCGGAGCCACCGAGGGCTCCATCTGGTCCATCGCCCACCCGATCGGCGAGGTGGACACCGCCCGCCCGAGCATCCCGTACGGCAAGCCCCTGACCAACCAGACCTTCGCCGTACTCGACCGGTACCTGCGGCCCCGCCCCGAATGGGTGCCGGGCGAGCTGTACATCGGCGGCGCCGGCGTCGCCCTGGGCTACTTCGGCGACGAGGAGCGCACGGCACAGCGGTTCCTCACCGACCCGGACACCGGAGGGCGCCTGTACCGCACGGGCGACCTCGGGCGGTACCTCCCCGACGGGACCATCGAGTTCCTGGGCCGCGAGGACGCCCAGATCAAGATCCGCGGATACCGCGTCGAACTCGCCGAAGTGGAGGCCGCCGTCCAGGCCCACCCGGCGGTCGCGGCGGGCGCCGTGATCGTCGACGACTCCGCGGCCGGCGGACGGCGCCTCGCCGCGTTCGTGGAGACGGCCCGCAAGGACGGGGATGCCGGCCTTCCCGGAACACCCTCCGGGGATGGCTACGATCCCGCCGCGGCGACCAGGGCACAGGCGCGTACGGTGGCCGCCGACGCCGTACGTCAAGCCTCGGCCGCCGTCGACACCGCGCGGCTCACGGACTTCCTCACCGCCCTCGACGAGGTGGCCATCGCCGAGATGACCCGCGTCCTCGCCGCCTCCGGAACATTCGCCGACGGTGCGTCGCGCACAGCGGAGGAAGTGGGCACCGCCCTGCGCGCCACGCCCCGGCACCGGCACATCGTGCGCCGCTGGCTGCGCGCCCTGGCCGTACGCGACCGGCTCACCCACCAGAGCCCGGACGACACCTACACCGGCCTGGTGCCCGTCTCCGAGACCGAGAAGGAGCGCCGCTGGCAGCAGGCCGCGGAGCTGGAGCACGAGATCGGCTGGAGCACGGAGCTGCTCACCGTCATGCGGACGTGTGGAGAGCGACTGCCCGAGCTGATCTCCGGCGGGACGGCCATCCAGGAGCTGCTCTTCCCCGGAGCGGCCACCGAGGCCGCGGATGCCGCTTACCGCGACAACCTCGCCATCCGGCACCTCAACCGCGCGGTGGTCGCCGCACTGCGCGAGATCGCCGCCGGTCACACCGGCGAGGAGCGGATGCGCGTCCTCGAAGTGGGTGGCGGCGTCGGCGGCACCACCGGCGAACTCGTGCCCGTCCTCGCCGAGTACGGCGTGGACTACCTGTTCACCGATGCCTCCGCCTTCTTCCTGAACGAAGCCCGTGAGCGCTTCGCCGACCACGCCTGGGTCCGCTACCAGCGCTTCGACGTCGACGAGGACCCCCGCGCCCAGCACCTGCTGCCCAACACCTTCGACGTCGTGATCTGCGCCAACACGCTCCACGCCGCCGCCGACGCGGACGCCGCCGTGGGCCGGCTGCGGGAACTGCTGGTGCCGGGCGGACAGCTGGTGTTCGTGGAGAACACCCGCGACGAGAACCTCCCCCTGCTGGTCTCCATGGAGTTCCTGGAGGTCGCCGGCCGGACCTGGACCGATGTGCGCGAACACACCGGGCAGTCCTTCCTCACCCACACCCAGTGGCGCGAACTCCTGGACGCACAGGGGGCGTCGGAGGTCACCACACTGCCCGGCGCCCGGGACCCCCTGGCCCTCACCGGGCAGGAGGTCTTCTTCGCCACACTGAAGGACGACCGCTGTCACGTTCCCGCGGGTGAGCTTGCCCGCACGGCGGCCACCCGGCTCCCGGAGTACATGCTCCCGTCGGTGTGGCAGGTCGTCGACGCCCTGCCCCGTACGGCCAACGGCAAGACCGACCGTGCTCGCCTGCGGAGCTGGCTGCCCCGCGAAAGCGCACCGGTCGTCCTGGACGAGCAGCCGGAGGACGAGCTGGAGAACAGCCTCGCCGACCTGTGGGCGGAACTCCTCGCTGTCGGACGTGTCACCCGCAACGACGACTTCTTCGACCTCGGCGGCGACTCCCTCCTGGTCGCACGCATGGTGGGCCGCCTGCGCGAACGCGTACCGCAGGCGGCCGACCTGGAATGGGAGGTCGTCCTGCGCCACATGCTGCGCCGGCCCACGGTCGCCGGTCTCGCCGGGTTCCTGCGCGGCCTGGCCGGCCCCGAGGACGCGCCTTCGGCGGACGCCGTGCGCACCGACCCGGTGATCCACCTGCACGGCGCCCGCTCCGAGGACGAGCCGACGACCGTCCTGGTACATGCGGGAACCGCGACGATCATGCCGTACCGGGCGCTGGTCACCGAGATCAGACGCCGCTCACCGGGCCTCGCCGAGGTCGTCGGCGTCGAGGTCCCGGACCTGCACGGATTCCTTGCCGCGCCCCCTGAGGGACTCATCGAGCAGATGGCGGCCGACTACGCCCAGGCCCTGACGGCGGACGGCCGCAGCCGCTTCCACGTCGTCGGCTACTGCCTGGGCGGCCTGATCGCCACCGAGGTGGCCCGCAACCTGGCCGAGTCCGGGGCCGAGGTGGAGAGCCTCACCGTCATCAGCAGCCACAGCCCCCGCTTCCAACTCGACGACGAACTCCTCGCCGAGTACTCCTTCGCCGTCATGATGGGCATCGACCCGGCCGACCTCGGCTTCCCCGACGACCAGTACCGGGTCGCAGCGGCCGCCGACGCCGTCCTCGCCGCCAGTCCCGGTGTACTGCCGGACGGCGGACTGGCCGGACTGCCCGAGGAGTTCGAGGACGTTGCGGCGCGTTTCCGGGAACTGGCGGAGGTTCCCCGCGCGACCCGCGTCGAGCGGATGTGCGCGGCGGTTCCCGCCTCGGCGGGCACCTACGAACCCGACCACATGACGCGGCTCTTCCTCGCCTTCCGGCAGAGCGTCTTCGCCATCACCCGCTACGACGCCGAGCCCTACGCGGGCGACATCACCTTCCTGCGCCACGACGGCGCCTACCCCTTCCCCGGCAGCAAGGACGCCGTCACCACCTACTGGGAGGAACTGACGCTGGGAGACCTGGACATCGTCGACATCGGCGGCGACCACTACAGCTGCCTGTCCGTGGAGCACGCGCCCGGCATCCTCAAGACCCTCGGTGAGCTGACCCAGGGGGCGATCACCCGATGAACAAGCCTGTGATCGGGGTCCTCGGGGCCTCCGGTGCGGCCGGTCGGGCCGCCGTACGGGAGCTGCGCACGCTCGGCCACACCGGGCTCCGCCTGGGAGGACGGACCGCGTCCGCCCTGAGCGCGGTCGCCGAGGAGGACCCCGTCGGCCACGACGAGACGGTCCGGGCCGACGCCACCGCCCCGGGCGGCCTGCGCGCCTTCACCGAGGGCTGCGACATCGTCCTCAACTGCGTCGGCCCCACCTACCGGCTCCGGGCCACGGTGGCCTCCGCGGCACTCGCCGCCGGTGCACACTGCGTCGACGTGGCCGGGGACGACCCTGCCGCCGAAGACCTCCTGGAGGCCGGTGATCCGGCCCTCGACGGCCGCACCGTCGTCCTTTCCGCAGGAGCCCTGCCCGGGCTGTCGAGCCTCCTGCCGCGCTGGCTGGCCGGGCGGGGACCGGCCGGGGCCGCGGCGCTGACCGCGTACTGCGGTGGCCTGGAGACCTGTTCGCCGACCGTGGCGCACGATCTCATGCTCTCCCTGACCTCCGGTGGCGCGGACGGTGCGGCATACGGCGAGGCGCTGGCGGCCGTCCGCGGCGGGCGGCGCGTGTCACGTGTCCTGCGCACGTCCGAGGACACCGAGCACGAGGCGTTCCCCGGCCGGGTCGCGGTGCAGCCCTACCTGAGCGGTGAGAGCGAACGCCTCGCCACCGTCCTGGGCCTGGACCGGCTCGACTGGTACAACGTCCACCCCGGCCCGGCCGTACGCGCGCTGCTCAACGTCCTGCCGGGACGTCTCGCGGCCGGAGAGGACCCCGACCGGCTCGCGGAGCGGCTGATCCTGGCCGCCGACCTCGACCTGGCCGGACGCAAGCCCTACTACGTCATGGACTTCGCGCTGTCGGGAACGACGTCCGCACGGCCGGCCACCGCGGGGCTGACCCTGCGCGCCGCCAGCAGCTACCGCCTGACCGCGGCCGTCGGCGCCCTCGCGGTGGAAGCGGTACTGCGGGGCGACGTTCCGGCGGGCGTCCACTTCGCCTGCGACGTCCTGGATCCGGACACCGTGGTCACGCACCTGCGCTCCCACGGGGCTGCCGACCTCCGGCTCACCGGCGCGGCGGCCGAAGCCGAACACATGGAAGAAGGCGCGCTGTGAGCGAAGCGTCGCCCCTGCGCGTGCTGGTCTGCGGTACCAACTTCGGCCGCTTCTACGCCGAGGCGGTACGCCGGCGCCCCGGCTACCTCCTGGCCGGCGTCCTGAGCCGGGGTTCGGCAGCGTCCCGGGCGTACGCCCAGAGCCTGGGCGTCCCGTTCCACACGGACGTGGACGACCTTCCGGAGGACATCGACGCCGCCTGCGTCGCGGTGAGTTCCTCCATATCGGGTGGCCCGGGCACCGAGCTGGCCAGAGCACTCATGGACCGGGGCATCCACGTCCTCCAGGAACACCCCGTCCACCTCACCGAGTTGACGGACAACCTCAAACACGCCCGCAAGCGGGGCGTGCAGTACCGCCTCAACACCCACTACCCGCAGGTCGCCCCCGTCCGCGTCTTCACCGAGGCAGCCCGCCGACTCGTCCAACGGCAGCGACCGCTCTTCGTGGACGCCGCCACCCCGATCCACCTGATGCATCCCCTGGTCGACATCCTCGGTCAGGCGATGGGCACGCTCCGGCCCTGGCGGTTCGCCGACCCGGCGCCGCTGCCCGCCGCGATCGGACCGCAGCCGTTCCGCTCCCTGCACGGCGTGTTCGCCGGCGTACCCCTCACCCTGCGGGTGCACCACCAGCTCGACCCGTCCGACCGGGACAACCATGCCCTGCACTGGCACCGGATCTCCGTCGGAACAGAGGGCGGAGTGCTCACCCTGGCCGACACCCACGGCCCGGTGCTGTGGAGTCCCCGGCTGCACATCGGCCGGGACGCGGACCGGCGGTTCGTCCTGGACGGTCCGGGAACCGGGCGACTGGGGTTCGGCACCACGGCAGTGGTCGGCACCACGGGAACCTTCCGTGCGGTCTTCTCCGACCTGTGGCCAGAAGCGATCGGCACGGCCCTCGACGGTCTCCGCGAGGCTGTCGCCCAGGGTGGGGACGCCTTGCGCGCGGGCCAGTACGACCTGGCCGTGTGCCGTATCTGGACCGACCTCGCGGCTCGGCTGGGTCCACCCGAGATCGTCCGGCCGGACACACCCCGGCCCCTGGCGGTCAGCGACGTCCTCCCGGCGCCGGAGGGCTTCCTGGGCGACACCACGTCCCGCCCGGAACCGCCCTCACACATCGCCCGCCCGGCCCCCGCCGGGGAACCGGCCGGCTTCTCGCCCGAGACGGTGCCGGTCCGTCCCGCGGACTGCGCGCCGTACTCCCCGTCGGCCGAGTTCTTCGACCTCTTCGCCGCCGAGCACACCGCGACCTCCAGCGTCCCGGCGGTCGTCGCCCTCCTCGCCGAAGCGGACCTGAGCGCGGGGCCGGTCGTCGACATCGGTGCGGGCACCGGTCTGGTGACCGAGGCCGTCGCCCGGGCCCGGCCGGACGCGCAGATCATCGCCTGTGAACCGTCGGTCGGCATGCGGGCCGTGCTCACCAGCCGTGTCTTCAGTGACGAAGACCTGCGTACCCGGGTGACCGTCACCGCGGACTCCGCTCCCGACCTGGAGCTTCCCGACCGGATCAGCGTCGTCCTGCTGTGCGGAGTTCTCGGCCACCTCGACGCCGAAGGGCGGGCCAGGCTGTGGTGGCGGCTGCACCAACGGCTGGCCCCCGGCGGGCTCGTCATCGTCGAACTCATGCAGTTCGAAAGGCCCTTGGCCCTGCCCGAGACCCGACTCGCCACCGCCAGAGCCGGCCGCCACCGCTATGAGTGGTCGTTCGCCGGAGCACCGGACGAGGCGGAGGACGGAGCGATGCGCCTGCACTCCACCTGGCGGGTCTACCGGGACGGCGCCGCCCATGCGACACGCGAAGTGCGCGACTCCTACCGCTGGTCGCCCTTCGGACTGCAGGACGTGGCGGCCGAGTCCGGCATGACGGCACGCGCCCTGCCCACCCGCCCCGGAGCGCCCCCACTGGCCGTACTCACCCGGACACCCGGCGGCCCCGACACGGCCCCACGGCTGCCGCACGCACGGACCCCGTCCAACGGCCCGGACGCCCCGCGCACCGCCATTCCGCTCGTCTCCTCTCCCACCGACGGCTAGGACCCACCATGAGCACCCCCGAGACCTCGACGGCGTCTCACGCCTCCGACCCACTCCGCACGGACACCGCGGCGGACACCACGGCCCCGCCCCGGGACTTCCCCATCCAGCGCGGCTGCCCCTTCGCCGCGCCCGCCGAGTACGACGCGCTGCGCACCGACGACCCGGTCGCCCGCGTCACCCTGCCGACCAGGAAGGAAGCCTGGGTCGTCACCCGCTACGACGACGTCCGCGAACTGCTCTCCGACCCCCGTGTCAGCGCCGACATCCGCCGCCCGGGCTTCCCGGCCCTCGGCGAGGGCGAACAGGAGGCCGGGGCCAGGTTCCGTCCCTTCATCCGCACCGACGCCCCCGAGCACACCAAGTACCGGCGCATGCTCCTGCCGGTGTTCACGGTGCGCCGGGTCCGGGAGATGCGCCCCGCCGTACAGGCACGGGTGGACGAGATCCTGGACGGCATGCTCGCCGCCGGCGGACCCGTGGACTTCGTCTCCGCGTACGCCAACGCCGTCTCCACCTCGGTGATCTGCGAACTCCTCGGCATCCCGCGCGAGAACCTGGAGTTCTTCCGGGACGTCACCCGGATCTCCGGCTCCCGCAACAGCACCGCCGAACAGGTCGCCGAAGCCCTCGGCGGCCTCTTTGGACTGCTCGCCGAACTCATCGCCGAACGGCGGGAAGAACCGCAGGACGACCTGATCTCCCAGCTCGTCACCGACCACCTCGCCACCGGCAACGTGACCAAGGACCAGCTGCTGTCCACCCTCGGCATCACCATCAACGCCGGCCGTGAGACCACCACGAGCATGATCGCCCTGAGCACCCTGCTCCTCCTGGACCGGCCGGAGCTGAAGGAGGAGCTGCGCCGCGTCCCCTCCCTCATGCCCGCCGCCGTCGACGAACTCCTGCGCGTCCTGTCCGTCGCCGACTCCATCCCCCTGCGCGTGGCCGCCGAGGACATCGACCTCTCCGGCCGGACGATCCCCGCCGACGACGGCGTCATCGCCCTCCTCGCCGGCGCCAACCACGATCCCGAGCAGTTCGACGAGCCGGAGCGGGTCGACTTCCACCGGACCGACAACCACCACGTCGCGTTCGGCTACGGCGTCCACCAGTGCGTCGGACAGCACCTGGCCCGGCTGGAGCTGGAGGTCGCCCTGGAGACACTCATCCGCCGGGTCCCCACCCTCCGCCTCGCCGGTGACCGGGACGACGTCGTCGTCAAGCACGACTCGGCCACCTTCGGCCTCGAAGAACTGAGGGTGACCTGGTGACCGCGTCCTCCTCACCGAACGTGTCGTTCCAGCAACCCGCCCAGCACTTCCCCCGGCCCTCCGCACGCGCCGTCCGAGCCGACAGCCCCTGGATCAGGCGGTGGAGCGGCGGGCCTGCTCCCCGCTTCACGCTCGTATGCCTGCCGCACGCGGGCGGCAGCGCGGGCTTCTACCGGCCCTGGGCGCCACTGATGCCCCCCGAGGTCGAACTCCTCGCCATCCAGTACCCCGGCCGCGAGGACCGGCTCGACGATCCCGGGGCGGCCGACATGGGGGAGCTGGTCAGCGCGGTGGCTGACGCCCTCGAACCGCTGCTCGACCGGCCGTACGCCCTCTTCGGACACAGCATGGGCTCCGCCGTGGCCTGGGAGCTTGCCCACGAACTCACCGGCCGCCGGAACCTCGCCCCGTACCGGCTGTTCGCGTCAGGCCGGGCGGCCCCCGGCACCGCCGTGACCGGGCAACTGCACCGCCGGAACGACGACACCCTGAGCGCCGAACTGGCCCGCCTCGGCGGAACGAGCCGAGAGATCCTGGACGACCCCGGGCTGCGGTCCCTGATCCTGACGGCCGTACGTCACGACTACCGGATCATCGAGACGTACCGGCCGGCGGAGCGGCAGCCCCTGGCCTGCCCCCTGCACGTCCTGACCGGCAGCACCGACCCCGAACTCGGGGCGGAACGCAGCCGCGACGGGGCAGGGGGCTGGGCGGACCTCACCACCGCCCGCACCGAAGTCCGCGTCTTCCCCGGCGACCACTTCTACCTCACCCCCCGACGCCGCGAAGTCGTCGCCACCGTGCTGCGCCGACTGGACCCCTCGCTGACCATCGGCGGCGTACACACCTGGCCGAGCACCCCGTGAACCGAGACCGCACCGCCACCCGCACACGACCCCACACGCCCGCCCCCACCCGGAGAACGCCGTGATCGACTACTACTCGACCTCGGCAGAGTTCTACGAACTGGTCGCCACCCGGCACACCGCCAGCAGCGGACCGCCGCTGACCCGCGTCCTCACGGGCCTGGACACATCCCACGGACCCGTCCTGGAGATCGGGGCGGGCACCGGGCGCGTGACGGAGGTCATCGCCTCCGCCCTGCCCGAGGCGGAGATCCTCGCGGCCGAGCCCTCGGCCACCATGCGCGCCATGCTCACCTCCCGCGTCGCCCGCGACCCGGACCTGCGCAAGCGCGTGACCGTCGTGGACGGCGCCGCCCAGGACCTCGTCCTGCCCGAACGGCTCTCCGCCGTCGTCATCTTCGGCGTGGCCGGTCACCTCACCGTCCCCGAACGCGTCGCGCTGTGGAAACGACTCGCGGACCGCTTGCCGGACGGCGCGCCCATCGTCGTCGAACTGATGGGAGTGACCGCGCCCCGCGTCATCCCACCCGTCATGTCCCTCAGGGAGACCATCGGACGCCAGACGTACGAGTGGTGGATCGGCGGCGAACCCACCGACGGCGACGCCATGCGGTTCACCACCACCTGGAAGGTGCTGCGCGACGGCCGCACCGTGCGCGAGGTCTCCGACACCTACGACTGGCACACCTTCGACGTCGCCCGGCTGGCCCGCGAGGCCGGCATGACCAGCCGCCGCATCACCGAGGCCGGCGGCAGGCCCATCCCCGAAATCGGAGTACTCGTCAAGTGAAGTCACAACCACCCGAGGCCGGCCCGGCCCCGGCAGCCGCTGCCGCCGGCCCGAGCGTGCGCCCCACCCCGCCTCCGCTCCGCGCGCTCGCCGAGCCCGTCCGCGGCCCACTGGCCCTCGCCACGGGCCTCCAGGCCGTCGCCGCCCTCGCCGGTGTGGTCCCCTTCATCGCCGTCTCCCGCATCGCCGAACGACTCACCGCGGGCTCCCCGGCCGACGGCGACACCCTCTGGCCGCTGGTGGTACTGGCCTGCTCCTCTGGCTTCGTCGCCCTGGTGTGCGGCACGGCGGCCGGAGCCCTCGCCCACATCGCCGACAACAACCTCCAGCTCACCCTCCGCCGCCGGCTCGCCCGGCACATCGGACGGCTGCCGCTCGGCCGGCTCACCGAGCGAGGCACCGGTGAGGTCAAGCAGGCCGTGCAGGACGACGTGAGCGCGCTGCACACGCTGTTCGCCCACACCCTGCTCGATGTCGTCGCGGTCCTGACCGCCCCGGTGCTGGCACTGGCCTACCTGTTCACGGTCGACTGGCGTCTGGCCCTCGTCAGCGCGGCGCCCCTGCTGCTGGGCGTGTTCCTGTTCAGCCGGGCCATGGCGGGCGCGGCGGGACAGATGGCCGAGTTCGGTGCCGCCCTGGGACGGATATCCGCGGCCGCGGTGGAGTTCGCCTCCGGCATCGCCGTGTTCAAGAGCTTCGGGCGCGGGAGCAAGGCCCACGAGCGTTTCGTGCGCGCGACCGAGGGCTTCGCCGACTTCTTCTCCGGCTGGGTCCGGTCCACCCTGGTGACCTCCACCGCCTCGATCCTGGTGGTGGCACCGGCCGTGGTCCTGCTGCTCCTGTCCGTCCTGGGCGCGGTGTTCATCACCCAGGATTGGATGACCGGCGCCGAACTCGTCCCCTTCCTCCTGCTCGGCCCCGCCGTCGCCGCCCCCATGGGCGTGGTGGGCCCCCGCATCCAGCAGATCCGTGCCGGCCAGGCCGCCGCCGTACGCATCACGGCACTGCTGCACGCCCCCACGCTCCCCGAGCCCGCAGACCCCGCCCTGCCCGACGGCCATCATGTTTCCCTGCGCGGGGTGTCGTTCTCCTACGACGGGCGGGCCGACGTCCTCAGCGGCGTCGATCTCGACCTCGCGCCCGGCACGGTGACCGCGCTGGTCGGCCCCTCCGGCTCCGGCAAGTCCACCCTGGCATCGCTGCTGCCCCGCTTCCACGACGTCACCGCCGGTACGGTCACCCTCGGCGGCGTCGACCTCCGCGACATCCCCGCGGCCGAGCTGTACCGCCGCGTCGGCTTCGTCCTCCAGGACGTACGGCTGCTGCGCGCGACCGTCGCCGACAACATCCGGCTGGGCCGTCCCGACGCCACCGACGAGGAGGTCGAGCGGTGCGCCCGCGCCGCCCGCATCCACGACCGCATCACGGCCCTGCCGGACGGTTACGCCACCGAACTCGGCACGGCCGTCACCCTCTCCGGTGGCGAGGCCCAACGCCTCTCCATCGCGAGGGCACTGCTCGCCGACGCCCCCGTCCTCGTCCTCGACGAGGCGACCGCCTACGCCGACCCGCACTCCGAGGCGCTGATCCAGGACGCGCTGTCCGAGCTCGCGACCGGCCGCACCCTCCTCGTCATCGCCCACCGGCTGGCGACCATCCGCTCCGCCGACCGCATCGTCGTGCTGGAGGACGGACGCGTCACCGAGCAGGGCCGCCACGACGACCTCCTGGCCGCTCAGGGCCGCTACGCCGCGCTGTGGGAGGCCCAGCGGACCGCGGGCCCGGACGGGAGCGATGGCATACCGCGCCACCGCTCCGCACCCGTGGGGACCGGCCGCAGGGCGGACGACATCCGAGAAGGAAGTGCACGATGATCCGTCAGCTCTACCGCGTCCTGGGACCGGAAGGCTCCCGCCCTCTGAACCGGCTGCTGGTCCTCCAGTCCGGTGCGGCCATCCTCCAAGGCGTCGCCTTCGCCCTCCTCGTGCCGGTCCTTCAGGCCCTGCTCGGCGCGGACCCCGACGACGCCTGGCCCTGGCTGACGGCGTTCACGGGCTGCGTACTCGGTTACGCGGCGCTGCAGGGCGCCGCTCTGAGCGGCGGGTTCACCGTAGGCTCCCAGCTTTCCCGGGTGCTGCACCGCCGACTGGCCGACCAGGCCCTGCGCCTGCCGCTGGGCTGGTTCACCGCCGGCCGCACGGCCGAGTTCAGCAGACTGGCCGGACAGAACGTCATCCAGGTGATGAGCACACCGGCCCACCTGCTGCGCCCGTTCCTCACCTCCCTTCTCACCCCGGTGACGCTGGTCATCGCCACCTTCTTCTTCGACGTCCGCACCGCCCTGGTGCTCCTGGTCTGCGCGCCCGTGCTGTTCGCCGTCCAGTGGGCCGGCGCCGCGATGATGCGCCGACTCGACCTCGGCCGCGACGCCGCGGCCGGCGAATCCGCGGACCGCGTGCTGGAGTACACGCGCAACCAGCCGGTCCTGCGGGCGTTCGGCCGGACCGCGGAGGGTTACGGAGCGCTGGACGACGCCCTGGTGGCCGAGGCGCGCGCCGATCGGCGGCTCATCGCGCGCGGCCTCCCCGGCCTGGTCTCGTTCACCTTCGCCACCCGGCTCGTGTTCGCCCTGCTGCTCGCACTCGGGGTGTCCTGGCAGCTCGACGGGTCGCTCACCGTTCCCACCCTGCTGGCGCTCCTGGTCCTGCTGGTGCGGCTCATCGACAGCGTGTCGTCCGCAGCCGAGGCCGGTGCGGGCATGCGCATCGCCCGCAACACCCTCGAACGGCTCGGCGCCGTCCTGGACGAACCGCCCTTCCCTCAGCCCGTGGAGCCGCAGGCACCCCGTGACGCGAGCGTGGAGTTCACCGGGGTCGGCTTCCGCTACACCGACGGGACGGCCGACGCGGCTTCCGCACGCCCGGTCCTCAACGACGTGTCCTTCCGCCTGCCCGAGCGCAGCATGACCGCACTGGTCGGGCCCTCCGGCGCCGGCAAGACCACGGTCGCCGCGCTGATCGCCCGCTTCCGCGACACCACGGACGGCACCGTCCGCATCGGCGGAGTCGACGTCCGCGAGATCGCCGCCGACGACCTGGCCGCCCATGTCTCCCTCGTCTTCCAGGACGTCTACCTCTTCGACGGATCCATCGAGGAGAACGTCAGGATCGCGTCCCCGGACGCCGCCCCGGACGAACTGGCCACCGCCGCCGCCCTGTCCGGGCTCGACCGGGTGATCGCGGAGCTTCCCGACGGCTGGGACACCAAGGTGGGGGAGGGCGGGGCGAGGCTGTCCGGAGGGCAGCGTCAGCGCGTGTCCATCGCCCGCGCACTGCTGAAGGACGCTCCCATCCTCATCCTCGACGAGGCCACGGCCGCGCTCGACCAGGAGAACGAGGCGTTGTTCGCCGATGCCGTGCGCGCCCTGGCCGACCGCAAAACGCTGCTGGTCATCGCGCACCGGCTGAGCACCGTCGTCCACGCGGACCAGATCCTGGTCCTGGAGGACGGTGAGATCACCGAACGAGGCACGCACGACGACCTGGTCACGGCGGGCGGCACCTACGCGTCCTTCTGGCAGCGCCGGACCCGGGCCCACGGCTGGCGGCTGGAGGCTGCACGGTCATGACTTCCCATCACGCACCAGCGATCCGCCGGACACTGCCGGAGCGCCAGAGAGAGAGCACGACACCATGAGTACCGGCCTGACGAAGACCTGGGACGCGTGGGCGGATGCCGTCCCGCGACTGGCGCGCTCAAGCACCCTGGAACCCTGCGACGACCCCGCGGGCACGGCCACCCGCCTCGCCCAAGCCGCCCTTGCCGACCAGTACATGGTGTACGAGGCGGCAGCGGGTGTCTGGCACTTCGCTGCGGGCTCCGCCGAGAGCCTCACCGCGCACGCGGCCGGCATCACGGCGCGAGCGGCGGGGCGCACCTGGACGGCTCCCACCGACGGCAGCCCGCTGACGATGTTCGCCGACGCACTGAGCGCCCTCTCCGCGGCGCACGGTGCGCACGACAGCGAACGTCACTTCTACGGCTGGGCCGCCTTCGAGCTCGCCCACCTCCTCCACGCGGACCCCGCGGCCACCGGTGACGGACCTCTGCTGCACGCACTGATCCCATCCGTCGAGGTGACCCTCACCAGCGACCGGACCGTGATCCGCGCGGTGGACGAGGCATGGCTCCACAAGGTCTGTGACCTGCTGGCGGAGCCGATTACGCGACATCTCGCTCCGAACGGGACGACCCCGGAGGCGTCCGAGCGGATCATCGCGGCCGGCACGGACGCCTACGGCAGGGCGGTGTCCCGAACGATCGAGGACATCCGCGCCGGGCTCCTGGAGAAGGCCGTCGTCTCCCGGAAGGTTCCGCTGCCCGCCGCGCCGTCCGTGGACTTCCCCGCGACCTATCTCACGGGCCGCCGGGCCAACACTCCTGCCCGCTCCTACCTGCTGGAACTCGGGGGCTACCGGGCGGCCGGGTTCAGCCCGGAGACCGTCCTGGAGGTCGGCGAGGACGGCCGCGTCAGCACCCAGCCCCTCGCAGGCACCCGCGCACACGGGACGGACCCGGCGGAGAACGAGCGCCTGCGCGCGGAACTGCTCACCGATCCCAAAGAGGTGCACGAGCACGCCGTATCCGTACGCCTCGCCTGGGACGAGATGGCGGCGGTGTGCCGGCCCGGGTCCGTCACCGTCGAGGAGTTCATGGCGGTCCGGCCGCGCGGTCCGGTCCAGCACCTCGCCTCACGCGTGACAGGCCGACTGCGGCCCGATGCCGGACCGTGGGACGCCTTCGCCTCGGTCTTCCCGGCGATCACCGCCACCGGAGTCTCCAAACGCTCCGCCCTCCAGGCGCTGGCCCGCCACGAGGAGGGGCCACGCGGCCTGTACGGCGGCGCGGTCTTCCGGGGGAGCACCGGCGGCGCCCTCGACGCCGCCCTCGTCCTGCGCACCCTCATCGGTGAGGGCGACGAGACGTGGCTGCGCGCGGGTGCGGGAGTCACCGCTCAATCCATCCCCGAACGGGAGATAGAAGAGACCTGCGAGAAACTCCGCAGCGTCGCCCCGCACCTGAGATTCGCCATTCAGTAGATTCCGCAGCCGGCAGTGCCCACCGAAGCCGGTGAAATGCATTCTCAGAATGAGCATCGATAATCGTTACCGATAGCACGCTGGGTAATGGGCCTGCTTGCCGAGGCGTGTTGTCTGTGGCAGCCTCGGCCGCGAGGGTAGAAAACAGGAGGACGCTGAAATCCGCCGCCTCGAAAAGGGCGGTGATCTGAATTCATGGAGATGAGTGAAGTGGCGACTTCCCTGCAGCATCAGCCGCACCCCGGTCATGACCACGCGCACGCCGCAGGCTGCGGGCACGTTGCGGTCCCGCACGGCGATCATGTCGACTACGCGCATGACGGGCATCTGCACCGTGAGCACGACGGCCACGTGGACGAGTGCGAGGCCGGCGAGCACCGGGAGCATTCCTCACACGCCCACGCGCACGGCGAGGGCTGTGGGCATGTGGCGGTTCCGCACGGTGACCACATGGACTACGTGCACGACGGCCACCGGCACGCGGCTCACGAGGACCACTGGGACGACCACTGAACGTTTCGCGTGCACCATCCGAGAACGTAGAACGCACCCCTGCTCTCCGGGGTGCGTTCTACGTTTTTCCGTACTCCCGCAGAGAAGATCTGTGCGCCGTCGGCTCCGGCGTCGCGTCCGGACCGCCCCGCCCCCGGTAGGGGTACGTCCACCCGCTCACCGGGCAGGAGCCGCGCGACCACGTCGACCGGGACGGGCTCTTCCCCGACGAGCACGTCCGGGCCCTGTTCGGCATCCGATGAACGGCCGGTGGCCGGCCTCGGTGCCCCGGCCTGCTACTCCACCCGGCTGAGGCGGGAGAAGAGACCTCTGTGCGCCCAGCCCGTGCGGCGCAGTCCGGTCCAGACACAGCCGGCGGCGATCCCGACGGCGAGTGCCGTCGCACCGACCGCGGACGGAAGCGCGGCCATCAGGGCGACGCCCATCGACACGACGACGAACCCGTCGAACTGCCAGGCAACGACACGCAGCCCGGAGAGGTCGCCGAACGGCGTGATGACGGGAAGGAGCAGTTCGAGCGGAAGATCCAGCTTCATCTCGCGCAGGAACCTGGCGCCCAGCGCCATGACCACCGACCCGGCGAGAAGAAGGGCCGTGTCACCCAGACGCCCGCTGTGGTGGTCCCACCGGGGAACGACGGCGAAGCCACCCCCCAGGAGAGCACAGATCGTCACCGCGGCGACGGGCCAGGTCAGCGTGCGGGCAAGGGTTCCACCCCACCGTTCGCCGAACAGCGGAGCCAGGGTCAGCTCATCTCGCAATCCGCGCCACGTCTCGCCCACCCACCCCGATCCCAGGTACACACACAGCGCCCCCAGCGCCCACAGCCACGACGCCGGCCCGTCCCCCCGCCCGCCTGCACCGTGCGTCAGCACGGAGGAGCCGATCAGAAGGAGTGCCGCGCCCGCGCTCGCGCGCCCGGGTGTGCGCAGTGCTCGGATCGCACCCTGCGAAAGATATCCGCGCAGACGCCCGTCCGGACGGATCAGGGCCGAGGTGAAGCCGGACGGCTCCGGCCGGTACAGATCCAGCGCGTGATGGAGTGTCCCGGTCCAAACGTATGTACCGGCCTGGGAGGCGCGGGCCGACTCGCGGGCGAGCCGGGCGAGGTCGACGGTACGGATCGCCCGGAGGGCCGCCCGCCCCAGGACCGCCGCGGTGGCCGCCAGCACTCCGGCGAGGAGCCACAGCCCGATTCCTTTATCCGGAGCCACCCGGCTCACCCCGGCGACCACAACTGCCGCGCCGCCGAAGGCAGAAGCCAGCAGGAGATTGTCGCGCAACGGCCGAACCTGGCCCCAGAGCCACACGAACGCCGCGAGGGCGCTGAGCCCCACCCCGGACGCGAGGCCCTGCACCGCGGAATCGAGGTGATCGAAGAGGTCGGTCGCGAGGTACGCCGCCGTGCAGGCCGACAGCAGTCCGGTCGTACCGACGTACGTCAGTCTGCGCCGGGCTATCGTGCCGAGGTAGCGCGTCGGGGAGATGTCCGTGGACATGAACACGTGCAGCAGGAAGGGCTGGACGACCACCGGCCCCCAGAACCGCCCGGCGATCTGGGCCCCCCAGCACACCGCCACCGCGAGCGCGCAGACCCAGGGCACCGCCTCCGTGAGAGACCCTACGGTGACCGACGCGGGCGAAGTGCTCCGGGCGTGGACGACCGGCACCAGGTAGAACGCGGCGAACAGGGCGACGAGGTAGAGGGTGTACGCGTGCCCGCGCACAGTGCCGCGGTCACCCCGGCGGGCGTAACGCTGCCGCACGGCACGGACGCGCCCCGCGGCGTCGGGCTCGGGTGCCGCAAAAGTGCCCACCGTCATCCCAGCTCCACGCGGCCGTCACTCGCCTCTGCCAGGGCGGGCTCATGGGTGGCGACCAGAAAGGCTGTGCCCTTCTCCGCCCGCTCCGTGAGCAGGGTCGCCACCAGTTCGACGCGATCGCTGTCGAGGTGTCGCTCGGGCTCGTCGAGCAGTACCACGTCGGCGGGGCGCACCAACGTCATCGCGAGGCTGAAGAGTTGAAGCTGACCCGACGAGACCTGATGGGGAAACCGCTCGCCCAGCGGGGACAGACCCAGTCGGTCGATGACCTCTGCGGCGGCTTCGGCGGTCGTCGCGCTGTTGCCGTACCAGGAGGCGGCAACCAGGGTCACCTGCTCGCGCAGTGTCATGTCACGGGCGAACGGGATCGCGTCGACCAAGGAAGCCATGAGGCGTCGGTGCTGCGGCTTTGCCGTGTCGGCGCGTTCGCCCCGCACCGAACACGAACCGGCCGTGAGACTCCGGCTGCCCAGAAAGGCCCGCAGGAGCGTCGTCTTCCCCGACCCGTTGCCGCCGGTGAGGCACCAGACCTCGCCCGGCATCACCGCGAACGAGGTCGGCTCCAGCAGGGTGACGTCGCCCAGGGTGACCGTGGCGCCCTCGGCCGCGATGATGGGAACAGCGGGCACTTCGCCTCCAGAACCACAAGCATCTCGCGTGAGCGTGCAGTGTATGCGTCGCCCGCATACGATCCGTCGACGGCCGCCGTGCCGGAAAGCGACATGCGTGGATAGTTTCGTAATCCACTACTTAGTACGCTGGCGCGATGAGCGCACAGACGACTAGTGACCTGGTGGTGCAGTTGCAGCTGCTCGGCCGGGACATCGAACTCGAAGCATCCAGGCGGCTGGAGGAGATGGGCACATCGCTGCGTACGGTGAGCGTGCTGATGTGTGCCGACGGCAACGGCAAGACCCAGGGTGAGCTCGCGGAGCTCGCCTGCCTCGACAAGTCCACGATGGTCCACACGCTCGACGCACTGGAGCGGGGCGGCCTCGCGACGCGCAGGCCGTCGGAGAAGGACCGCAGGGCGCGCGTGGTCGATGTGACCGACGAGGGCCGCGAACTGATGGCGACCGCCGAGCCCGTGCTGGGCGAACTCTACGAAGCGGTGCTCGGCAGACTGCCGGAGGCGGACCGCGGGCCATTCCTCCGCTCGCTCTCCCTGCTCGTCGACGGCCGCTCCCCGGGACCGGTCGTGACGGCCGAACGGCCCCCCAGGAGGCGCTCTGCGCGGTGAAGACTGACAGGTCAGGAGTGTGCTTGCGAAATAGATCGTCTATTGCGCAACCATCTGCTAGCGTTTGCTCGCCGACAACACGCTCCTGACCCAGGGATCGAGACAATGGACAGCGCCCGCTCGCGATGGATCGCACTGACAGTCCTGTGCATTGGCACACTGATGACGATCCTCGATGAAACGATCGTCAATGTGGCGTTACCCGTGATGCGGGAGGAGCTCGGGTTCTCCCAGGGGGGCGTCTCATGGGTGATCAACGCCTACCTGATCGCCTACGGCGGTCTGCTCATCTTCGCCGGACGGCTCGGCGACCTGATCGGCCACAAGAACGTCCTGCTCCTCGGCGTATCGCTCTTCACGATCTCGTCCGTGGCGGCGGGCTTCTCGCAGAACGCGCCGACCCTGGTCGCCGCCCGGTTCGGGCAGGGCGCAGGTGCCGCGCTGGTCACGGCGGTGACCCTCGCGATCATCGTGACGATGTTCCAGGAACCCGGTGAGCAGACCAGGGCGATCGGCTTCTACAGCTTCACCTTCGCCGGCGGCGGCGCACTCGGCCTGATCGCCGGTGGTGTGCTGATGGAGCTGACCACCTGGCACTGGCTGTTCTTCATCAACCTGCCGATCGGTGTCATCAGCGTCATCCTCGGCTGGAAGCTGCTCCCCGGCGGCAAGGGACTCGGCCTCTCCGCCGGCCTCGACGTATCGGGTGCGGCCCTGCTGGTCTCGTCCGTCTCCCTGCTCGTCTACGGCATCGTCAACGCCGAGCACAACGGCTGGACCGGCAGCACGCCGGCCTACTTGGTGGGCGCGGTCGTCCTGATGACCGCCTTCGTGATCCGCCAGAAGAAGGCCAAGGCGCCCCTGTTCAACCTCGGCATCCTGAGCGACCGCGACGTGGCGGGCGCCAACATCGTCCAGTTCCTCGTCTCCGGCGGGCTCTACGGGTCGTTCTTCGTGGCGACGCTCTACCTGCAGCAGGTCCTCGGCTACACGCCGATGGAGATGGCACTGGCATTCCTCCCGCTGACGGTGATCACCGCCCTCGGGTCGATCGCGATCAGTCCCTACCTGACCGGGAAGCTGGGCGAGCGAGTCGGGCTCGTCATCGGCCTCGCGATCTTCCTTGCCGGAGCGCTGTTCCTCGCCCGTACGCCGCTGGAAGCGACGTACGCGATGGACGTACTGCCCTCGATGCTCCTGCTCGGCCTGGGTATCGGTCTCTGCCTGCCGCCGATCATGAGCCTGGCGATGTCCACCGCCGGTGAGGACGAGGTCGGTGTGATCTCCGGTCTGACCAACTCGACCGGACAGGTCGGTGGCGCGCTGTGGGTCGCCATCGTCGCCTCGGCCGCGGGCTCCGTGACGGCCTCCCGGATGGACGGGGGCACCAACGAGCGGGAATCCGTGAACGCCGGCCTGATGTACGGCAGCCTGGTCCTCGCGGGAGCGCTCGTCGTCGCGATCACCGTAGCGGCGTTCGTGATCCGCGGGCGGTCGACGGAGGCAGCCGCCGACGGGGCCGCCGCCAAGGACGCGGTCCCCGTGGCCTGACCCTGGGGCCGCGCCCCGCCCGAAGCGCCGGCCGCCGTGCTCGCGGCCGGCCCCCCACAAGCCCTCGTGCCGCCACGGGAACGTAACCGATCGTCCGATCCGTATGCGCGCACCTGGCGAATGCGTGCAAGGTGCTGGCGTTCGAGGCGTGGCAGGATTGCGGGCGGTCGCTTCAGCATGAGGACGTTCCCATCGGCATTCTCGTCGACCTCGGGGATGAGATGCTCGGGCTGGTCCCCTTCAGATCGATCGACGGCCGCCCTGCGGCGAGTCCGGCAGGTTTCGGGTGCGCTGCGGTCCGAGAGGGCGGGAACCCACCGCTGCTCGTCGAACGTCGGCCGTAGGCTGTGGCGGGAAACAAGGGGAGACGATGATTGACTACCGCAAGGCAACCGTTCCGGTATGGACGCTCGCGACCGGTGACACCCGGGTGCCCGCGTGGGCCGGAGACGGGCCGATGACGGCTGAGCGTCTGGGCGAACTGCGCGGCGTGCTGGCCGTGCTGGCCGACGAGCCGATCGCCACACTCGAGGTGCATCCGCTGCCCGACAAGCTCGACCGCGGCCGAGGCATCCCGCTCGATGCCGTGAGTCCTCTGGCACAGCATCTGTCGCAGCTCGTCACGCAGACAGCTCGAAATTCCTCCACGGCGGCCTCGGCGACCGCTGCCGGCGAAAACCTGTATCGCATGGTGGTTCCGGCGAAGGTCGCCGCCCAGTTCGGCCGGGGTCTCGTCTGCTCGATGCAGGCGAAGGGAGTGGCCGGTGGCATCCGCGGTCCCCTCGTGAACCCAACGGGCATCGTGGCCCAAGCGACGTTCGTTCCGGTCGGTAAAGCGGCGACAGCGGGAGCGGCCGGTGGGGCCGGTGCGACAGCGGGTGTCGCGGCCACCGGTAGCGCAGCGCTCACGCTGGCCGCGCCGCTGGTGCTCATGGCCGTGGCGGTGGGGGTGAGCGCGCATGCCGACCGCCAGCGCCGGCAGGCCATCGAGCACATAACAGAACTGCTGGAGCAACTGCACGAAGAGAAGCTCGACGACGAGCACAGCGAGCTCGACGGCTGTCGCGACGCCATCGACAAAGCCACCGCCATCCTGCTCGACCAGGGCAAGCTCGGGGCCTCGCTGGGGCTGGACTCGGCCGTGCATGCCATCAACACCGCGTTGGGCGCCGCTGACCGCCGCCTCGACCGGTGGCGGAACGCACTCGACAAGCTGCCCGTCGGCGAGGCCGTCGAGATCGGCACGCTGACCAAGTCGTTCCCCGGCGTCGACGACCAGGGCGGGCGATTCCGCGCCCACCTCGAACTCGCCGCCCTGGCCCTCGCGCTGAAGCGGCGGGTCATCGTGCTGCAAGCCGTCGAGCACGCCCAGAGCGCCCCCGGCAACCTCTTCGAGAGCTTCACCCGCGCACTCAAGCGAGACCAACAGCGCCTCGACGAACTGGAGTCGGGTATCGCCGGTGTCCTCGTACGGCTTTCGACGCTGGAGCTGGCCCGCCCGAGCGGTCTGCGACCCGTCTTCACACCGGGGGAAGTCGATCGTCTGATGCGCGCGACACACCGCATTCACCAGTTGGGCGACGGTGTCACGGTCGACCCCCGCACCACGGACGTCGCGATCGAGATCGCCCGCGACAGGGACGGCTCGGTGGTCGTGTTCCCTGCGCTCCCGGCCTGACTCAGCGGTCGGCTCCGGAAGTCCTTCGGGAGTCGACTCCGGCGCCGGCCCCGGGCGTTGGTCGCTTGCCGGCGGTGGCGGCGAGTTGGAGGTGGGCAGTCGAGGGCGTCTTCCGGGGAGGCTGAGGAACCGGTGGGCAGGAGCGAGTCCTCGTCACGGTCGGTGCCGGCGTCGGACCATGTATCGCCCTGCTCAGAGCAGGCGCCGTAGGGCTGCGCCGACGGCGGCCACACCTTCGCTCATGTTGGCGGGGGTGTTCGCCGCGTAGCCGAGGACCAGCCCGGGCCGGGATGGACGTTGACTGTGCCACGAGAGCGGCTGCACCTTCACGCCCCGCGCAAGCGCAGCGGCGGCGAGGTCGGTGTCGGCGAACTCGGAGTCGAAGGTGATCGTCAGGTGCAATCCCGCTGCGGCGCCGTGTACGACCGCGTTGGGAAGGTGCGTAGTGATCGCATCGACCATGGCGTCCCGGCGACGGCGGTGACGTGTGCGCATGTGCCGCAACTGGCGTTCCATCTCGCCTGATTCCATGAACCGGGCCAGCACCTGCTGCGGCAGTGCCGCGTTGCCGAGGTCGGCGAATCGCTTGGCGGCGACAAGAGCATCGCGGTACTTCGGCGGTGCGAGTACCCAGCCGATGCGCAGTGCGGGGGCGAGGAGTTTGGAAACGCTCCCGGCGTAGCAGACGTGGTCGGGCAGTATGGATCGCAGGGCGGGTACCGGAGGCCGGTCGTAGCGGTGCTCCGCGTCGTAATCATCCTCGATGATCAGTCCGTCGTTCTCGGTGGCCCAATGCATCAGTTCACGACGCCGTGCCCCGCTGAGCACCACTCCGGTCGGGAACTGATGCGCGGGAGTCAGCAACACAGCTGAAACTGCCAGCTCGTGCAGTACGTCGACACGCGCGCCCTGGGAGTCGACAGGGACCGCCGGCGTGTCCAACCGTTGATTGCGCAGATGCTGGCGGGCCCCAAGTGATCCCGGGTCCTCCACAGCTACTGCGGAGATCCCGTCACCGTGCAGCACCTGGCCGAGCAGGCTGAGTGTCTGGGCGGTGCCGGCGACGATGAGTATCTCGTCGGGGTCCGCCCTGATCGCGCGGTAGCGGGCGAGCCAGTTGGCGATGGCGTGACGCAGTGCCGGTGTCCCGCGAGGGTCCCCGTATCCAAGGTCGGACGCCGGGAGGCTCGCGAGTACGGAGCGTTCGGCACGCAGCCAGGCTGATCGCGGAAACGCGGCAAGGTCGGGGACCCCGGGTGACAGATCGATCCGGGCGGGTGCCGCTCGCATCATGTCGAAGATGTCCGCACCGGGTGCGGCGGCGAACAGCGCCCTTGACAGCGGTGGAGCACCCGGGGTGGTCGGGGGCACTTCCGGTGGCACGGCGGGAGCGGCGACAACGATCGTTCCGTTGCGCCCGCGTCCTGCCGCGTGTCCGTCTTCTATCAGTCGCTGATACGCCTCGGTGACCACTCCGCGGGATACCCGAAGCTCGCCGGCCAGAACCCGGGTGGCCGGAAGTCTGCTTCCCACCGGCAGGCGGTGGTCCGCTATCGCGAGCCGAAGTCGCTGGGCCAGCCAGTCGGACCGCCTGCCCATCGGCGCATCGTCGATGTTCAGTTGAAGGAAGTCGGATCCGGAGACTATGGACTGGTCGCATGGGTGCGGATTGGACCTGTTCATCGAGCCATAGTGGCAGCAGGGTGAACGCATGGATATGGATACAGCGATGGCATCTCATGAAGTGACCGTGGAGGCCGGCTATGTGCATGGCTACTCGGAACGCGAGGCGGTCCGGCTCGGCGAGCAGGCGGACACCTTGGCGGCGCTGGTGCATGCGGGCACGGCCTATCCGGCCGGCAGCCGGGTGCTGGAGATCGGTTGCGGGGTCGGCGCCCAGACGGTCCACCTGGCCCAGGCCAGCCCGGGAGCGCGCATCACCGCGGTCGACCGCTCCCATGACTCCCTTGCACAGGCCCGCGCCCGTGTCGCGACCCACGCACCGGGGGCGGATGTGGAGTGGCACCGTGCCGACCTGTTCGATCTCCCCTTTCCTGATGCGGAGTTCGACCATGTTTTCGTCTGCTTCGTCCTGGAGCACCTGCCGGACCCCCGGCAGGCGCTGACCGCGCTGCGGCGCGTGCTGCGGCCCGAGGGCACCATCACCGTGATCGAAGGGGATCACGAATCGGCGTTCTTCCATCCGGCCAGCGCATACGCCCGCGCCGCAATCGAATGCCAGATCCGACTACAGTCCGCCGGTGGCGGAGACGCGCTGATCGGCCGGCAGTTGCAACCGCTGCTGGCTCAGGCCGGCTACGACGACGTCGTCGTGCGTCCTCGCACGGTGTACACCGACCAGACCCGGCCCGCACTGGTCGACGGCTTCACTCGCAACACGTTCATCGCCATGGTCGAATCAGTCCGGGACGATGCGCTGGCAGCAGGGCTCATGAGCGCGGGCGACTGGGACCGGGGGATCACAGACCTGCACCGCACCGCACAGGCCGACGGCACCTTTCACTACACGTTCTTCAAGGCCTTCGCCGTGAACCCATCCGGCGTAGCCACCACGGGCCGATGACCGTCATCATCACCCTCATTCACGGGCGGCCATCGCCTGCGGCCATCGTCTGCGGCCTGGAGCGCAACCTCATCAGCGCGGACGAGAAGACCTCCGTCCAGGCCCGCTGCCATTCCACCTTTGGGGGTGTCTTCACGCGGGCCCGCGGGTGGGGGCGGTGTGTGCCGCGGCCATGGGGTGCCCACCTGTTCCACAGCGGCGGCCCGGAGCGCTTCCAGGAGCACACTTCCGGGATATATCCCGAACGCTCCGTACTGCCTGCGGTAGTAGCACGACCAGTAGCTCACCACGCGCCGCTCCGTACGTGCGAAGAAGGCCGGGTTGCGAGCGATGAACTCCCCGTAGAGCCGGCGCTGGGCCGAGCGCGGCTCCGCCAGCCCGGGCAGCCCCCGCTCGATCGACGTGATGATCTCCAGTACGTATTCGCCGGCCAACCGCACCACGAACGGCACCGCCCACGGCTCACCCGACGCCAGGATCTGTTCGAGATGCCGTTGGCGGACCCGGCCGTCGTGGTGCCGGGAGTACAGGCAGTGCAGAACCATCTGCTGGGTCTCGGACAGGCCCCGCTCGCTTCCGGTGCCCGGCTCCTCGTGGTAGATGCGGGACGGGATGGCGACGGTCCCGCCCTCCACCTCGACCTCGAAGGGCATCGTCGGTGCGGTGACGGACTCCGGCACAACGCCCAGGACACGACGCACGTCATCGGCGAGACGGGGCGGAAATGCCGCCATCAGGGCGTGAGCGACGTTCGACGGGTCTCGTTGCACCTGCACCACAGGAGGATAGGCGCACCTTGGGCCACGGGCTCTGCCGGTACGGTGATCGCCTGCCGCGTGGAAGGTCCATGCGTTCCGGCCGGCCCGAGCGAGGGAGGCCGGTGGCGAGCGATGGGACCGTGATGAGCGAACTGACGAAGCCCGGAGTCGAGGTTCCGGAGGGGGAAGCGCCCACCGAGCTGACGATCCGGGACCTCGTGGTGGGAGATGGGCCCGAGGCGCGGCCGGGCCGGGTCGTCCAGGTTCACTACGTAGGGGTCACCTTCGCTTCCGGAAGGGAGTTCGACTCCTCCTGGGAGCAGGGCCGGCCGTTCAAGTTCGCCGTGGGCGGTGGCAGGGTCATCAAGGGCTTGGACCGGGGGGTCAGGGGGATGAAGGCCGGCGGCCGCCGCGAGATCATCGTTCCCCCACGTCTCGGTTACGGCAAGCAGTCGCCCTCCGCGTCGATCCCGGCGGGCTCGACGCTGATCTTCGTCGTGGACCTGCTCACCGTCGTGGGCGGGCCCACCGTGGCTGGGTCCGGCCCGACCGGCTCGGCCTGAACGCGGTGTCCCCGAGGTGCCTCGTCCCGGTTTGCGACGGCCGGTGGGCTGGTGGCGGGGGCCGGGCATAGGCCCTGAGACCCTTGTCCGCCCGGCGGCCGACGCCTGATCTTTGCACTCCTGCGTCCCGACGGGACGCGGAGGCCGGGCCATCGGGAACGCGAACGGAGTCGTACATGAGCGGGATGAAGAGGGTTCTGCGCCGCACGGCGGTGGGGGCGAGCGCGTTGCTCACGGCGGTGGGCATCACCATGACGGGGGCGTCCCCGGCCGCGGCGGTGGACTACTACTACGAGTTGCCGTACCCGGCTGGTGAGGCCTACACGGTGACCCAGGGGCCGGAGGGCACGTACTCCCACACCGGTCCCTACAACGAGTACGCCTGGGACTTCGGGCTCCCCGCCGACTACGAGGTGTCCGCCGCGCAGGCGGGAACCATCGTCATCTCGAACTGGTCGCCGTACTGGCAGAACGGCATCGAGGTGATCATCCGGCACTCGAACGGCCAGTGCACCCACTACGCGCACCTGAACCGGTCGTTCTACGAGCCGGGTGACTGGGTTCCGCAGGGCCGGATCGTCGGCTGGTCGGGCAGCACGGGCGCTTCCACGGGCCCGCATCTGCACTTCCAGGTCATCGACTGCAACAGCCGCGTGGGCCTGCCCGCCACCATCCAGGGCTGGACGCCCTCCACGGGGACGCGCCCTGTCAGCGTGAACCACTACGCCTGACCGGACCGCAGCCGCACGGGCGCTCCCGGCACCACCCGCATGCCCAGTCCCCGCACCCGGTAGATGCACCTGTCGTCGCCCCACAGCGACGCGTCCGCCACGGCATAGGGACCCCGTGCGTCCGTGCCGCTCTCCACGATGTCCATGTCCACCCGGATCAGCCGGTTGGCCGGGGTGATCTGGCCGCGGTACGTCCAGGTCGCCTCGCGGCCCGGCAGCACCGGTTCGAACCCGGGGTCGAGGAGCCCGTCGGCCGCGCCCTGCTCCAGCAGGTGGTACTGGAGAAGTTGGCACATGGCCTCGATCCCCAACGAGCCCGGCTGCACGGGGTCCTGGAAGAAGTGGGCCCGGAAGAACCAGGCGTCCGGGCGGACGTCCTTCTCCGAACGCAACCGGCCGAGCCCGGCGCTTCCGCCGTCCGGCCAGTGGCCCGTGATCCGGTCCAGCATCAGCAACATCGCGCCCGGCAGGCGCGGTTCGCCGGAGCAGTAGCGGGCGGGGCGGGAGGTCAGATCGACCACGCGATCGCAGGGCTCGTCGAGGCGGACCCGGTCGTCGGCCGAAGTCGCCAGACCCTGCTGGTCGTCGAAGGCCGACCGGGGGAAGTAGCCGAACACCGTGGAGAGTTCGAAGAGGGGCGCTTCGTCGGCCGTGCACGTCACCCGGAACGACTCGATGATCATTTCTCCGCTGCGTGAGACGCGGGTCAGTTCGGCCCTGGTGCGGACGGTACGCGTCGCCGGGGTGACCTCGCCGGTGACCGTTCCCGACCCGTCGAGATTGCGGAACAGCAGGTCCGCCTCGCTGGTCGTCGCGCTGCCGACGTACGAGGCGAGCCACCCGCAGGGCTGCAGCGCCGTCTCCATGAGGACGGCGAACGGCATGAGGCGGCCGCCGTTCTGCTCGAAGTACCACGCCCGGTCCGGCACGTCGTACTCGGCGACGACGACGCTGCCCTCCCGCATCCCGCCCTGCGGACCGTCCACCGACACGATCCGGCTCATGAAGTGATAGGGCGGGCCAGGAAGCCGCGCCACCCTGCGGACGCCGTCGAAGGGCTCGTACATGGCGCCGAACGCCTCGCTCGGCCTGCCCCAGGCGCACGCCAGCAGCGAGGCGTGGTCAAAGGCGAACCCGTCGGCCGCCACCGCCACCGGCTTCTCCTCCCGATGCCCGGCCAGCCCGCCCAGAAGGGGCAGCGGCACCGGGTCCCCGTCGGTCTGGACGGTGGGCGGACCGGAGTGCCGCCAGTGCGACAGCGGCCAGTCGGGGACCAGCCGGAGGGCCATGTCGGTGCCGAGGAACGCCTTCCGCCCGTCCACCGAGCCGAGGACGTCGGCGTAAAGCGTCGGCACCGGCCCGGCCGAGACGCCGCGTACGAACACCTCGTAGACGACTTTCCGGTTCTCCGGGGTCGCCTGGCCCCGGCACATGGCCCTGGAGGGGTGCTCGTCGACCGTCTCGAAGCGCCAGCCGTCCCGGTCGACGGTGAAGCCCATGGCCGTCAGGTAGAACGCCATCGCCTGGAGACCGCCTTGCAGCATCAGGGTGCCCGGCATGCAGGGGTCGTTCTTGAAATGGCCCGTGAAGAACCAGTCGTCCGGGGACAACGCCGTCCCGGCCCGCAGATACCCTCGCCCCCACGGCCCTCCGGCCGGGTCGAACGCGGTGACCTCGTCCAGCAGGCGTAGCCGCTCCTCGTCGAGTACGGGCGAACGGACGTGAGCCGCCGTCGCCTCCCAGCCGGGCCCGAAACAGTCCCCGGGCCGGCCCAGCGTCAGGGCTCGCACCCGGTCGGCGTCGAAGCGGGTCCGTTCGCAGCGCACGGCCGGCGGGTCGAGCGGCAGATCGTCCCCGGGCACGCGGCCGGCGGGATCCCAGCGCACACCCCCGCTGCCGGCGAGCTCGGCGGCGGTGAAGAACCCCGCCTGCCCCTCGCGGACACTGAGCCGCAGCTCGCCGTCCACGTAGCAGTCGTAGTGGAAGAAGGCCAGCCGGACGCCGTCCGCCTCCGCGTGACCGTCCAGATGGATCTCGAAGCACAGAGTGTCCCCGGGGCGCGGTGGGCCGCCGTGGAACGTCACCTCGCAGCCGAGCAGCCGGTACGCGCGCCCGCCCCGGTTCAGCAGGTCGACGCCCAGCCAGCTGAGCAGAAGCAGGTCGGCCTGGCCCGCCTCGATGAGCACGCCGGCCGGCACACGCCCCGTCGCATCCAGGTACCAGCTGTCGGGCAGGACATCCGTCTCCGTCCAGATCCTCCCGTCCGTGCGGACCGGGCCCGGCAGGACGAGCGCCGCGGGCACCGCGTCGATGCCGGTGACCCGGTCGGCGAGCAGCATGGGCGGCCCGGGCATCCGGGTCTGTACCGCGTAGCCGTCCTGCTCGGCGAAGAGCGGACCGAACAGCGTGGAGATCTCGCGGGAGGCGAGGTGCTCCAGTTGGGCCCGGTCGAACGTCGGCCCGGGCCGCTGAGCCTGCCCGGGCCGCGGAGTCTGATCCGGCTTCGGTTGCGGAGCCGGGACGGACGCCGGAGCCGTGGAGGGCAGGGGCTGGGGCTTGGGCAGCGGTCGTACGGGAATGGGTACGGGGCCGGGCCGCCCGGGCACCGCCGCGCCCGCTGCGGTCAGCGCGCTGACGGCGAGCGCCGACACGCGCAGGAACCGCCGGTGGGATTCCGCGTGCGCGGCCATGACCTCCTGGTGCAGCGTGGCGACCCGCAGACTCTGCCGCGCGACCACGCCCCCGACCCCCGCCGCCCCCGGTCCACGGGCGTCTTCGACGGGCAACCGGGGCCGCTGTACCGGTGTGGCGGGGGAGTGCGCAGCGGGGGCGGCCGGGGCGGAGAGGTGCTCGGTCTCCTCGTGCGCCGGGGCGGCGAAGCGCCCGGTCTCCTCGTCCGCTGCGGCGACCGCGTGGCCGCCGGGGTCCCGGTCCGGTGAGGCGGGGAGACCGAGGCTGATCTCCGGTACCGGGGCGAGTTCCGGGGCCCGGGGCAGAACGGTCACGGCGCGCTCCAGGGGTGGTAGGCGTGGAGAGGGCGGTACGGGAACGGCGACGGTGGGGCCGGGCCGCGGGAGGCCGGTCGCGGCCCCGGCGAGCCGTGCGAGCAACGCGTCGGCCTCCACCGGCACGCCGGCGACGACGAGTTCGCCCATCGCGAGACACAGATGCCGCAGGTTCGTGTCCCCCGGAGTGTCCAGCGCGACGGCCACGTGCTCCCGGTCGCCGAGTACTCGTTTGATCCAGCCGGTGCACAGCCGCCGCGGGCCGTGCTCCACGAAGACCCGGACACCGTCCGCCCACGCCTGTTCGATCGTGGCCGCGAAGTCGATCGTGCCGAGCCCCTGGGCCGTGAGCGCCTCGGCGGCCCGCTCGGACGTCGGCCGGTACGCCCGGCCGGAGGCCCCGCTGTAGAAGCGAACGCCGGGGACCTCGACCGTGGGGCGGCGGTGGGCCTCGTGCCACACCTCCCGCACCTCCGCCAACTCCGGTGCGTGGGCGGCCATGTCGTAGTCCAGCTCGATCGCCCGGTCGACGCCGATCCTGGCCACGACGGCCGCGCACGCCCGGGACTCGCCGCCGATGACGCAGACCCCGGGTGCGTTCACCGCCATCAGGTGGACCGCCCGTTCCCCGGCGAGTTCCGCGCGAACCGCCGCCAGGGGCGCGGCGATCAGATGGCTCGACCACCGGTCGCCACGGATGCCCCGCTGCCGCCAGTAGCGCCGCACCGCCCGCAGCTCGCCCGCGAGTTCCGTCGTGAACAGACCGCTGTCCCGGGTCGCTTCATAGAGCCCCGAGGCGTCCGGCCAGGCTCCCAGCGCGACCAGGGCCGTCGACTCCCCCGAGGAGTACCCGATCGCGGCGTCCGGCCGCAGTCCGAGCACCTCGCGGCTGAACACCGTGTGGAACACGGCCAGTTCGGCGACGGCCCAGATCTGGCCGAGGACACCGGGCTCGGTCCCGGACCGCAGGCGCGCCCCCACCGCCCCATGTCGCTCACGGACCCGCTCGCCCAGCGACGGCAACGCGAGGGCCAGCTCATGGCCCATCCCCGGGTACGCGGCCGAGCCGTTCGTGTACACGAAAGCGGTCTGCCCGACGACCGGCCCGTCCCGGTACGACACGTCCGCCGGGCGGGCCCCGCCCTCCGTCAACCAGCGACGGGCCGCTTCCCCGCGCTCCTGCCGCGTGGTGTCGCCGTCGGCCACGAAGGCCAGCCGGGCCGGGCCGGCCGAAGACTCGGTACCGGCCTCCAGCGCTGCCAGCACCGCCCGGCGGTCGGCCCCGGAGTAGACGTGCAGGCGCGGGGCGGGGCCCCGCAGCCACGGCCGGGCGTCCCCCGCGCGCAGCCGTACGCCGGCGGCCGGCCCCTCCAACGGCGTGACGACGGCCCGCGCCGTGTGGGGGACGGCCGCGGTGTCCGCCGGTCCGCCCGGGCGGGGTACCGCGCGGTGCTGGAGCGAGAGCGCCGCGACCGCTACGGAGACCAGCCCGGACGCGGCGTGAGCACGACCGAAGGAGGTCGCCGGATCGAAGACCGCGTCGGGGCCGTCGCCGATGACCACGTCGGGTTCGCCGGTGGCCTCTTCGTCCAGCAGGGCCATGACGCTGTCGCCGTCCCTGCGAGCGGCGTCCAGGGGCTTGAGGACGAGGACGACGGCAGCGTCCCCGGGCTCCTCGTCGCGGCCGAGATCCCGCAGGGCGGCCCGGTGGACCGCCTCGCAGGACAGGTCGGTGGCGCCGACTAGCGCGGCGTCGGCCTCTCCCGAACGAATGGCCCGAGCCGCGATCCCCAGCGCCACGAGCCCGGACGCCTCCTCCGCCGACACCGTGAACCCGGGCCCGGCCAGGTCGAGTTGAGTGCTGATGCGGTTCGCCGCGAGGTTCGGCATGCTGCCCACCACGCCCTCCGCCGTCATGGCCGGGGTGAACGCCTCCCGGGCGAGGTCCGCCGAAGCCGCGCCGACCGGTTTTCCCGACTGCTCCAGCCAGTGCGGAATCCGCCAGCGCGCGCCCGCGCGGGCCACCTCGGGGTCCACCCCCGTACCGACGACCACCATGGTCCGCTCGCGTGGCAGGCTCACAGTCCGGGCGGCCTCCCGGGCGGCCTCCAGCACCAGGAGCTGATGACGTACGGTCCGCTCCAGGGCCAGCGGCGGGAAGCACAGGTCCGTCAGCTCCACGGCGATCTCCGCGACGGGGCCGCGCCGTTCGCCGCCCAGCACCGCCCGGCGGAAGTCCTCCAGCGACGTTCCCTCGCCGACCCGGGCCCCGACGGCGACGATCGCCACCGGTGTGCGGTGACCCGGCGCGGCGCCTCCCGCAGTGGGGTCCGGGGTCTCGGGGGCCGGCCCGGCGCACCGGGCGGCGGGCCGAGCGCCGCCCGTCGGCCGGGGGACGGCGGGCGGGGGAGGGCAGTCCGGGGCGTCGACGATCAGATGGGCGTTGGTCCCGCCGAACCCGAAGGCGCTGACCGCCGCCCTGCGCGGCCCCACCCACTCCTCGGCCGCGGCCAGCACCCGCAACGGCGTGCCGGCCAGTACGTCCAGCGGTCGTCCGGCGCCGAGCGTCGCCGGACGCACCCCCGCCCGCATCGCACCGAGCACCTTCAGCAGTCCCGCCACACCCGCGGAGGCCAGCAGATGCCCGATGTTCGACTTCGCCGAACCGATGGGAACGTCGTCACCGGCCCCGAAGACCCGGGCCATGGAGCGCGCCTCCACCGCGTCCCCGACCGGCGTCCCCGTGGCGTGGCACTCGACGAGCGACACCGACTCGGGAGCGACGCCCGCCTTCTCGTACGCCAGGCGCACGGCCCGTACCTGGCCCTCCTCGGACGGGCTGATCAACCCGGAACCGCGCCCGTCGTTGGACAGCCCCACACCGCGGATCACACCGAGCACGGGCAGGCCGGCGGCGCGGGCGTCGGCCAGCCGTGTCAGGGCGACGAACCCGGCGCCCTCGCCGTGCACCAGCCCGTCCGCGTCCCGGTGGAAGGGCCGGCTGCGCCCCGTGCGGCTGGTCGCGGACAGCGCGCAGAACCCCACGTGCAGGTAGAGGGGATCAGGGCGGCTGACCGCACCGGCCACCATGAGATCCGCCGTGCCGTCCTGCAGCCGGTCGCACGCCAGCTTGATGGCGTACAACGAGGAGGCGCAGGCGGCGTCGAGGGACCACGCCCCCGCCCCGAGCCCGAGCGCGCGGGCCGCGAGCCGGGCGGGCAGCCCGGAGGAGAAGCGGTTGCGGGCATCGGGCCGGGTCCGCCGCTCACCCGCCAGCAGTGCGTCGCGGAGCGGGGGGTGTTGCGCGGACAGCCATACGTGTTCGGCGAAGGCCGCCCCGGCGGGCGTGGGGTACGACAGGTTCCCCAGCACCAGACCTCCGCGCGGCAGCGGACCCGTGTGCCCCGCCTCGGCGAGCGCCTGCCGCATCCCGTACAGGACCCAGTGGAAGAGCGGGTCCAGCGATGCGATCCGCTCCGGGGGGAGGTCGAAGGCGGCCGGGTCGAAGACGGACTCGAACCCGTGGACGTAACCGCCGACATCCGTCCAGGTGCGGTCGAGGTGATCCTCCACCGAACCCATGGCCCACCGGCGCGGCAGCCGCCACCGGCCCTCCGGGGCGGCCGACAGGCTCGTGCGGCCGGCGGCGATGTTCTCCCAGAACGTGTCCGGGTCCAGTGCGCCGGGCAGCACACAGCCCCGGCCGACGACGGCGATCGGTTCGAAACGCATAGGGGTCTCACTTCGCGGCGGGCGGGGCGTGGCGGGCCGGGACCAGGAGGGGCGGGGCCGGGCGAATCGGGGTGCGGAGGGGCGGAGGGAAGGACGGGGTCAGGAGGGGCGGGGTCAGGAGGGGCGGAGGACGAGCTCGACACCGATCAGCTCGACCAGGACGGACCCGTCGGCGTCGATCAGCGCCGCGTCGCAGCGCGCCCCGGTGTCGTGTGCCTTCCGTCCCCGCACCACACAGCGCACGGCGCCGTCCACCGGGCCGCGCCGGTGCACCCGGCACTCCGCGACGGCCATCGGCAGCGTCGCCGCCCCGAGCACCTTCTCGCCCCACAGCAGGGCGAGTTGCAGCGCGCCGTCCACGGCCGCCGGATCGAGCGGACCGTGCTCGTCCGCCCAGCCCAGGGCCCGCAGGCCCGCGACGGTCGCCTCCGCCCCGTGCTCCGACAAGCCGCGCACCGTGCGCAGGGCGTGGAACCGGGGGCCGTGGAAGAGGACATCCCCGTCATAGGGTGTGGCCCGGTCGAGAGGCTTGAGCCCGTCCGGGGTGTCCCACGCGGTCGCGTCGGGCTCCCCGGCCCCGGTGTCCAGGACGGCCCGGAAGTGCGCCGGGCCGTCCTCGCCACGCAGCTCCGCGTCCAGACCCGACGGTGAACCGGGAGCGCCCCGGCTGCCGAGCACGGTGAGCCGGTGGCCCGGGCCGGACAGCTCCGGCAGGGCGTACTTCTGGTACACCCGCAGATCACGCAGGACGAGCCGCCCGGCAGCCGGCAGCCAGGCCGTGGCCGCGCCCGCGAACCAGTTCAGGACCAGGGCCACGGGCAGCACCGGAACACCGGCGGGCGCGTGGTCGGCCAGCTGCGGCAGCGTGTCCGAACGGACCAGCACCTGTGCGCGCCACAGATCGCCCGCCGGGGCCAGGGCGGCCGGATCGTCTCCCGCCGCCAGGACCACGCGGGCCTCGCCGGCGACACCGTCCACCTCGGCCGTGAAGGCCGCGGCCCCCTGGGCCAGGGGGATGAGCGGAACCCCGGACCGGCCGAAGTGCGCGGCCAGGGCCGGGGTGACCATGCCGCCCTGCCAGGGTCCCCAGGCCACACACCGCACCAGGCAGCCGGGCCGACGGGCCTGCTCGGCGGACGCGACCAGGTGGAGAACCTCATTGGCCATGGCGTAGTCGCTCTGCCCCGCGTTGCCGAACACGGCGGCCACCGACGAGAAGAGGACCATCGTGTCCAGCGGATCGTCCGCCGTCGCCGCCAGCAGCGCCCGCAGACCGTCCACCTTCGTGGCCATGACCGACTCGGCCTGCTCGTCCGTCTTGTCGACGATCCGCTTGTCGGCCAGCACCCCCGCACCGTGGACGATGCCGGTGACCGGCCCCCACGTCTCGCGCACGGTGCGCAGAGCGGCCGCGAGCGCTTCACCGTCGCGGACGTCCACCCGGACGTACCGGGCGGACGATCCGGCGGCCTCCAACTCCGCCAGGGTCGACCGCACTTCGCGCGCGGCCAGAATCTCCCGGGCCCGCTCCGCGATCCGGGCGGGCGAGGAGTCCGCCGCGTCCGGGGCCCGCTCCGCGAGCAGCCGGGTGAGCGCCGGTTCGTCGGTGCCCGACGCCAGCCCGGCCGGCTCGGCGGCGAGCTCCGTCCTCCCGAGCAGCACGATCCGCGGGCGGTGGGTCCTGGCCAGGTCGAGCAGGGCCGCCGCGGTCACCCCGCGGGCCCCGCCGGTGGCCACGATCACGGAAGCGCCGGAGATCCGCCGGGTCCCGGCGGGCGTGACCGGCTGGGGCGCCATCCGCAGCAGCGCGCGCGTGCCGTCCGCGCGGAGGCCCACCTCCAGGTCGGCCCCGCCTTCGAGCAGCTCCCCGACGATCGCTTCGGCGACCTCCTCGTCGTCCCGGCCGCCCCGCTCGCAGTCGACGACCTTGACCGAGGAGTCCGGCCACTCCTTCGCCGCGGTCCTGGCCAGACCGGCGACCCCGCCCAGCCACACACGGCCGGGCGCGTGACCCGAGAGCCCGAAGTCGCCCCCGGTGTCCTGGACGGTCACGAACAGTCCGCCGCCCCCCGCCGCCCGTGGTGCCACCGCGCGTGCGGCGCGGAGCGCCGACCGGTGGACCTCCCGTGCCCCGTCGGGCGTACCGCCCGCGGTCAGCCCGCCGAGGTGGACGACACCGCGGGCGTCCTCGGGTACGTCAGCCACGGCGGTGGCGGCCACGCCGCGTTCCGTCAGCTTCCGGGCCACCAGGCCGACGATCGAGCACCCGTCCGGACCCCCGCCGGTCACCGCGACGGGCCCGTCCAGCAGTCCCGCCGTGGTCAGCCCGGACGCGGGCGACTCCACCAGACGCGGTACCAGCCGTGTCAGCGGCGTACGCTCACCCGCCCCGTCGTCGGGGGCGGACGGGGCGGACGGCGCGGATGGGGCGGACGGGGCGGGCGCCTCGCGGACGACCGGGGTCCCGGCGGCCACGGAGTGCCCGGCCCGGGCATCCGGCTCCGGGGGCCCGGGAGGCCGGGGGCTGCCGGTCAGCGTCTCGACGATCTCGCGCAGCGTACGGAGCTTGCCGAGCTGCCCGGGGTCCCCCGCCGCCACGTCGCCCACCTGCCGTCGCACCGCCGACAGGATCTCGACGCGCTTGATGGAGTCGACGCCCAGATCGGCTTCCAGCTCCATGTCCATGTTGAGCATGGCGGTGGGATAGCCGGTGAGGCGGGCCACCACCGACAGGAGCAACTCCTCCAGCTCCGGCGGCGACAGGGACACCGCGTCGTCGACGCCGGCGTCGTCCACGGGAGCGGCAGCCGTCTCCGGGGCGGGCAAAGGCACCGCCGGGGCCGGGGCCGGGGCCGCTGCGGCTGCGGCTGCGGAAAGGGTGGGCGTGACAGGAGCGGGCGTGGGCGCCGCGGCCGGGACGACGGCCACGACCGGGGCCGACGCCGTCATGGGCGGCGCCGGCAGGTGCCGCGGTGACGAGGAGCGGGGCAGCGGCAGTGGAGCCGTGGGAGCCGGGATGTCCCCGTCCACGGACCCGTCCGCTGCCGGGTTCGGCGCCCCGAGCATCGCGGCCAGGGTCGTCTCCGTCATCCGGAGGAAGGCCAGATGGCTGTCGGTCAGGAGGCGCTGGCAGACCGCGTGGGTCTCCGCCGTCTGCCGTTGGATGCTCTCGACGGCGGCGAACCAGTCGCCGCCGACCGTGGGCCCGGCTCCGACGGTCTCAGCGGCGTCGGCCTCGTGCGCCGAAGGCTGCTGGGCGTGGGACGGGGAGGGGATGTGCGCGGGCATGGGGACCGCCGGGGTGTCGGACGCGGGCGCGGACATGGACGGGGACGTGGACATGGACGGGGACGTGGACGTTGGTACGGGCACGGGTGCCGGAGCGGGCTGCGGTCGGTGCCGGGGCTCAGGTGCCGGAGCGGGCGACAGCTCGGCCGACGCGGCGCGGGTCGGCGGCGACTGACCGTGGTTCGCTCCGCTGATCTTCACCGTCATGCGGGGCTCGCGCTCCTTCGCCGGGGTTCCGGGCGAGGCGTACGGTGCCCAGAGCGTGTCGAGATCGAGGGGGACGCCGCGTACGGCGAGTTCGCCGAGCGCGGCGTGCAGGGTGTCGGCACCGGGCCGGGCCTTCCGGTCCAGGGGGACGGCCGCGTGCTCGCGGTCGCCGAGGATCTGGTGGACCAGCCCGGTCAGCGTGGCGCCCGCGCCGACCTCGACGAAGGTGCGAACCCCCGCCGCGTACATCGCCTCGATCTGGTCCTGGAAGAGCACCGGGGAGGCGAGATGACCGGCGATCCGGCGGCGCACCTCGTCGGGGGACGAGGGGTACGGCGCCGCGTCCGCGTTGCCGTAGACCTCGATCCGGGGCTCCGCGAGCGGCACCGTGCGCAGGTACGCGGCGAGCGGCTCGACGGCCGGGGCGACCAGCGGACAGTGGAAGGCGGTCGACGTGGCCGGCCGACGCGTGCCGACCCCCTCGGCCGAGAACGCCTTCTCGGCACGTGCGACGGCCTCCACCGATCCCGAGAGCACCACTTGGCACGGGGAGTTGTGGTTGGCCGGCCAGAGGTCGCCGAACCCGCCACCGGCCAGAACTCCGGCCACGCGCGTACGGTCCGCCGCCACCGCCAGCATCGCGCCCGGGGCGTCCGCCGCGTCCCGCATCAGCTCACCGCGGCGACGGGCCAGACTCACCAGCGACTCCGGCTCCAGCGCGCCCGCGCACGTCAGCGCCACCAGCTCACCGAAGCTGTGGCCCGCCACGCAGTCCGGCCGCAGGCCCAGCTCCCGCACCACCTCCAGCAGCGCCAGCGCGTGCACCGCCAGGGCCGGCTGCGCCCACTCGGTGGCGTCCAGCAGGGCCCGCCGGGCGGCGCGTTCCCCGTCGGTGAAGGCGGGCGGCGGGAACACGACCCGGTGCAGGGGCCGCCCGTCGAAGCGGGTGCCGCCCAGCCGGTCCCATACGGCCTGGGCGGTCGGCGCCAGCATCGCGAGACCGGCTCCCATCCCGACGTACTGGGACCCCTGTCCCGGGAACAGGAAACCGATACGGCCGGGCGCGGCCTCCCCGTACGCGTACCGGACCCCGGTGGGTGTCGAGAACGCCGCGTCGGGGCGCCGCCGGATCAGTGCGAGCGCCTGCGCGTACTTCTCCCGCAGGTCCTCGGCGTCGGTGGCGACGACGGCCAGCCGCACCCGGGCGGCGGGGGAGAAGGCGGCCTGGCTCTCCCGCGCCAGCGCGGCCAGCGGACGATCGTCGTCCGTCCGGGGCGCCATCAGGTCCGACGGGGAGTCGCCACCGAACAGGACGAGCTCGCTCGACGCCGTGCGGTGGCGCAGGGCCGGGCGCCCCGGGCCGCCCGACGGCGCGTACTCCTCCAGCGTGACGTGGAAGTTGCTGCCGCCGAAACCGAAGCTCGACACCGCCGCCCGCCGCGGATGACCGGCCGGCCGGACCCACGGACGGGTCTCGGTGTTGACGTAGAACGGGCCGTCCGGAGCGGCGGCCGCCGGATTCGGCCGTTCCACCTTGACCGTCGGAGGCAGTACCTGGTGGTGCAGGGCCGTGACCGCCTTGAGTAGTCCCGCCGCGCCCGCGGCGCACTTGGTGTGGCCGATCTGCGACTTGACCGAACCGATCGCGCACCACTGCCCGTCCGGGCGTCCCGACGCACCGAACACCGCCGTCAGCGCCGCCAGTTCGGCGGTGTCCCCGGCCTTCGTGCCGGTCCCGTGCGCCTCGACCAGCTCCACGGTCTCCGGCCCGTAGCCGGCTCCCTCGTAGGCGCGTCGCAGGGCCCGTTCCTGGCCCTCGGGCAGCGGGGCGTAGATCGCCGTGCTCCGGCCGTCGGACGAGGTGCCGATACCCCGGATCACCGCGTGGATCCGGTCGCCGTCACGCTCCGCGTCGGACAACCGCTTCAGTGCGTACATGACGACCGCTTCGCCGAGCATGGTGCCGTCCGCCGCGGCCGAGAACGGCCGGCAGTCGCCCGTGGGGGACAGCGCGGGCGTCTTGGAGAAGCACAGGAACATGCCGATGTCGTTCCCGGTGTCCACCCCGCCGCTGATCACCAGGTCGGCCCGGCCCAGGGACAGTTCGCCGACGGCCGTCGACAGGGCCGCGAGCGAGCTGGCACAGGCGGCGTCGGTGGTGTGGTTGATGCCGTGCAGATCGAACCGGTTGGCGATCCGGCCCGCGACGACGTTGCCGAGCAGTCCGGGGAAGGTCGATTCCCGCCACGGCTCGAAGCGGGCCGCGATGCGGTCGCACACGGCCTGCGCCTCGGTCTCGTCGAGTCCGCTCTCCCGCAGCCCCGCGAGCCATGCGGGGCGGTGGGCGCGCCCGTACATGTGCGGAAGGAGTTCGAGAGCCGCCGCGCCGAGGACGACGCCGGTCCGGTCGCGGTCCACCCCGGCCGGACCGCCGGCATCCGTCAGCACCTGGTCGGCGACCATCAGGGCGAGCAGTTGGGAGGTGTCCGTCGCCGGCAGATTGGCGGGCGGCACCCCATAGGCCAGGGGATCGAAGTCCACCTCGGGTAGGAACGCGCCCCGGCGGGCGTACGTCTTGTCGGGGGCGGCCGGATCCGGGTCATAGTGGTCCTCCACGCGCCAGCGGGTGGCGGGAACCTCGGTGATCAGGTCGCGGCCACCGGTCACGATCCGCCAGTAGCCCGCCGCGTCCGTGGCACCGGGCACCAGGGCACCCACCCCGACCACGGCGATGGGGAGCTGGCAGGGGACGGGGTCGGACACGCTCTCTCCTCGGGGAAGGCCGGTCGGTGCCGGCGCCCCGTGGGCGCCGAGGCCGCTCACGCCAGCTCGCACGGGGCGTAGGTGAACGCCTCGGCCGGCAGCGGAACGCCGTACGTGCGCAGTTGATGGGCGCGTGTGAGCACGGCGGCCCCTTCCAGCAGGTTGAGCCCGATCCGCACCACGGACCGGTGCGCCGGGTCGGCCAGGAACGTGCCCGCCACCCACTGGTTGAACGCGCCCATCGCCGGCCCGCACCAGATCTGGAAGTCGGCCCGCCGCGACTCCTCCCCGGTGATCGCCCACCGGCTGGAACGGCCCAGATACCAGCGGAAGACCAGGGCCATACGGTGCTTCGGGTCGGCTTCCGCACGGGTGATCTCCGCAGGATCGCGCTGCTCCCAGAACGCGCGAGCGTGCCGCCAGATTTCGTCGAACGGGGCGCGCAGTACGTCGCGTTCGATGGTGGCGCGCAGCACGGACGGGATCTCCTCCAGCGATCCGTGGGCCCGGTACGCCGCATGGAGCCGAGCCGCCCGCTGGGCGAACATCGTTCCCCGGGAGAGCACTTGGAGCTTCACACCCAGCTCGAACATGTCGGCCGCCGGCGCCATGGCCACATCGGAGACGTCCGCGTCGCAGAGCATCGCCTTGGCCGCGTCGGACAGTCCCGCCTCGACGGCCGTCTGGTTCACCGACCCGACGACCACGTAGGAGGCGCCGAGGGCGAAGGCGGCGGCCACCGCATCCGGTGTGCCGAGACCGCCGGCCGCGCCGAGCCGGACCGGCCGGCGGTAACCGAACCGCCGGCACAGCGCGTCACGCAGGGCGGCGATCCTCGGCAGCAGGACCGACAGCGGCCGGTTGTCGGTGTGCCCGCCGCTGTCCGCCTCCACGGTGATGTCCTCGGCCACCGGCACCCGGGCCGCCAGAGCTGCCTCCTGGCGGGTCAGCCTCCCCTGGGCGACGAGGGAGTCCAGCAGCGCGGGCGGCGCGGGGGAGAGGAACCTCTCGGCCACCTCGGGCCGGGAGACCTTCGCCAGCAGGTGAGTGCGCCGTACGACGGCGCCGTCCGGGCCCCGGCGCAGCCCGTGCGCCGAGCACAGGACGACGGCCGGGGTCAGCTCCATGAACGCCGACGCCGAGATCCGGGGAACACCGCGACGCAGCAGCAGTTCGGCGACGCGGAACTCCAGCGCCGGTTCGGCCGGTGAGTGGATGAGATTGACGCCCCAGTTCGAGCGGGGCCCCAGCTCCTGCGTCAGCGTGTCCACGGCCCGCTCCACCTCCGGATAGGCCAGCCCGCCCGCGCCGAAGAAGCCGATCATCTCCGCCCGGGCCATCGCGGAGACCATCCGGGTGGTCGCGATGCCGTTCGCCATCTCCCCCGCGACATAGGGGAAGCGGACGCCGTGCGCCTCGCAGAAGGTACGGCCGCCGAGCCATTCGGGGTACAGCGGCGGCAGCGTGCCGAGCACCGGACCGGCGGGCGCGGCGCCGGTCGCGATCCCCAGCTCCCGGCCGTCCGGCCCGCTGACGACGTGCACGGGTTCCCGGATCTGCCGGACACGGGCCGTGATCCCCTCGGGTGAGAAGACCGGCAAGGAGGCGGCAGGCGGGCCGAGAGCGGTGAGGACAGACACGGGAGAGGCTCCAACGGGGTGGGTCGGCTGCTGGTCAGGCGTACCGGGCGGACGGGAAAGGGGCCGGGGGGACGCCCGGCGACAGGGGCAGGGCCCCGCCCCGGGGGGCCAGCCCGGACCACAGGTAGTCGAGGCCCACCGGGGCGGAGGCCGCCGACGGCCCGAGCCGGGTTCTGAGCCGGGTGTCGTCGAACCGTCGCCGATGGGCGAGGTAGGCCGTCATGCCCGGGTAGAAGTCGAGCAGCGCCTCCAACGCCGACGGGTCGTCCGGCTTGGCGGAAACCAGGTCGATCGAGAGCGGGACCAGCCGTTCCAGGAGCTGCACGACCGTGGGTACGGGCACATCGCGGTCGTGGACGACGTGGTACGTGTCGACCCCGCCCGACGGCGTCAACCCGGCCAGCCGCACCATGACGTCGGCAGCGTGCTCCACCTGCAAGAGGTTCAGCCGGCCGTGCGGATGCCCCACGGTCCGGACGCGGAGCCGGTCGCCCGACCCGGCGGTGCCCAGCGCGTCGCGCAGAATGCGCTCGACGACCTGCAACGGGTGCGAGGGCAGCTCGGGGTGCGGCGGCCGGTCGGTGACCAGGATGCCCGGCCGCAGGACCAGGGCCGGGCGGCCGTGCTCCCGGGACCAGTCGTGGACCAGCAGCTCCGCCTCGTACTTGGACTGCTCGTAGGCGTTCTCGAAGCCGTCGGGGGCGTCCAGCTCGTCCTCGTACGCCACGCCGGTGCGCCGTCCACCGGCCACGAACGCGGTGCTCACATGGCGGATCGCGGGTGCCCCGCGACCGGCGGCCGCCAATTCCAGTACGCGCCGGGTCCCTTCGACGTTGGTCCGTCGCAGCTCGGGAAGGCCGCCTTCCAGATTGATGCTGCCCGCGCTGTGCCAGATCTCGGCGAGGCCGTCGGCCAGCCTCTGGAACGTCCGTGCGGACAGGCCCAGCCGCGGCAGCGCCAGGTCGGTCTCCACCACCCGCAGCCGGCCGGGGAGTCGGTCGACGAAAGCCTCCGGCGAGCCTGTCAGTTCGAAGAACCGGGTGATGCGGTGCAGAGCGTTCCCCGACCCGGCGTGGGCCAGGACGGTCACCGAACGGTGCGTGGCGAGCAGGCGACGCAGCAGACGCAGTCCGAGGAATCCGGTGGCGCCGGTGAGTGCGACGTGCACGAGCGTGGCTCCAAGGGCGGTGAGAGGGGCGGTCCCCGACCGGGTGCGGAGGGCGGTGACGCGGTGACGCCGCCGTTGCGGCGGCCGGGTGCGGGGGAGCGGGATGTCACCGGCCGTCCCGCATCGCGGATCGTCACGACGATCGCACCGCGCACGGTCGGCCGATCCGGTGCGGCCGGTGCTCGCCGGCTCTCCGGTGCCCTGTCCGACGGGGGCTTGTCGGGCCTCGCAGCCCGGTGATCCCCGGCGCACGGCACACAATGGCAGACGGCGAACGGGACAGGCGCCTCGATTCCTCCCGCTCACCCGAACGAAGTACGTTGCGAGACCGCCCTTATCAGGGGAGCGGAACACCGTCGGCCGAGCGGTTCGGCCCGCGGGGCGGCCTGACAGGGCCGGAGCCCACGGTGGTGATCGGAGCGCCGTCCCTCTTTCGCGTCCCCCTTTCGAGCGAACTCGCCGCCAGGGGCCCGGATCGTTCCCTCAACGGATCGCCAGGCCGACGGCGGCCCCGGGTGCGGGGGCCGAGGACCCGTCGGGGCAGGGGGACCGGGAGCCGCACGGGTCCAGGAGCGGATACGGCCGGCGGCCGGGGAGCGGCCAGGAATCCGGCTGCCGGTGCGGGGCGGCGGGCGGACGCCGCACGGACTGCTCCCGGCCGGTGGTCATCCTGATGGGCGGCCGGTCCGGACAGCGCGCTGCGGCCGGACCTGGCGGGCCGCCCGGCGCCGGTGGCCTCCGGCCGCCCCTCCGTACGCGTCCCTCCGTCCCTCTGCCCCTTCCGTTGTCAACGTGGTCGTCTCCGGCCCGAATTGGAGCACCGAAGCCCATGCCCGATCCCGAGCAGCCCACCCTGCCCGCCCCGTCCGGCCGCTCCGCCCGGCCCGACCGGCCGATCCCCTCGCCCCGCCACCCCACCCACGCGGTCGACCGCGCGTTCCTCCAGCTGGAGCGCCGTCGGCCCGACGTCCGCTGGGACGCGGGTGGCGTCGCCTATCTCAGTGGTCCGCCTCCGGCCCTGGCGGACCTTCGCGCGTACGTGGGCTACCGCCTCGGCGAACTGCCCCTGCTCACGAGCCGGGTGGAGGGAGGCCGGCGGTCCCGGTGGCAGCCGGACGCGGACTTCGCCGTCGACCGGCATGTGCACGAGGTGGTCGCCGACGGACCCGGCGCCTGGGACGCCGCTTTGCACACCGCGCTCAACGCCCCGTTCGCCCCGGGCTGCTACTGGGGGGTCTGGCTGGTCCACGGCCACGAACCCGACACGTACGCTGTCTGCTACCGCTTTCACCACGCCTGCCAGGACGGTTCGGCCGCCGCAATGACCTTCCGGGCCATGCTGGGTGAGGGGGAGGCGTCGGCGCGCCCGGTACCGGGCCGGAACCGTCCGTCCGGGGTGCCCCGGCGGGTCGGGGCGGCCGTCGGGCTGGCCACGAGGTTCGTGGCCGGCTCCCTGGCCGTTCGCGGTCACCGCCCGGACGCGGCCTTCGCCCCCTCCGGGGAGCGGCGGCTGTGGCGGGGCCGGGCACCGGCGGACACCCTCCGCCGGATCGGCGCCGGGCGGGGCGGCTCGGCCCACGACGTGCATCTGGCCGCGCTCTGCGGGGCGTTGTCGGTCTGGTCGGCCCGTGCCGGGGTGCCGCTCCCCCGGGTGACGGCCGTACTGCCCGTCGATGCCCGACGCGCCGACGAGGAACAGACCTGGGGAAACCGCTGCTTCGCCCTGCCGCTCGAACTGCCCGTGCGGACCGTCCCGGAACACCCGGACGGTTCCCGGGACGGTGAGGAGCCCCTGCGCCGACTGGACCAGGTCATGGCGACGACCCGGAAGCTCCGGGGCGAGACCTGGCGGCAGGCCATTCAGGACCTGGTCCGCTTCATGCCGGACGGCCCCACCGAGTGGTACCTGCGCAGGATCCTCTCGCCACGCGTCACCAACGTCATGGCCACCTCCATGCCGCTCGCCGACAAGGGGAGCCTGGGGGAGACGCAGGTGACGGGGACCGCCCTGCTGCCCCTGCTCGTACCGGGTCATCTCTTCGCCGTGGGGCTGTCGTTCTTCGGCGACTGGGCGGAGGTGTCCTTCGTCGCCGACCGCGCCCTCCCGTTGGGGGAGTCGCTGCCGGAGCTGTGGGAGCAGGCCGTGGGCGAGCTGGAGGAGAGCTCGACGGCGGTGTGAGCCGGGCGGGAGCTCTCCCGTACCCGACCGCACGGAGCGGGCCGGCGGATCACACGGCGTCGGGCACGGGCGTGGGAGAGCTCGCCCCCTGCCGGGGCGGGAGCACACCGCGGGCGCGGCGCCTGCCTGCCCGGAGTTCCCGCCGGAGGGCTCGCCGGTAGGAGCGGATGTCGATCTCGATCCCGTGACGGTAGGTGGGCGCGTAGGCCTTGTCGTGCTGTCGCCGCGCGCGGGCGATCGCCCGTGTCATCTCCGCCGGGGCCGGCAGGCGGACCGCTCCCTCGATCAGGTCGGCGATCCATTCGGCCTGCGGTTCGAGCAACGGGAAGGCGGCGCCGGCGGGTTGGGCGAGTCCCATGAAGTAGAGCCCGGGGAGCCGGGGCGGCACCGTGCGCAGATAGAGCTCCGTGCGGCCGCCCGGGGCGGCGAAGACGGAGGGGGCCAGAAAGGGGAAGGAGATGGAGTACCCGGTGGCGTACACCACGGCGTCCACGCTCTCGCGGCTGCCGTCCGCGAAGAACGCCGTGTCCCGGCCGAAGGAGCTGACGCCGGGCTTGGGGGTGACCGCGCCCCGGGCCAGCTGGACGAGGAGTTCGTCCGAAGTGGAGGGGTGGGCGGCGAGGGGCCCACGGACCGGTTCGGGAAGCCCGTAATGAGCGGGGGCGCCCCGGGTCAGCCGCAGGAGAAGCGCCATCGCCGGCTCCTTGAGAAACCGTGGCAGGCCGGCCAGCGGGCTCCCCGCCAAGTGGTCGGCCGGCCGGCCGAGCAGCATCTTGGGGAACACGTGCGCCGTGTCGCGCGCGGAGAGGAATGTCCGCGCCGCCGTACGGGAGACCTCCGCCGCGATCTCGCACGCGGAGTTGCCCATGCCGATCACGAGCACCCGTCGGCCGGCGTACGGCTCGGGGGAGCGGTAGTCGTGCGAGTGGAGAGCGAGGCCGGCGAAATCCTCGGCTCCCGGTACGGCGGGGTCCGGCAACCGCGGGTCCCAGTGGTGCCCGTTGGCCACCACCACCTCGGTGTAGCGCTGCGTCCGCGCCTCCGTGTCGCCACGGCGCCGGCGGACGACCTCCCAGCCGCCGTCCTCCAGGGGCCGTACGGAGGTGACCTCCGTGCCGAATCCGATGTGCCGGTGCAGGCCGAAGGAAGCGGCGTACTGCTCCAGGTAGGCGAGGACCTTGCTGTGGTGCGGGAAGACCGGGTAGGTCTCCGGCATCGCCAGCGAGGAGAACGACATGCTCTCCTTGGAGATGTTCGCGTGGAGCGACGCGTACACCCCCGACATACCGTTGTCGTTGCCGTAGCGCCAGAGGCCGCCGATGCCCGAACCCGCCTCGAAGCAGTCGAACGGAAGGCCGCGCGAGGCGAGGACCTTGCTCGCCGCCAGGCCGGACGGGCCCGCTCCGATCACGCACGTTCTCCGCATGGGCCGACCGGCCTTTCCTGTGTAGGTACGCAACTGTAGGTACGCAACGACGGCTCCAGGCCCGTGACGCAGGCGCTCCGAGCCCGGTAACGCTAGGGGCCGGGCGCCGCGCCGGGAGCGGTTTCCGCGGTAGTCCCGTCGCACGCGTGACGGGTCGTGCACCGGGTTGACGCCGGGCGAACGGGCGCGTCCTGGGCGCCGTTTCCGCCGCGTGGCCGGCTCGTTGGGCACGAGCGGATCGGTTCCGCGATCACGGGAAAAGACCTGGTACGACGGAGCGAGACGATGGACGTCCAAGATGTGCACCACTCCTACCGGCAGCACGCCGTTCTCCGGGGAGTCGACCTCCGGCTACGGCCCGGCACCCTCGCCGGGATCGTCGGGGAGAACGGCGCGGGCAAGACGACGCTGCTGAAGATCCTCTCCGGTGAGCTCGGGCCGGACCGCGGATCGGTGCGGCACCACGGCAGGTTCGGCTACTGCCCGCAGTCCGTGGTTCTGGACGACTCCTTCACCGTCCGCCAGCACCTCGACCTCTTCAAGGCCGCGTTCGGCCTCGCCGACCTGCGGCGGGCCGAGGAGGTGATGGAGACCCTGGCCTTCACCGAGTGCCTCGACCGGCGTGCGGGCCTGCTCAGCGGCGGCTCGCGGCAGAAGCTGAACCTGACCCTGGCGCTCATGCACGACCCGGACGTGCTCCTCCTGGACGAGCCCTACCAGGGGTTCGACTGGGAGACGTATCTGCGCTTCTGGGAGCTGGCGACGAGGTTGCGCGACGCCGGGCGTTCGGTGCTGGTCGTCTCGCACCTGGCGTACGACATCGACCGGCTGGATCTGCTCTGGCGCCTGGAGAACGGACGCCTCCACCGCCAGGAGCGGCCCACGGGGGCGGCGGCATGAGGCGCCACTGGCTCCTGTTCGCCACGGCGTCCAGGTACGCGTTGACCGGGCACGCCCGCAACCGGTTCGCGATGCTGCTGGTGGTCGTGTACATCCCCGTGTGGATCGTCCTCGCCTATGTGACCATTCCCGATGAGCCGGCCCCGTTCCGGCTCCGGGCCACCGGCGAGATCCTGTCCCCGCCCGGCAACCACCTCACCCAGATCACCGGTGCGCTGAACGCGGTCACCCTGATCGCCGGGTTCATGATGTTCGCGGCCACCTTCACGGGAGGCGCTTTCGACCGGCGCCTGGCGATGGCGGGCTACCCTCGCTACCACCTCGTCCTCGCGAAGCTGTCCGCGCTCACGCTGGTCTGTGTCGCCGTCGCGGCGTACGCCACGGTCGTCGTCGGATTCGCCTGGCCGCCGCGACAGCCCCTCCTCCTCGCCGCCGCCCTGTTCTGCGCGGCCCTGACCTATGGCGCGCTGGGCGTGGTCTTCGGATCGGTGCTTCGCCGGGAGGTCGAGGGCATGTTCGCCATCCTGATGATCAGCATCCTCGACGTCGCCCTGCAGAATCCCCTCTCCAGCTCCGGGTCGGACAGCGCCGTCGTGCGCTTCCTCCCGACGTACGGAGCCGTGCAGGCGAGCATGTCCGCGGCCTTCTCCGACGCGTCGGCCGTCCGGGGGCTCGTGATCCAGTGTCTCTGGCTCGTCGGCGCCGCATCGGCCGGCTTCCTGGTCTTCCGGCGGCGGACCAGGAACGCGCTCTCACCGGGATGGGTGAGGTGGGTTCCGTCCCCTCGCAACCGCGGCCGTGAGACGGCCGATGGCCCCCTCGTCGCACGGACGGCCGACGACCCTGTGTGCCACCGTCCGCCGCACCGAAAGGCCCGTGACCTGCGCGGGCGGTGATCGTTCTGTAGCCGTCGGGCGCTGACGCGGTGCCCGGACCGTCACTCTCTTCCGTACGAGGAGCACTGCCCCATGACTCTTTCGCGTACCGCCCAGCGCACCGTCCTCACCGTGGCACTCCTGTCCGTCTCCGCGCTGGCCGCCCCCTCCACCGCCCGGGCGGCGGCCCCGCTGCCTCCCGCGTGTCAGGAGGCGCTGCTCGAAACCCTCGACAAGTTCCCCGTCGTGGACTTCACGGTCCCCGACAAGGCCCAGAACACGATGCTGGGCGAGGTGCTGGGACTGAGCGAGGCCGACCAGGCCGTGTTCACCGAAGCGGCCTGCGCGGCCTGGAACACCTGGGCGACCCAGAACGGCCAGGCCGTCGCGACGGACCTGGACACCCGCTATCGGAACGCCGCCGGACCCGTGTGCAACAAGTTCGCCAGGTCCTCGCTGGCGACGATCAAGAAGCACGCGCCGAACGTGCCCGCGGCGACCCGTGACATGGAGAAGGTGGCCAAGAAGGTCTGGAGCAGCTCCATGGAGAAGCTGGCCGCGGATGCCACCAACGCCGATTGCCGGACGGCTTACAACGCGGTGAAGGCCGGCTGGTAGCAGGACAGCGGCCGGGGCCGAGGCGAAGAATCCCGGTCCCGCGCGGCGGTGCCGCACCGCACACCACCGTGCGGGGCCGGGGCCGCGCCGCGCGGGCGGCGGCCCCGACCGCGCGGTCAGACCAGGTCGAAGCGGTCGAGGTCCATGACCTTGCTCCAGGCGGCGACGAAGTCCGTCACGAACTTCTGCCGCGCGTCGTCGCTCGCGTACACCTCGGCGAGGGCACGGAGTTCGGAGTTGGAGCCGAAGACCAGGTCCGCGCGGGTACCGGTCCACTTGACCCGGCCGGTCGCGTCGCGGGCCTCGAACTCGTCCTGCGCCGCCGACGTCGATTTCCAGGTGATGCCCAGGTCGAGCAGGTTCACGAAGAAGTCGTTGGTCAGCGTGCCCGGGCGGTCGGTGAGGACACCGTGCTTCGAGCCGCCGGAATTGGCGCCCAGCACCCGCAGACCGCCGACCAGGACCGTGGTCTCCGGGGCGCTCAGCGTCAGCAGGTTGGCCCGGTCCAGGAGCAGGTACTCCGCGGGCAGGCGGCTGCCCTTGCCCGCGTAGTTGCGGAAGCCGTCGTACACGGGCTCCAGGGCGGCGAAGGACTCGACGTCCGTCTGGTCCTGCGTGGCGTCGACCCGGCCCGCCGTGAACGGCACCTCCACGACGACACCGGCGTCCTTGGCCGCCTGCTCGACGGCCGCGTTGCCCGCGAGGACGATCAGGTCGGCCAGCGAGACCTGCTTGCCGCCCTCGGCGTCGAAGGACTCCTGAATACCTTCCAGAGCCCGCAGGACCTGGGCCAGCTCGTCTGGGTCGTTCGCCTCCCAGCCGCGCTGCGGCTCCAGACGGACCCGGGCGCCGTTGGCGCCGCCACGCTTGTCGCTGCCGCGGAAGGACGCGGCCGACGCCCAGGCGGCCGAGACCAGCTGAGCCACCGTCAGGTCCGTGGCGAGCACCTGCTCCTTCAGCGCGGCGATGTCCGCGGCGTCCAGCGGCTCAGCGGTGCGCGCGGGCAGCGGGTCCTGCCACAGCAGCACCTCGGACGGCACCTCGGCGCCCAGGTAGCGCTGGACCGGGCCCATGTCACGGTGCGTCAGCTTGTACCAGGCGCGCGCGAAGGCGTCCGCGAACTGGTCCGGGTTCTCGTGGAAGCGGCGCGAGATCTCCTCGTAGGCCGGGTCGAAGCGCAGCGACAGGTCGGTGGTGAGCATCTGCGGCTTGTGCTTCTTCGACGCGTCGTGGGCGTCCGGGATGGTCGCCTCCGCGTCCTTGGCGACCCACTGCTTCGCACCGGCCGGGGACTCGGTCAGCTCGTACTCGTAGGCGAAGAGGTTGTCGAAGAACTCGTTGCCCCACGTGGTCGGGGTGCTGGTCCAGGTCACCTCCAGCCCACTGGTGATGGCGTCCCCGCCCTTGCCCGTCCCGTGGGAGCTGCGCCAGCCCAGGCCCTGCTCCTCCATCGGGGCGCCCTCGGGGTCCGCGCCGACGCTCACCGCCGGGCCCGCTCCGTGCGTCTTGCCGAAGGTGTGGCCACCGGCGATGAGAGCGACGGTCTCCTCGTCGTTCATCGCCATCCGGCGGAAGGTCTCGCGGATGTCGCGGGCGGCGGCGACCGGGTCCGGATTGCCGTTCGGGCCCTCGGGATTGACGTAGATCAGGCCCATCTGGACCGCGCCGAGCGGGTTCTCCAGCTCACGGTCGCCGGTGTAGCGCTCGTCGTCGAGCCAGGTGGTCTCCGGGCCCCAGTAGACGTCCTCCTCCGACTCCCAGACGTCCTCGCGGCCGCCGGCGAAGCCGAAGGTCTTCAGCCCCATCGTCTCCAGGGCGACGTTGCCGGTGAGGATCAGCAGGTCGGCCCAGGACAGCGCCTGGCCGTACTTCTTCTTGACCGGCCACAGCAGGCGGCGGGCCTTGTCCAGGTTGCCGTTGTCCGGCCAGCTGTTCAGCGGGGCGAAGCGCTGCTGACCGGCGCCCGCGCCACCGCGGCCGTCGCTGATGCGATACGTGCCGGCGCTGTGCCAGGCCATCCGGATCATCAGCGGCCCGTAGTTGCCGAAGTCGGCCGGCCACCAGTCCTGCGACGTGGTGAGCACCTCGGCGATGTCCCGCTTCACCGTGGGCAGGTCGAGCCCCTGGAACGCGGCCGCGTAGTCGAACTCCGCACCGAGCGGGTTCGCCACGGCGGGGTTCTTGGCGAGGATCTTCAGATTGAGGCGGTCCGGCCACCACTGGCGGTTCCCGCCGCCCTGCGTGGGGTGCGGCGCACGCCCGTGGGCCACGGGGCAGCCGCCCGCCTGCGCCTCGGGCACCTCGGGGACGGCCGTCTCGGGCGAATCCGGGGTGACGGGATCAAAGACATGCGACTCGCGGTTCTCGGTCATGGCAATCCTTCCGGACCCGGGGGGTCGTGGGGCGCTGAACGGGGGAGGAGGATTCGGTCCGAGCAGAAGGGGCACGAGGTATGCCAGGTGTCGCCGCGCCCGCCCGAACGTCTCACGGACGGTCCCGGGCGGTGCGACGAGGCGGCACTCTCGGCCGGCGCCGCGCGGACGACCGATGGTGTCCCACCGCGTTTCTCTGCTGCCGTACCGGAGTCTTCCTGTCTCTTGGATGTCGCCGGGATCGATCCTACGATGGACTTCGTCCAAGTCAAGAAGTGAGCTAAAGCGATAATGTCCGGGACGCGACGTCGTCGGATCCGTGGATCCGTCCGGGGCCGCGCGTCCCCCGCGAAGCGGAGCAGGTGACGAGATGAGCGACCTCCTTCAGCGGCTTCGGGGCCGTGGCTGGCGGTTGACCTCGCAGCGGCGTGTTGTCGCGGAGGTCCTCGACGGCGACCATGTGCATCTGACGGCCGACGAGGTACACCTGCGGGCCGCCGCGAGGCTGCCCGAGATCTCCCGCGCCACCGTCTACAACACGCTGGGGGAGCTCGTCACGCTCGGCGAGGTGCTGGAGGTCTCCACCGTTGGCCGGGCCAAGCGCTTCGACCCGAACGCCCGCCGCCCCCATCAGCACCTGGTGTGCTCCGGCTGCGGCACGGTCCGCGACGTCCACCCGGTCGGGGACGCCCTCGGCGACCTGCCCGAGGCCGAGCGGTTCGGGTTCGCCGTCGGCTCGGTGGAGATCACCTACCGAGGCCTGTGCCCGGCCTGCTCCTGACCGCCCCGCGCGTCAGTCGGCAGGCTGCGGGGAGCGGAGCACGAGCAGGGTGATCTCGCTGGGGGCGAAGACGCGGAAGGGCGGGCCCCAGAAGCCGGTGCCGCGGCTGGTGTAGAGGAGCGTGCGAGCGCCGTGGCGGCTGAGGCCGGCGACGACCGGCTGGTCGAGGCGGACGAGGTAGTGGAAGGGCCAGATCTGGCCGCCGTGGGTGTGGCCGGAGAGCTGGAGGTCGATGCCGTGGGCCGCCGCGCGGTCGATGAACTTGGGCTGGTGGGCGAGGAGGAGCACGGGCAGGTCGGGGTCGGCGCCGTGGAGGGCTCCGGCGAGGTGGGCGCGGTGGCCCGCCAGTCCGGAGGACTCGGCGGTGACGTCGTCGACGCCGGCGACCACGAGCGTGTCACCGCCGCGTTCGAGCAGCAGATGGCGATTGCGCAGCGGCTCCCAGCCCAGCTCGTCCATCAGGTCGACCCAGCCCTGGGCCTCGCTGTAGTACTCGTGGTTGCCGGTGACGTAGACGCGGGCCCGGGTCGCCTGCACGGTGCCCAGCGGAGCGGCCTGGGCGCGACGGCGTTCGGCCGTGCCGTCCGCGATGTCGCCGGTGTGGCAGACCAGGTCGGCCTCCAGGGTGTTCACCGTCTCGCAGACCCGCGCCGACCAGCGGGCCCGGTCGAGCGGACCGTAGTGGGTGTCGGTGATCAGGGCGACCCGGGTTCCGTCCAACCCGGCTCCCAGGCGCGGCAGTCGAACGTCGAGGCGGCGCACCCGCGGCACGCGCCGGGCCTCGGCGTACCCCCAGGCCAGCAGCACGGCGGCGACGCCGAGGACGGCCCAGGTGACGATGCGCGCCCGGTCCTGTCCGTCACCCACACCGGCCACGGCCAGGGCGGGCCGGAGCAGGACGCCGAGCAGCACGGACCAGGTGAACAGGACCCAGATGCCGCCCAGCAGCGTGTCACCGACGATCGCCGCCCGGTCCCGCTGGCGCCGGCCGTGGCCGTGCACCATCGCGAGCGGCATACCGGCCAGGCCGAGGACGAACAGCGCGGTGCCGGTCAGGGTGACCGGGAGCGGCCACTGCTGGCCGGTGTGCAGAAGAACCCAGCACGGCGCGGCCCACAGCAGGACGGGGGCGATCAGAGGGACGTAGCGCATCAGACGCTGCAGTCGGCTCCGCTGTGCGTCCTGCGCTTCACTGGCGGCGGATCGGGTGTCGCTTGTCTCGGTCACGCTTCCCCTCCTGAGGTGCTGTCCGGCGTTCCTTGGCCGGCTCATTGTGCGCCGTCGCGGAAAGCCGCCGCCTTCCAGGGTTCGGCGAGCCCGTCGCGGCGGCACACGGGCGGGACCCGGACAAGAGGGCGGGACGGTCGCCGCACGCCGACAGGGTGGGCGACCACGAGAATCGCCAGCCCCGTCGGGAACAGCCGACCCGGTCGGCGCGGTTGCACCGTGCGAGGGACCGGCGCCGTGCGGCGGGGGGACACGGAGGCCGCAGGGTCGTCCGCCCCGTCGGGATCCGAGCCCTGGGATCGCGGTAGCACGCCCGCCGCCGGCCCCGAACCACGACGTATCTCGACGTATCTCTGCGGGAGGACCCCTTCATGACCGACCGGCCCTTGACTCTCATGGCCGTGCACGCCCACCCCGACGACGAGGCGACCGGAACCGGAGGGGTCCTGGCGCGGTACGCGGCGGAAGGTATCCGCACGGTTCTCGTGACGTGTACCGACGGCGGCTGCGGCGACGGGCCGGGGGGTGTCAAGCCGGGCGACCCCGGACACGACCCGGCCGCCGTCGCCTCGATGCGCCGCCGGGAGCTGGAGGCGAGCTGCGAGGTCCTCGGGGTCAGCGATCTGGAGACGCTGGACTACGCCGACTCCGGAATGATCGGCTGGCCGAGCAACGAGGCTCCGGGATCCTTCTGGCAGACCCCGGTGGGGAAGGGCGCCGCCCGCCTCGCGGAACTCATGCGGCACTACCGCCCCGACGTCGTCGTCACCTACGACGAGAACGGCTTCTACGGCCACCCCGACCACATCCAGGCCCACCGCATCACGATGGCGGCGGTGGAGATGACCGAGCTGACGCCGAAGGTGTACTGGACGACGATGCCCCACTCGATGCTGCGGCGGTTCGGGGAAGCCATGCGCGAGTTCCACGAGGACATGCCGCAGCCGGATCCGGAGTCGGAGCGGCAGTCGGCGCCCGAGCCGGATCCGGCCGAGGCCGCGGCGATGGCCGAGATCGGCCTCCCCGACGACGAGGTCACCACGTGGGTGGACACCACCGCGTTCAGCGGCCAGAAGTTCGACGCGCTGGCCGCGCACGCCAGCCAGGGCGACAACATCTTCTTCCTCAAGATGGGCAAGGAGAGGTTCGGCGACCTGATGGGCACGGAGACCTTCGTACGCGTCCAGGACTCCACCGGCGCTGCCCTGCCCGAGAAGGACCTCTTCGCCGGACTCCGCTGATACGTCCCCCTCTATGGCGTGGACGGGCTATGGCGTGGACGTGCCGGCGCGCATGTCCGCGCCGTACGTCGTGCGGTAGTCCGGCACGACGATCCGGCTCGTCGGGGACTCCCCGCGGACCTGGGCGGCGAACCCGCTCAGGTCCATCACCGGATCGCGGCGCGGAGGTTCGCTCAGCGGCTCCTCGAAGTTGTCCCAGTGGACGGGAACGACGACGCCCGGCCGGTCCAGGGCGTGCAGCAGCCGGGACGTATAGCGGAACGTGGCGGCGCTCGACGGTACGGCGATCATCGCGAGGTCGGGGCTCAGTCCCCGTACGGCTTGTTCGGAGAAGTCGCTGGCGCCCATCAGGAACGCCGACGGGCCGCCGCTCCCCACCGTCACCTGGAAGGCCAGGGTGTCGCCCTCCGGCAGATCGGAGATGGTCCTCGGCGCCGCCGCCGGGGGAGCGTTCAGCGTGCCCGGGGCGAAGTAGGAATGCCGCTTGTTGCGGCTGTGCAGGCTCGGCACGACCTGGACGGTGATGCCGTTGAAGTCCAGAACCTCGCCGCCCTTGACCACCGAGATCTGGCCGGGGTCGACGCCGAACGCGACCAGCAGATGGAACGTCGTCTCGGTGCCGACGATCCGCGCGCCGGTGGACTTGGCGATGTGCGGCACGTCGGCGATGTGATCCCAGTGCGCGTGGCTGACCAGAACGATCTCGGGGCTGCCGACGTGCTCCCGCACCAGCGCGGGATCGGACCTCAACTTCGTGTCCGGCTTGAGCCCGCCGTCGAACAGGCCGGTCTTGAAGCGGGTGATGTAAGGGTCGAAGAGCACCGTCCGGCTGCCGACGTCGATGCGCCAGCCGGAGGTGCCCAGCCACCGGAAGGATGCCGAACCGGCCGCCGGGGCCCCGTGACCCCCTGCGGCGGCGGTGGTGGTCGTGGCGGAGAGCAGGGGGGCCGCCGCGCCGATCGCGGCTCCGCGCAGCACCGCGCGTCGGCCGAATGCCGGGGTGCGTCGCTGCGGACGCTGTACGTCTGTGTCCTCGTTCATGGCGTCAGGAGATCAGGACAGGACCCTCCACGTCCAAGATCAAAATTCGGGTGGGCTCATACGCGAACGCATATGAGCCCACGTCAGAAACCTTTGCATCGCAGGGAATCGACGGCGAGCCGGGCTGTGGCGCCGATCGCGGCGTCCACCGCCGTGCGCGAGGCGACCAGCTCGCGCGTACGGGCGAAAACGGCGACCGCGTAGCGGCCGCCGTCGGGATACCGGACGACCCCCGCCTCCAGGTGCAGGCCGGGCAGGGTCCCGGTCTTGGCGGCGATGGTCACCTCGTCGGGGAATCCCGAAACCAGCCGGTGCCGAAATACCTGACGGCTCATCAGTTCCCGTACCTGGGAACACGCTTCCGGCGGACCTGCCTCGTCCCGCCAGACGAGGCGCAGCAGCCTGGTGACGTCCCTGGGCGTGCTCGCGTTGGTCCGCAGCGGATCCAGCACGCCCAGGCTCCTTTTGCGGTCGTCCGGCAGCGCGGGGTACCGGAGGGCGAACTCCGCCTCGTCGCGCGCGCCGACCTCGGCGAGCATCGACTCCAGTACGTCACGGGGGCCACCCACGACACGTGTCCTGTCGAGCCCGAGCTCCTCGGCGAGGAGCCGCACCGTGTCCAGGCCGACGCGTGCCAGCAGCAGATCGGCTGCCGAGTTGTCGCTCACCGAGAGGGTGAAGAACGCCAGATCGCGCAGCGACAGCTCGACGTCGTCCGCACAGCCCGCCGTGCCCCAGCCGCCGAGCCGGTCGGCCGCCGTCACCCGCACCCGTTCACGCGGGTCGAGCTGGCCGGCGGCCACCTGTCGGGCGAACTCCAGGACCAGCAGCACCTTGAAGACCGAGGCGATCACGACGGGCTCGTCGGCGCCGACGGTCACCTCCCCGCCGCCCGGTCCCGCCTCGACGGGGACCGCGTGCAACAACCCCTCGGCACCCGCCCCCGCGAACATCTCGCGGATCCGCTTCTCGACCATCGGTTCGCCCCTCGCATAAGGTCACTGACTGTGGATCTCTTGCGCCACCTGCGTATCTTCGTCGCCGTCGCCGACGAGCTGCACTTCAGCCGGGCCGCCGACCGGCTCGGCATGGCCCAACCACCCCTCAGCCAGGCGGTGCGCAGGCTGGAGAAGGACCTCGGAGCCGCCCTGTTCGACCGATCGCAGCGTCAGGTCCGGCTCACCGCCGCCGGCCTGGTGCTGCTGGACGAGGCCCGCGAACTCCTGGCCCGTGAGGAGCGGTTGCGGACCCTGGCCCGCCGCGCCGGCGACGGCGGCCTGGGCACCCTGCGCGCGGGCGTCCCACCCGACACCACGGTCTCCACGCTCTCCGCACTGCTCTCGGCCTGCGCGGGGCACTCCCCGGGACTCTCCGTCGATCTGCAGGAGATCACCACGGAGGAACAGCTGCGGCTGCTCGCTTCCGGCGGGCTCGACGTCGGCCTCGTCCACCAGCCCGTGGACGCCACCGAACTCCGACTCGGCCCGGAGGTGCGCGCGGAGTTCGGCGTCGTGCTTCCCCGCACGTCACCGCTGGCCCGGCTCCCCGAGGTGGCGCTCGCCGAACTGTCCGGCCACGATCTCGTGCTCTTCCCCCGCGCCCAGGCTCCCGGTTGGTACGACCGGATCCTCGATTCCTGCCGTGCCGAGGGCTTCGTGCCCGGCCGGGTCCGGCACGCGTCCAACCCCGAGTTCCTGCTGGCCCTCGTCCACGCGGGCCACGGCGTCGCCTTCGACCAGGGCCCGGTGGCCCGCAAGGAGCCCCGCGTCCTCTGGCGCCCCCTGGCGGGCCGCCCGCTCACCCGGCGGACCACCGGCGCCTGGCCCGCCGACCGTTCCGCCCACCCGGCCGCACCGCACTTCGCGGAGCTCGCGGCCGGTGTACTGGCACGCGACCGGTCGGCGACGCCGCACCACGCCGCAGGCCCACGCCCGCCGGACGGGCCGCCCCGCCCATGGTCGGTGGTGTACGACGAGCCGAGCTGACGCGGAGCCGGCCAGCGGCCCTGTCGGCGGGCATGACGTCCCGTGTCTCCTCGAGTGTTCTCCACGCGTCCGAAGCTTCGCCTGCCTGTCGTTGCAGTCGGCCGAGCGTGAGCAGGTTGAACGCCGTCGCCTCCGGCGGCGCGTCGCTGACCGCGAGGACTTCTCGCTGTAAGCCGCTCCTGCCCGTCGGAGAAGCTCATCGTTGGTCCCTTCGCTCGATTCCCGGATTCTCTCGGAATCGGCGGCCACGAGCAGCTTCACGAGGGTTCCGTCCGCGCGGCACACGGCAGGCCTCTACCGACGGGGCTTGTCCGCGAAGACCCACCGGTTGCCCGCCAGCGCGTCGTCCGGCTCGGGCAGCGGGCCGCGTCCGTGCAGCCGGGTGAAGTCGAAGGGGGTACGGACCGAGGTGGACCAGCCCGTGTCCGTCAGCTTCCCCGCGGAGTCGGGCCGCGGGCTCCTGTCGAACAGGTCCAGCAGGTCGATGCCGATCTGCTGGTGCGTGGCCGTGTAGAGCGGGCTGTCGCGGTACTCCAGCAGATCCTTGTCGAGCTTGACCTCGAAGGCCAGCGCGCTTCCCCCCGCACTCAGCCGGTCCACCGTGTCGATGAGATACGTCTCGGCGGCGGGCGGCAGATAGAACAGCAGGCCCTCGACCAGCCAGACGCTCGGCGCGGCGGGGTCGAAGCCGGCGCCGGGCAGGGCGCCGGCCCAGTCGGCGCGCAGATCCATCGGCACCGGTACGCGTGCCGCCTTCGGGGTGGCCGAAAGACCGCCGAGCACCTGGTGCTTGAACGCCAGGACCTCTGCCCGGTCGATCTCGAAGACCACACAGCCGGGAGGCCAGGCGAGCCGGTACGCACGCGAGTCCAGCCCCGCCCCGAGAAGGACCACCTGGCGGACGTTCCCCGCGTGCACCGACCGGAGGAGGAAGTCGTCGAGGACCCGCGTCCGCAGCCCGAAGTACCGGGCGAACCGCCCCCACAGCGGGTTCCGGTCCCCGTCCGGGACCTCCCTCGGGTGGACCGGCCACCCCTTGGACGCCGGGGCCGCGAGCACGAAGTGCTCCGCGAAGACGTCCCGCGCCAGGCTGTCGGGGCGATGTGTCTCGATGGCCCGCGCCGCGGCGACCAGGAGAGCGGTCGCACCGACTCCTCCCGCCACACCCTCGACACCGTCGTTCCGATGAGCCGTGTCGACCATGTGCACTCCCTTGGGGTTGTTGGAGACGACGAACAGCGAGCAGAGCGAAGAGGCAGCCGGCGGAAAGCCGCCGGAGGCGGGGGGGAGTTGGCTGGGCGGAGAGCGCCTCGTACGTCGGGCGGCCCCGCCCCGCCGGAAATCACATGCTTCCGGAACGCGCCCGCTGCCCTACGGAAGGAGGACCGGCTTCACCACACGGCCCGCGTCGCAGTCGCGTTCGGCCTCGTTGATGTCGGCCAGCGGGTACGTGCGGATCAGCTGGTCGAAGGGGAACCGCCCGGCCTGCCACAACCCGGTCAGCCGGGGGATCAGCAGCGCCGGGACCGCGTCCCCCTCGCAGATGTGGGAGATCTTCCGGCCCCGGTCCAGGGTCCCGGGTTCGAGCGGCAGATGGGTGTGGAGCCGTGCCACCAGGCCCAGGTGGCCGGTCGGGCGCAGCGACCGGAGCGCGTCGTTGATCAACCGGGCGGAACCCGTGGTGTCCAGGGCGTACTGAGCGCCCCCGCCGGTCAGCCGCTGGACGCGGCCGGGGAGGCCGGCCGAGGCGGCGTCCAGCGGAACCGCACGGAACCGCTCGGCCTGGGCCAGCCGTTCGGGGTGCCTGTCGACCGCCACGACGAGGGCCCCGGCGGCGGTGGCCGCCATGACCGCGGCCAGGCCCACCGCCCCGGCGCCGAAGACCGCGACGGTGTCACCGGGGCCGACGCCGAAGGAGTTGAGGACGGCCCCGGCGCCGGTGAGGAAGCCGCAGCCGAGCGGGCCGAGCAGTTCGAGGGGGAGGGAGGCGTCGACGGGCACGGCGTTGCGGGCCTGGACCATCGCGTACTCGGCGAACGCGGACTGGCCGAACCACCGGGGCGCCAGCGCCTCCCCGGCCCCGTCGGTGAACCGGGCCGCGCTCTCGGCGCGTCCCCCGAAGAGGTTGAGCGCGGCGAACCGGTCGCAGTAGGCGGGGGCCCCGCCCAGGCAGCTCCGGCACCGCCCGCAGGAGTCGAAGCTCAGCACCACATGGTCACCGGGGATCAGGCCGGTGTCCGGGCCGCCCGTCTCCACCACCACCCCGGCCCCCTCGTGGCCGAGCACCGCGGGCAGCGGCGAGCGGCCCGCCGAGCGGCGGACGGAGAGATCGGTCCGGCACAGTCCGCAGCCCGCGATCCGGACCAGGACCTCGCCGTCGGCCGGCCCCGCGTCCAGGATCACCTCCTCGACGGCGAACGGGGCCTCGTAATCGCGCAGTACCGCCGCGCCGAACCTCATCGTCAGACCTCCCGGGGGCGGTGGACGACGAACGGTCTCAGGTTCCCGTACAGACCCCACGGGCCGCCCGCGACGCCGACGCCGCTCTCCTTGACACCGGCGAAGGGCTGGGCGAGGGAGAGCTCGGCGTGGTGGTTGATCCACGCCGTCCCGCACTCCAACCGGTCGGCGACCGCCTCGGCCCGGTCCAGGTCGGTCCCCCATACGGAGCCGCCGAGTCCGAAGCGGGTGGCGTTGGCCGCCTCCACGGCTTCGTCGAGGCTTCCGTACGGCAGGACCGGCAGGACCGGGCCGAACTGCTCCTCCGTCACCACCGGGCTGTCGGGCCGGACATCGGCCAGGACGGTCGGGGCGTAGAAGTAGCCCGGCCGGTCCAGCCGGTGGCCACCGGCCACGGCCCGGGCGCCGTCCGCCAGGGCCCTGGCCGTGTAGCGCTCCACCCGGGCCAGTTGGGCGGCGTTGTTGAGCGGCCCCAGCTCCGTGGCCCGGTCGAGACCGGCTCCGACGACCACGCTCTTCGCCCGCTCCGCGAGGGCCTCTACCACCCGCGAGTGGAGCCGGGCGGGGGCGTAGACGCGCTTGACCGCCATGCAGACCTGCCCGCAGTTGCGGAACGCCGCCCAGAACAGCCGGTCCGCGATCCGCTCCACGTCCACGTCGTCCAGCAGGACGGCGGCGTCGTTGCCGCCCAGCTCCAGGGTGACCCGGGCGAGGCCGGACGCCGCCCCCGCCGCGACGGACCGCCCGGCGGTGACCGAACCGGTGAAGGTCACATGGCGGATACCCGGGTGCGACGCGAGGCAGGCGCCGAGCGGTTCACGCCCGGTGACGATCGTCAGCACGCCCCTGGGGAGGGCGGCGGACAGGACGGATCCCAGCAGCCGGGTGGCCAGCGGCGTGAACGGGGAGGGCTTGAGCACCACCGTGTTGCCCGCCGCGAGCGCGGGCGCGAACTTCGCGGAGGCGAGCTGGAGCGGGAAGTTCCACGGGACGATGGCGGCGACGGGCCCGAGGGACCGCCAGCGGACCTCGCTGTGCACCGCCCGGCCGTCGGTGATCGTACGGGGCTCGGGGACGCACTCGGCGAAGTAGCGCAGGCGGGCCGCCGTGCGGGCGACCTCCGCGTACGACTCGGCCAGTGGTTTGCCCTGCTCACGGGTGAGCAGGGGAACGAGGTCCGCCCCGGCCGCCTCCACGGCGTCGGCCGACGCGAGCAGGGCGGCGGTGCGGCCGGCAGGGTCGGCCCGCCACCCCGGCCAGGCCTCGTGGGCGCGGCCGACCACCGCGTCCAGCTCCTTCGCCTGCTGGTCGGGAACCTCGTCGAAAGGCTCGCCCGTCGCCGGGTCGAAGACCGTGAAACGCTCACCGCGGGGTGCGGGACGGGGGCGGTGCGGCTGCGGCTCCACTCCGGCGGTCAGCTCGCGGCCGAGGTGGCCGCGAACTCCCGGGCATGCCGGTCCATCTCCGCCCGGAAGGCGGCCACCAGCCGCGGCTGGATCCTCCCGGTGTCGCGGTCGCCCCCTTCGCAGACCGCCCCGCGCACGCCCACGATGTCCGTTCCGATACGGGTCAGTGTGGCGAGGTCCGCCGCCTTGACGCTGCCCGCGAGTGCGGCGAGCAGACCGGCCTCGTGTGCCAGCCGCACGAACTCCGCGCAGGCCTCGGGCGGCACATGGTCGAAGAGCCGGGTCCCGTCCTTGATCGCGGTGTCGAGCATGGCCGCGTCGGATCCTGAGCGGCGGGCGATGTCGGGCAGCGCGAGCGGGTTGACGCAGCCGATCCGGTGGGCGTCCGCGTACCCCGAGGCGACGACGAACGCGTCGGGCCGGAAGTCCTTCACGGCCCGGACGACTCCCCGCATGACGTCGATGGCCTGGTCGGGCGTCGTGCATCCGTAGAGGCCGACCTTGATGTAGGTGGCGCCGGAGACAGCCGCGCCGAGCGCCGCCTGGGCCACCGTGCCGGGCTTGTACGGCACGTCTCCGACGGTGGCGGACACCGGCTTGTCCGCGGGGACCACTCCGCGGATCTCCCTGATGACCCACGGGAAGTTCGCGCCGAGTGACCCCTCGTCGGGCTTCTTGACATCGACGATGTCGAGGTGTTCCGCCGCCTTCGCACACGCGAGAGCTTCCTCGACGCCGTCAGGGGAGATGAGAAGCAGCAACGTGGATTCCTTCCACCGCGTGTTCACCCGCCGGACGGCGGGTGCGCGGAGCAGCCGGGATCTGGTGCGGTCGGCTCATCCTCGCGGTGCCACACGGGCCCCGGCAGGGCGCGAGGAATGGCACAGGGGGCACTGAGCCGACGCGCTCACGCCCCCTGTGGCGCGCCGTTCACCGTGTTCCCCCCTTGACCCGGCCCGCCGGGAGCGCATCCAGGAGCCGGACGGGCGCCCGCGAACAGGAGATCCGCCCGCTCTGTCCGCGGGCTCCTCCTCTGTAGGGTGACGCCCCTCTACGAACCGATCCTGGAGCTTCCGTGCTTGCGGTCAGAATGATCCTGTCTGTGCTGTTCTGTGCCTCCTCTCTGGTCCTGCTCACCCAACTCCATGCCCTGCGAAAGGCCAGGGCACTGGAGTCGGGAGGCGTCGGAGTCACAGGGGAGTGCGTCAACCACTACTGGCCCCAGGGCGGTTACGTGGGAGCGATCTGCGTGTACGCGGCGGGGTCCGACGAGGAGATGACGGTCCGCTCCTCCAGATACCCGACCGCCCCGGTGGAGATAGGCGACGCGGTCGAGGTGCTGTACCGCCCCGGAGACCCGAAGCGTTCCATGCTGGCTTTCGAGGTGAGGAGTCGCGTGGGTTTCGATGCCGCCCTGACCTCGGTCATGGGGGTGTTGTCGACGGGTGCGATCGTGGGACTCGTCCTCTCCGTCTGACCCCGAACGCGTGCTCCCGCGCGTGTGCCGGGGCCCGCGCGTGTGCCGGGGTGCGGCGCCCGCACTGCCCCCAGCGAGAGCGTGTGCAGCGCCGTCTCGGCGACGGCGACCACTGTTCGGGGCTGAGCGGCTCGGTGACCGGCACCCGGCCGTCCCCCCGCCGGCCCGAGCGGGGATGCCAGGGGGTCCCCGGGGCATCGGTGGGGCATACGCCGACCGACTGCTTGATCGTCCCCGGGCCGGGTAGCGAAGCGGTATGACCACTGACAAAACATCCACCGCCCCCGGCGGATACGTGCGGCCGGAGCTCGACGTCCGGGCCCTGACCGAGGTGCTCGACGGCGAGTACGCCGAGGTCCGCGACCTGGTCCGGGCCAACCTGGTGACGCACGCCCCGGTGCTCGCCGAGGCCGACGAGCTCGACATCGACACCTTCCGCGAGCGGGTACGCGAACGCGTCGTCGCGATGGCGGCCACGGGCCAGACCGGCATGGGGTTCCCGGGACGGTACGGCGGAGGCGGCGACATCGGGGCCTCCGTCGCCGCGTTCGAGACGCTCGCCTTCGGGGACCTTTCGGTGCTGGTGAAGGTCGGCGTGCAGTTCGGGCTCTTCGGGGGAGCGATCCTGCACCTGGGCACCGAACGACACCACGACGCCTACGTGCCCGACCTGATCACCGGGAAGCTGATGGGCTGCTTCGCGATGACCGAGACCGGGCACGGCTCCAACGTGCAGGCGCTCGGCACCGTCGCACGGTACGACGTCGATGCCCAGGAGTTCGTCATCACCACCGAGGGCGACCAGGCGCGCAAGGACTACATCGGCAACGCGGCCCGCCACGGGGAACTGGCGGTCGTCTTCGCCCAGCTGGAGGTGGGCGGGACCTCCGAGGGCGTGCACGCGTTCGTCGTGCCGATCCGGACCGGCGGCGAGGTGGCGCCCGGCGTCCGCATCGAGGACGACGGCCGCAAGATGGGCCTCAACGGCGTGGACAACGGGCGCATCCGGTTCGACGGTGTGCGGGTTCCTCGCGAAGCACTGCTCAACCGCTTCGCCGACGTCACCCCGGAGGGCGTCTACCGGAGCACGATCGACAACCCCGACCGCCGCTTCTTCACCATGCTCGGCACCCTGGTGCAGGGCCGGGTCAGCGTCGGCGGCGCGGGAGTCTCCACCGCCAAGGTCGCCCTCGCGGTCGCCACGAAGTACGCCCTGCGGCGCAGGCAGTTCCCGGCGGGCTCGCAGGGATCCCGGGGCGAGGAGCAGCTGCTCCTCGACTACGGACTGCACCAGCGTCGTCTGCTGCCGCTCATCGCGCGTACGTACGCGCTGCACTTCGCGCAGGACGTCGTACGCACGCAGCTGCACGAGGTCTTCTCCGGCATCGAGGACGACCCGGGGGCACGGCGTCGGCTGGAGTCACGGGCCGCCGGGACCAAGGCGCTCGGCACCTGGCACGCCACGCGGGTGATCCAGGAGTGCCGGGAGGCCTGCGGCGGCGCCGGCTATCTCAGCGTCAACCGGTTCGCCGCCCTGAAGAGCGACAGCGACGTCTTCACCACCTTCGAGGGCGACAACCACGTCCTGCTGCAACTCGTCGCCAAGGGCCTGCTCACCGACTACGCGAGCGAGTTCGAGGACCTGGACCAGCTCGGCATGGTCCGCTACGTCACCGGCCTCGCCGTCGAGACGGTCATCGAGAAGACGTCGGCCCACAAACTGCTGGAGCGCGTCCGCGACCTGCTGCCCGGGGGAGACGAGTGGGACCAGGAGGCCGGACTGCTCGACTCGGAGTACCAGCTCGCCATGGTCCGCTACCGCGAGGAGCACATGCTCGCCGGGGCCGCCCGCAGGCTCAAGCGCGGCATCGACCAGAAGCGCGACCCCGGCACCGTCTTCTCGCAGGTGCAGGACCACGTCATCGCCGTCGCCCGCGCACACGTGGAGCGGCTGGTGCTGGAGGCGTTCGTCGACCAGGTGCGCGCGCTGCCCGCGAGCGGCAACAAGGTCGCCCTGGGCCTGCTGTGCGACCTGTTCGCCCTCTCGACGATCGAGGCGGACCGCGCGTGGTTCATGGAGCACGGCCGGCTGACCGTCCAGCGGTCCAAGGCGATCACCCGTGAGGTGAACGATCTCTGCCGCAAGGTCCGGCCCCTGGCGGCCGGCCTCGTCGACGCCTGGGGCATCCCGCCCGAGATGCTGCGCGCCCCGGACCTGGTGGGGTGACCCGGGGTGCCACCGGGGTCAGCCGGTGAACAACTGGGAGGCTTTGCGGACCAGTTCGTACAGCCCGTAGGCGAGTGGAGCGCCCACCCACAGCCAGGTGAGGACGATCAGCGGTCGCCGGTCCCTCACCTCAGGCGGACTCTGCCCGCTGTCGTCGTGCACGGGGCGCTCCCTTCTCCGCCGGCTGCGCCGGCGCGGCGTCGAGGTGGTGGGACGGGTGTACCGGGCGGACCAGCTCATTGGCCACGAAGCCGACGGCGAGCAGGGCCATCATGATGAAGAGGGACGTCCCGTACAGATCCGCGCCGTGCTTCCCCGCCTCCTCCTGGCGGTCGGCGATCCAGTTCACGATCAGCGGCCCGAGGACACCGGCGGTGGACCAGGCGGTGAGCAGACGCCCGTGGATCGCGCCGACCTGATAGGTCCCGAACAGATCCTTGAGGTAGGCGGGAATCGTGGCGAAGCCGCCACCGTAGAAGGAGAGGATGACCAGCGCGCACAGGACGAACAGGGGCTTGGAGGAGCTTCCCACCAGTGCGATCAGCGCGTACATGAGGGTGCCCGCGCCGAGGTAGACGCGGTAGATGTTCTTCCGCCCGATCAGGTCGGAGGCGGAGGACCAGCCGATACGGCCGGCCATGTTGGCCGCGGACAGCAGGGCGACGAACCCGGCGGCGGCCGTCACCGACACGGGGGTGGAGGTGTCCGCGAAGAAGTCCGTGATCATCGGCGCGGCCTTCTCCAGGATGCCGATGCCGGCGGTGACGTTCATGCAGAGCACGACCCACAGCAGCCAGAACTGCGGGGTGCGCAGGGCCTGGCGTGCCGACACCTGCGGTCCGGCCGGCGTCGCGGGGCGACCGTCCGTCCGCTCCTCGACGCGCGGGCGCGGCACCCGCACCAGCGCCACGCCGAGCAGCATGAAGACGGCATAGACCAGTCCGTGGACGAGGAAGGCGAGCGCGATGCCGGAGTTGTCGCCGCCGAAGGACTCCAGCATCTGTGCCGACCAGGGCGAGGCGATCAGCGCGCCGCCGCCGAACCCCATGATGGCGATACCGGTGGCCATGCCGGGACGGTCGGGGAACCACTTGATGAGCGTCGACACGGGCGAGATGTAGCCGATGCCGAGGCCGATGCCTCCGACGAAGCCGTACCCGAGGACGATCAGCCAGAACTGGCCGGTCGCGGCGCCGAGCGCGGAGAGCAGGAAGCCGGAGGAGAAGCAGACGAGGGCGACGGTCATGGCCCATCGAGGTCCGCGGCGCTCGACGAGCGTGCCGCCGAAGGCGGCGGAGAGCCCGAGCATGACGATGCCGAGCTGGAAGGGCAGTGCGCTCTGCGTGCCGCTCAGGCCGAGCGCGTCCTCCAGCGGCGGCTTGAACACGGACCAGGCGTAGGCCTGGCCGATGGAGAGGTGGATCGAGAGGGCGGCGGGCGGCACCAGCCAGCGACTCCAGCCCACGGGGGCGATGGGGGGACTCATGGGTCCCTCACCGTAGTGAGCGGGAAACCTTTTGAGAAGGTCGTTGACAAATCCTCTCCGTGTTCGGTTCGCGCGGCGGCGAGTGCTTTTGCCGCTCGCCGGGAGGGGCGGCTACTCCCGCGACGTCGCCGCGAGCACCAGTTCCACGCAGTGCGACTCCAGCCGCTCGCGCGGCACGTCGAGCGTGCCGTGCAGCCACCCCGCGAAGAGGTTCGCCAGGCCGCCGACCAGGGCGTGCGCGGCCATGCGGCGGTCGATGTCGTCCCCGGCCCCGGAGAGCTGGCCGCCGACGAGGTCGGTGAACACGGGCATGAGCCGGTGGCTGTGGGCCCCGAGAGCCGGGTCGGCGAAGGGTTCCAGGAGCAGCAGGCGGCCTTTGCGCGGCGCGTCCAGGACCAGGGCGACGAAGGCGGACACCACGGCCCGGGCCCGGATGTCGCGCCGCGGGTCGCTGAGCGCCACGGCATCCTCCAGGGCGCCCCTGGCCTCATCGGCGACCCGCTCGAAGGCGGCGAGGAGCAGATCGTCGCGGCCGGTGAAGCTCTCGTAGAAGTAGCGGTCCGTCAGGCGCGCCTCCCGGCAGACGGATCGGACCGTGACGGCCGCGCACCCCTCCTCGCCGGCCAGGCGCTCGGCGACGTCCAGGAGGACCTGCCGTCGGGCGGCGCGACGATCGGCGAGCTTGGTCCCGCCCCAGCTCCGTTCCGCCAACTCCGGTGCCTCCGCTTCTCGTTGACCAATTGACGACAGGTGTCCGCACATTCTAACCTGACGACAGATGTCCTCAGATTGCCCTCGGTGCAACTGCCAGGACGAACCCATCCGCACACCGTCACGAACAGCGCCCTGAACAGCGCGGCCCCGCACCGGAATCCCTCAGCGGAGGTACACGTGACACCGTCAGCCCACGGCCCGGACCCCACCGACCCGCGAACGGCCGAACCTCTCGGCCCCGACACCCTCACCTGGCGCTGGTTCGGCGACTGGAGAGGCCTCCTCCTGGCCCCCTGGGCCGGATCGATGCAGAACATGCACCCCGAGCTGGGCGCGGGCGTCGCCGAGCACTCGCGCTTCTTCGAGGAGCGCTGGGAGCGACTCTTCCGCTCGCTGTATCCGATCGGGGGCGTGGTCTACGACGGCCCGCTCGCCGTCCGGACAGCGCGCGAGGTACGCGGCTACCACGCCTCGATCAGCGGGGTGGACGAGCAGGGCCGGCCGTACCACGCGCTCAACCCGGGCACGTTCTACTGGGCGCACGCCACGTTCTTCATGCTGACCGTGCAGGTGGCCGAGCGGTTCGGCGGCGGCCTCACCGAAGCGCAGCGGCGCACGCTCTTCGACGAGCACGTCCGCTGGTACGCGCTGTACGGCCTCTCGATGAAGCCCGTTCCCCGCACCTGGGAGGACTTCCAGCGGTACTGGGACCACATGTGCGCCGACGTCCTGGAGGACAACCGGCCCACACGGGACGTGCTGAACATGCGCCGCATCGCCAAGCCGCCCGTCCTGCGGCTGCTGCCGTCCCCGCTGTGGGCCTTCGCCCGTATCCCGATCGTCCGGGTGACTCTGTGGATCACGGTCGGCATGTATCCGCAGGCCGTGCGTGAACGGCTCGGACTTCGCTGGACACCCCACGACGAACGGCTGCTCGGTCTCCTGGGCCGGCTGGTTCACCACGCCTGGCAACGCGTTCCCGAGCGCCGCCGCTTCCACCCGCGCGCCCGGGCCGGCTGGGACCGCGAGCGGGGCCGCCCGGCGTCGGGCCCGGTGGAGACACCGGCCCGGAACCTGCCGCCCGAGGAGCGGCGCGGACTTCCCCAGCACTATGCGCCGAAAGCCGGCCGCCCCGGGTGAGCTGCGGCACTGCCGGCGGCAGCAGCCGTCCTGTCAGCAGTGGAGGCCGATGGGTGAGCGCCGGGGCGGACGGCTTCCCCGTGGGGCGGGTACGGCCGGGCTCCCTGATCGTCACCCGCTCTGCTCTGCCGAACCGGCCTGCGGCTAGTTTGGGTGCAGCACAGGTGAGCGGGCCCGTGGTGACAGAGAACGCACGGGGGACGGGAGGTCGGGAAGAGTGTCGCTGCGCGGAGGTGATCCGGTCGAGATCGGCGGTTATCCGCTGGAGGCGCGGCTCGGTTCGGGTGGCATGGGCACGGTCTTCCTGTCCCGTACGAGCTCGGGGCGGCCGGTCGCGATCAAGCTGATCCACCAGCAGTTCGCGGGGGACGAGGAGTTCCGCATCCGCTTCCGGCAGGAGGTGGCCGCTGCGCGACGGGTGAGCGGTGCGTTCACCGCCGCCGTGGTCGACGCCGCCCCCGAGGCCGAGCAGCCGTGGATGGCGACGACCTACATCGAGGGGCCCACGCTCACGCAGCGCATCGCCGAGGGGGGACCGCTGGACGGAGCGGAGCTGAGGCGGCTCGCCATCGGACTGGCGGAGGCGCTGCGCGACATCCACCGGGTGGGAGTCGTCCACCGCGATCTGAAGCCCTCGAACGTCGTGCTCTCGCCCGAGGGCCCACGCGTCATCGACTTCGGCATCTCGCGCGCGGTGGACCAGCAGACGCTGACCATGACCGGCCGGGTCATCGGTACGCCGCCCTTCATGTCGCCCGAGCAGTTGCAGGCGCCGCGTGGTGTGGGACCGCGGTCCGACGTCTTCTCCCTGGGGACGCTCCTGGTGTACGCGGCGACCGGCCACGGCCCCTTCGACGCGGACAGCCCCTATATGACCGCCTACCAGGTGGTGCACGAGGAACCGTCGTTGGACGCCGTTCCGGAGGCTCTGCGGGCGGTCGTGGAGCCGTGTCTGGGCAAGGAGCCCGAGGGTCGCCCCTCGGCGGACGAACTCCTCGTGCTGCTGCGGGACCTGCCCGCCGAACTCGGCGGGACCAGGGCCGGCGGTCCGGGCGAGGGCCGCACCCGCGACATGAACACGCAAGCTCACCTCGCGACGGGGGGCACCCCGGCGCGGACCGCCCCGACGGACCCCGGCACCGGAAGCACCGGTGCCCCGGTCGGCGGCCGTCTGCGCCGCCGCCTGCGGCCCGTGCTCGCGGCGGCTGTCGCGGTGGCGGCGATCGGCGGCGGAGTCGCCGCGTTGACGACGGGCGGCTTCGACGCGAGCGCAGGCGGCACGAGCCCCGGTGGCGCGGGCACGGGCCGGAGCACCGCGAGCACCGCGGTACCGGCGGGCGCGCTTCCGGACGGCTTCGAGCCGTGGCGCGCCACCGTGCCGGGCGGCCGCGAGGACATTCCCGACGAACTGCGGTGCGTCGCGCGGGGCGACGCGCTGTTCTGCGGGGGCGGCGGCGTCGTCGCGACCCGTATCAGTGCCCACGACGGGTCCCGGGTGTGGACCGCGAAGAGCCCCGGAGTCCCCGTCCAGGGCATGCACATGGTGGGCGCCACCGACGACACGGTGCTCGGCTACCGCTTCGCCGCCGAGGACGCCCCCGAGGGCCCTCGCAGCGAGGTGGTGGCCCTCGACGCCGACAGCGGCCGGGAGCTCTGGTCCGTACCGTCCGGCGCCCAGTCGACGGCCGTCACGGGCCGGACCATGGACGCCGTCGTGGTCGGTTCCGCCGTGGTGACGGTCGACGCCTCCAACTCCCGCTTCGAGGCCCGGGACGCCCACAGCGGTGAGGCGCTCTGGACGACACCGTTCCCCACCGGCACCCAGTGCGCCCCCGTCCCGCTCCGGCCGCGGCTCCTCGCGATGTGCGCGGCCGACACGGAGGTGGACGACCTCCAGGTGCGCCGTCCCACCCTGCGTACGCTCGCCCTCCCCTCCGGGACTCCGGGCAGGCCCGTCACGGTCGACGGCCCCGTCGTGCCGGTGGGCGCGGCCCGCGGCGACCTCGTCCTCCTCTCGAAGCGCTACGAGGGAACGGCGTCGGCGGGGTACGACGGAGTGGCGCGGTTCGACCCGGCCTCGCGGAAGGTCACGTACGCACGGTTCGACAAGGTGTACGCGGGCACGGCCGGCATGGCGGACGGCACCGTCTACGTGAGCGGACAGGCCGGTCTCGTGACGGCGTTCGACTCCGCGACAGGGCGTAGGAAGTGGTCGCGGCAGACGGGCGTGGAGGGTGCGTCGGGCCCCGCGGCGGGAGCCGGCGCGCTGTACTTCAGCTCGGCCACCGGCCGGGTGGTCGCCCTGTCACCGAACGGCGGCAAGCCGCTGTGGACGACGGATCCCCGGGTCGACGGTCTGACGGGCGAGCAGGACGCCAGCCCCCGCGTGACCGTCGCGGGGCGCGCGGTGTTCGTGGCCGCCGCCACGAACACCCTCTTCGCCTTCGACGGGCAGAGGCCGCCGAGGTCGGGCTGACCCCGGCGGCCTCCCGCCCGCCCCTCCCCTGTGGGGGCGGGCGTCAGGCCCGGCGCAGGACCGTGGCCTCCGTGCCCCAGCCGAGCGCGATCGTCCGGTCGACGATCCAGCCCGACCGCTGCGCGAGAGCGGCGATCGCGGCGGAGTCGCGCAGCGGGCTGCCGGTCGCGGTGTACGCGTGCAGGGCCGCCTCGGCCGCGTGCGGGCTCAGGCCGTCGGGGCGGGAGGCCTCGACGAGGACCGCCGTCCCGGTCCATCCGGCCAGCCGCGTGAGGAGCTGGACGCCCTCCTCGTCGGTGCGGTGGGCGAGGGCCTTCGCGGCGACGGCGACATCGGCGGGGCCGGCCGTCCAGTCGATGCGGTCCGGTCCGGTGACGTGTCCGCGCAGCACCCCGGCCGGGGTGGCCTCCTCCGCGATCCGCAGCCGGGGCCGCCGCCCGGCGTCGTCCAGAGCGGCGATCACGGAGGCGCTGCCCGGCCCGGTCAGGAGACAGGTCCCGACGTCCTCCCAGAGGGGGTCGGCCGTCAGACCGGTCAGCAGGAAGACCAACTGCTCGCACTCCTCGACCAGTTCGCCGTAGCGGTCCGCGTCGTGGGTCACCGTGTCGTGCAGGGTGGCGCCCGCTGCGAGCCGCCAGGGGGACGTGCCGTCCCGGAGCGCGGGAGCCAGGTGCGCGAGGGCGAGCAGCAGCTCGGCCTCCCGGCCGGTGTACTCCTCGCGCTCGTGGTCGTCCAGGAGCTCCTCGCCCGCCGGGCCCAGACGCAGCCCGGCCCCGCCGTCCGCGCCGACGACCACGTCGTACGCGGCGAGCAGCGGAAGCAGTACGCCGATCCCCGGCCCGGACACGCTCAGGCGGGTCGCGAGCGCGTCGGCGGAGAGCCCCGGCGCGTCGGCCACCGCGTCGACGACGCCGAGCTGCAACGCGGCCCGCGCCACCAGCCACGGCAGCGGCGACGGGATCCCGGCAGGGCCCTGCGCGGCGGCGGCGTCGGCCGGGCCCTGTGCCTCCGGTGCGGCGGCGGCCTCCTCGCGGTGCCAGTAACCCGTGATGTTCACGCGGTCCTTGGGGAGCTTCCGCTCCCGCTGGAGATACCGGCGTACCGGAAGCAACGCCCGGCTCTCCGCGGCGGCCCAGGCGAATCCCTCGCCCGCCGGGGCCGGCAGGGCGCGGACGGCGGCGTCCAGCGCCGCCGCGTCGCCCGGCTCGGCGACCACCCACCTGATCGTGTCGCCGTCGCGCAGCGCCAGCTCCTGGCGTGCCGCGTCGTCCGAGACGGTGACCACGATGTGCGCAGGGGCGTCGAGGGGACGTTCGTCGAGGAAGCGGCCGATCGCGGGCAGCGCGGTCTCGTCCCCGACGAGGAGGATCCAGTCCAGCCGTTCCGGCAGCCGGAGCGACGACTTGGGCCCGACGAACCACAGCTCGTCGCCCTCCCGCGCGGAGGCGGACCAGGCCTCCGCGGGGCCTTCGCCGTGCACCACGAAGTCGAGGTGGAGCTCTCCCGCCCGGTGGTCCACCCGCCGGGGCGTGTAGTCGCGGGTCAGCCGGTGTTCGGCCGGCGTCCACTCGATGCCGTGCGGCAACTGGGCGGGGAGCGCGTCCCGGACCTTCCCGTCTGCGGCCAGGATCAGCTTGATGTGGTCGTCGAACCCGGGTGCGGCGAAGGCCGGGTGAGCGGTCCCGTCGCGGGTGAACGCGGCGAGGTCCTCGCCGCCGAGGACCACTCGGCGCATCCTGGGGGTCACCTCATGGACGCGGCGGACGGTGACCCGGCGCAGGACGAGGGGGTGCGTCGTGTACGCACGCTGGGCGGCCATCAGGAGAACTTCTTCTCGATGAGGTCGAGCAGGGCCATCGACTCGTCGTAGTCGCCGCGCAGTACCCAGTGCGGCAGGTCATAGGCCTGGTTCGCCTTGAAGGCGGGCAGCGCGCCGTAGACGGGGTTCTTCTCGAGGGTGGCGACGTCGGTCGTGTCGGCGTTGAAGCCCATCACGAACACGGACGGCTGGGTGATCGTCTGGCCCACCTTCTCGGTCGACAGCTCGAACATGTCGCCGCCCTGCCCGTACACCTTGAAACCGCCGTCCGCGAAGACCGGCGCCGGCTCGATGCCGACCTTCTTCAGCTCGGGGGGCAGGCCCACGCTCTCCACCAGGCCATAGGCGGTGCCGTCGCCGGTGAAGGCGAGGAAGGACACGGGGCCGGCCGGCGGCTTGATCGCCTTCTTCACCTCGCCGATCCGCTGGTCGTACGCGGCCAGGTGCTCGTCGTAGACGTGGGCCTTGCCGAACACGTCACCCGCGAGGAAGGAGAACTGGCTCCGCCAGTCGCCGAGCTTCTTGCCCACGAGCACGGTGGGAGCGATGTCGGTGAGGTCGTCGTACACCTTCTCCGCCTGGAACAGCGGGAAGCCGATGCCGCCGCCGACGATGAGGTCGGGCTCCAGGGCCAGGATCGCCTCCAGGTCGAAGCCGTCGACGCTCCACGGCAGGAACGTCGTGCCGTCCTCCTCCGCCTCCTTCGCCCAGTTCGGGGAGAACTCGCCCTTGCCGTCGGCGTCCTCGGGGATCGTGGCCCGCACCGGCACGTCGAGGTCGTAGAGGTACCCGGCCAGGGCGTGGTTCAGCACGACCACCTTCTTGGGCTCGGCCGGCACCTTCACCTTGCCGTAGTCGGTCGTGACGGTTCGGGTCGTCGCGGCGGAGGCCTTGTCCCCGTCGCCCGACGGGTCGGCGGCCGAGCAGCCGGTGAGGGCCAGTGCGGCGACGGCCGCGACGGCGAGAAGGCGGGCAGGAGCAAACATGGGACCTCATGTGGCTGGGTAGGCTCGAACGTTCGAGCTGTTGGTAAGGTGAGGCTAACCTCGCTGGTTCCGCCGCGTCGATCCGCGTACGACATCGCCAGTGACGGACACGACGCGTCGCACAACGGGAGGCACGCTTGCCGACGACATCCCTCGGCACCGTGGTCGCCGAGAACGCCATTCGCTTTCTGGGGCACGACACGCATCGGCACGACGCGCCGCACCTCATCTACCTGGTGACCGGCCGCGCCCGCCTGTCCGCCGACGGCGAGGAGTGGCGGCTCGGGCGGCACGAGGCCCTCTGGCTCGCTCCGCGCGTGCCGCACGCGCTGCGGATCGAACCGGGCGGCATGGCACTCGGCCCCCTCCTCGACCCCGCTGACCAGCCACGATGCCGGGTTCAGCCACTCGGGGCAGTACCCGCGATCGTCGAGGTCATGACCACCACACTCGGTGCGGCGCCGACCACGCCGGAGCAGGTCGAGCCGTTCCGTCAGGAGTTGGGCCGCGTGCTGAGAGGCATCTCCCGGCAGTACTTCCCGGTCGTGCTGCCCGTCCATCCCGCGGTGCGCGCACTCGCCCGCGAGGCCCTGCGCGCTCCCTCCGTGACCCTGGAACGGCTCGCCGAGCGACACCGGATGAGCCCCCGCCAGGTGCAGCGCGTCTTCCTCGACGAGACCGGACTGCCCTTCACACGGTGGCGCAACCGGGCCAGGATGAACGCCGCCGTCGAACACCTCCGCGGCGGAGGCGAGCTGACGGCGGCGGCCAGGGCGGCCGGCTACGCGACCCGGGCCGGACTGCTGCGCGCGCTGAGCCGCGAGTCCGGGGTGCCCGTGAGCGCGCTCACCACGGACGCGGTGGAGGCGCTCGGCGGTCGCTGAACCGGGAGCCGGGCCGTTTCCAGCAGTTCATGTACGTCGATCACGCACGGCACTTCGGCCTGTCCGGGTGGCGGGTTGCCCAGGGAGAAACAGATGGCACAGGCGCTCGCGCCGACGACCGCGCCACCACCGGCCACGCCGTCGAGGTCGTCGCGTCGCAGGACCCGCCGGCTCCTCGGCCTGGGCGCCGCCGTCTCCACGCTCCTCGTGGCAGTGGTGCTCAGCGTCGCGATCGGCTCGGCGCTGCTCCCCCTCGACGTGGTGTGGCAGGCGCTGACCGCGCCCGACGGCTCGGCCTCGCACGCCACGATCAGCGGCGCCCGCGTGGACCGCACGCTGCTCGGCATCGTCGTCGGCGCGTCCCTGGGCGTGGCGGGGGCGCTCATCCAGGCGCTCACCCGTAACCCGCTCGCCGACCCCGGTGTCCTCGGCGTCAACGCCGGCGCGAGTTTCGCCGTCACCCTGGCCGTGGCCGTCTTCGGCGTCACGCGCATCGACCAGTACCTGCCCTTCGCCTTCGTCGGCGCCATCGTCGGCTCGGCGGTGGTCTACCTCGCCGCGAGCGGCGGCCGGGGCGGGCCCACACCGCTGCGCCTCACCCTCGTCGGGGTCGCCTTCACGGCGGTCCTGCTCGGCATCTCCCAGACCCTCGCCCTGATCGACACGGAGACCTTCGACCGGATGCGGTTCTGGGGAGCGGGCACCATCACCGACCGCCCGACGGGCACCGCCGCCGACATCGCGCCCTTCGTCCTGGCCGGACTGCTGGCCGCCGCCTTCTGCGCGCGCCCGCTCAACGCGATCGCGCTCGGCGACGACGCGGGGCGGGCCGTCGGGCTGCGGGTCGGCGCGACCCGGTGCGGTGTGGTGATCGCGGTGGCGCTGCTGTGCGGTTCGGCGACGGCCGCGGCGGGCCCGCTGATGTTCGTCGGCCTCATGGTGCCGCACGCCGTGCGCTGGCTCACCGGTCCCGACTGGCGCTGGATCCTCGTCTACTCCGCCGTCCTCGCCCCGGCGATCGTGCTGTTCGCCGACGTACTGGGCCGGCTGATTGTGATCCCGTCCGAACTGCAGGTCGGCGTCATGATGCCGCTCATCGGCGCGCCCGTACTGATCCTGCTGGTGCGCGGAAGCCGGGTGAGGGAGCTGTGAGCGGGGCATTCGTCCTCAGGGCGGGGTCCCTGAGCCTGCGGGCGACCCGCCGCGGGGTCGCGGTGTGCGGGCTGCTGTCGGCCGCGCTGCTCGCCCTGGCCCTGTGGGCCTTCACCCTCGGCAGCTACTCGCTGAGCCTCGGCGACCTGGCCTCGGTCATGTCCGGCACCGCCGGGAACAGTGTCCGCACCGTCGTCCTGGAGTGGCGGGCGCCGCGCATCGTCGCCGCCGTACTGTTCGGGGCCGCCCTCGCGATGGGCGGCGCGGTCTTCCAGTCCCTGACCCGCAACCCGCTCGGCAGCCCCGACGTCATCGGCTTCACCACCGGCTCCTACACCGGAGTCGTCGTCACACTGCTCGCGGGTGCGAGCAGTTACTCGGCGCTCGCGGCGGGCGCGCTCGCCGGCGGGCTCGTCACCGCCCTCGCCGTGTATCTGCTGGCGTTCCGGCGCGGTGTGCGGGGCTTCCGGCTCATCATCGTGGGGATCGCGGTCGGCGCGCTGCTGACCTCGGTCAACACATGGTTCTCGGTGAAGGCCGACGTGGACACCGCGCTGAGGGCCGCGGTGTGGGGCGCCGGCTCGCTCAGTGCCATCGGCTGGCCCGCCGTGCTGATGGCCTCCGCTCTGATGGCGGTGGTCGCCCTGGCGGCCCCGGTGGCGCAGCGCCGGATGCGCTGGCTCGAACTGGGCGACGACACGGCGGCGATGCTGGGCGTACGCGTCGAGCGTACGAAGCTGCTGCTCGTCGTCCTCGGCGTGGCCGCGACCGCCGCGGTGACCGCCGCGGCGGGACCCATCGCCTTCGTGGCACTGGCGGCGCCCCAGATCGCCCGCCGCCTCACCGGCCGCGGAACCTCCGTCGACCTCACCGGTTCGGCACTCGTCGGCGCGCTGCTGCTGCTCGGCGCCGACATCGCGGCGCAGCACGCGATCGAGGGCGTGGTGCTGCCGACCGGCGCGGTCACCGTGTGCGTCGGCGGGGCGTACCTCCTGGTGCTGCTGGTGCGGGAGTCCCGCCGGGGGTGATAGGGCTCCGGCCCGCGCGGAGGGCGGAGAAGGGCGGCGGCAAGAACCCGTCGCCCGCGGATCCGCGCGGCGTCGTCCTCGCGCGCGTGCCGGTCACGCCGGGGGACGGCCCGGCCGTGCGCATCCGTGGTCAGCACGGGGGTACTCCCTGAGATTCGGGGGTTGGTCGATGCCCCGCGCCGCCTGTCGGCCGCCGCGGTCCGTCGCGGCCGTCGGAGAACGGCGGAGCGTCGACCTACTATGGTTCCCGGGGGCGCGACGGCGCACGGAAGCAGGGGACGGGGAATGCGACGGCTCGGAGAGCTCGAAGCCGAAATCATGGACTGCCTGTGGAAGTGGGACAGGCCGGCGACGGTCCGTGAGGTTGTCGACGACATCAACCTCCGCCGCCCGGCCGCCTACACGACGGTGATGACCGTGGCCACCATCCTCTACAACAAGGGCTGGCTGACCCGGCAGAAGCGGGGGGTGGCGTGGCTCTACACTCCGGTCCGCAGCCGCGAGGCCTACTCCGCCGCCCTGATGGAGGACGCCCTGGGAACGAGCCGGGACCGCTCCGCGGCGCTCGTGCACTTCGTGGAGCGGATGACGGAGGAGGAAGTCGCCGCGCTCCGCGAGGCGCTGCGTGCGACGGGCCGCGGCGGCGCGCTGTGAACGCCGCCCCCTTCTTCCTCGGTTACGCCGCCGCTGTCGGCGTCCTGGCCCCGCGCGCGCTGCTCCGCAGCGGCTGGCCCCAGCGGTCACCGCTGCTGGCGGTTGCCGTCTGGTTCGCGCTGGCCGCGTCCTTCTCCGTCTGCGTCGCCCTGGCCGCCCTGCACCTCACCACCCCGGGCGCACACCTGCACGGAATCCTCTACTCCTGCCGCTCGGCCCTGGGCCTCGGCCCGTCCGGCGGCGGCCTTCTGCCGGGCCTGGGGCTCGCCGCGGTCGCCGTTCTGGCCGTCGCCCACCTTGCCGGTTTCGCCGACCACACCGGGCGGGCGTACGCCGCCCGCGCCCGGCACCGGGAGATCCTGGACAAGGTCGGCCGCCGATCGGCCTGTTCGCGGGCCACCGTGGTGGAACACGCCGAGCCCGCCGCCTACTGCCTGCCCGGCCGCCACCCGAGGATCGTCCTCAGCAGCGGGGCCGTCGGCCTCCTGTCCGGCGGCGAAATCGACGCCGTCGTCGAACACGAGCGGGCCCACATCCGCGGCCGCCACCACCTCGTCCTCGCGGCAGCCCACGCCTTCGCCCGGGTCTTCCCCGGTGTGCCGCTCGGCCGCCATCTCCAGCAGCAGGTGCCCCTGCTGCTGGAGATGGCGGCCGACGACCACGCGCTGCGCCGCTGCCCGCGCGGCGCGCTGGCCGCCGCCATGTTCAGCCTGGCTGCGGGAGAGGCGCCGAACGGAGCCCTGGCGGCGGGCGGCCGGACGGTGCTGGTCCGCCTCCGGCGCGTGCTGGCCCCGGCGCGCCGCACGCACCCCGCCCTGCGCTGTGCGGTCGGCACGGGCGCCCTGATCACGCCCGTGCTCCCCGTACTGCTGACCTGCCACGCCGGACTGGGGTGACCTCCGTCGGCCGCTGCGGACCGGCCGACGGCCTCAGATCCGTACGCCCCACATGAACGGCATCCCGCTGCGGGCCATCGACTCGTACCGCACCTGAGCGCCGGGCTTCGGCGCGTGGAGTATCTGCCCGTTCCCGGCGTAGAAGCCCACATGGCTCAGGTCGGTGCGCATGATGACGAGGTCGCCGGGCTTGAGCGCACCGATCGAATTGATCCGGGTGCCGGCACCTGCCTGGGCCTGCGACGTACGGGGCAGCGAGACGTCGGCCTGCTGGAACGCCCAGGAGGTCAGGCCGGAGCAGTCGAAGGACCCAGGACCGGTGGCGCCCCACACGTACGGCATGCCGACCCTGCTCTTCGCCGCGTCGAACGCCGCGGCCGTACGACCGGACGCGCTGGGCTCGTTGCCCAGTTCGCCCTGCCGGCTCGCCAGTTCGGTCCGTTCGCTCGCCCGGTTGGCCCGCTCCTCCGTGGCGGCCCGCTCGGCCCGCTCCTCGGCCGTGAGGGTGTTGAGGAGCCGCTGCGCCTCCGCCAGCTTGCCCTGGATCTCCTTCTTCTTGCTGCCCAGCTCCTTGCGGGTCTCCTGGAGGCTGCCGAGCTTCTTCGCGGCCTGAGTGCGCTGCTGCTGCAGAGCACGCTGCTGCGAGAGGAACCGCTGGAGCGTGTCCGACTGCCGGGCGCTGAGCCGGTCGAGGCCCGACGCCTGGTCCAGGTAGGCGTCGGGGTCGGCGGAGAGCAGCAGCTGGAGGGAGGGGTCGAGACCACCGCTGCGGTACTGGGCCGTGGCCGCCGAACCGAGCTGCTGCCGCAGCTCGTTGAGCGCCGCCTGCTTGCGGACGACCTCCTCGTGGAGGTTGTCGGCCTCCTTCTGCAGCTTCCCGGCCGATTCCTTGGCCCCGTTGTACTTCTCGGTGGCCTGGGTGGCCTGCTCGTACAGCCGGTCGATCTGCGCCTGGACACCCTTCTTGTTCGGGTCCGGCAGCGGATCGGCGGAGGCCGACTGCGCCGACAGCGCGACCGTCACCGCCGCGGTCGCGGTGAGCACGGACGTGTATCCGTGACGGGGCTGCTTGGGACGACGGTGGGACGCCACTGAGGCGGGCTCCTTCTTCCTCGGCCGCTGTCCGACGGTCCATGGGCCGTCAAGTGCCGCTGGGGGAGCGCGGCTTCAGCGACACCTCCACCGGTGACCCGGGCGGGCGACCGGCTGTTCGGAGGCCGAGCCACGCATACTAATCAACTTAGTGGCCCACATCCAAGCGCGGTCCCAGGAGCGCCCCTCTCCGCCCGATCACGCTGTGACCTGGTCAGTCGCCGAGGATCCGCTCCCACAGCAGTCCGTCCCGCCAGCTCCCGTCGAGAAGGATCGCCGAGTGCGCGACGCCGTACGGGGTGAACCCGTTGCGGCGCAGCACCCGCTGGGACGGCAGGTTCTCCAGGTTGGTGGACGCCTCGGCACGGTGCAGGCCGAGTCCGTCCGTCATCACCCGGAGCACGAGCCCGACGGCGTTTCCGGCATGCCCCTGATTCTGGGCGACGGAGGCGATCCAGTAGCCGACGGAGCCGCGGCGCAGATGCGGCTGCGGCAGGATGCCGCCCACGGTGACCTGCCCGATCACCCGGTCGTCGGCGAGCACCACGCCCGGCCAGACGGTGCCGGCCCGGTATCCGGCCAGCAGGCCCTCGATCCGCTCCACCTGGCCCTCCGGGGTGAAGTAGTCGGCCGGCTGGGCCGGTTCCCACGGCCGGAAGGCCTCGGCGTCCCGCACCCGGTGTGCGGCGATCGCGGCGGCGTCGGTGGGCTCTATCAGGCGGATCCTCGTACTGCTGCGCATGGGGGCGGTCCTCGTCGCGGTGCGTCGGATGGGACGGCCAACCTATGGGAGGGCGCCCGGTCCGCGGCTGGGAGGGCGCCCGGTCCGCAGCCCGGCGGTCCGGGACCGCTGGTGGTCAGGGGACCTTCACCCAGTCGAGGGTGCGCTCCACCGCCCTCTTCCAGCCGACGTACCCCTCCGCGCGCTGCTCCTCGGACCACTGGGGCGACCAGCGCTTCGACTCGTGCCACTGGGTGCGCAGCTCGTCGGTGTCCTGCCAGAAGCCGGTGGCGAGCCCCGCCGCGTAGGCGGCGCCGAGAGCGGTCGTCTCGGCGACGACGGGACGGCTGACCGGAACGCCGAGGACGTCGGACTGGATCTGCATGCAGAGGTCGTTGGCGGTGACCCCGCCGTCGACCTTGAGCACGTCGAGATGGACCCCGGAGTCCTGTTCCATGGCCTCGACCACGTCGCGGCTCTGGTAGCAGATGGCTTCCAGCGTGGCCCGTGCCAGGTGGGCGCTGTCGTTGTACCTGGCCAGGCCGACGATCGCGCCGCGGGCGTCGGACCGCCAGTACGGAGCGAACAGGCCGGAGAACGCGGGCACGAAGTACACGCCGCCGTTGTCCTCGACGCTCCGGGCCAGCTCCTCGCTCTCGGGCGCCGACTTGATGATCTTCATCTGGTCGCGCAGCCACTGCACCGCCGACCCGGTGACGGCGATGGATCCCTCCAGCGCGTAGACCACCGGACTGTCGCCGAACTGGTAGGCCACCGTGGTGAGCAGCCCGTGCTCCGAGCGGACCAGCTCGGAGCCGGTGTTGAGCAGCAGGAAGTTGCCCGTCCCGTAGGTGTTCTTGGCCTCGCCCGGGGCGAAGCAGACCTGGCCGACGGTGGCCGCCTGCTGGTCGCCGAGGACGCCCCCGATGGGAATGGCGGCGCTCAGCGGCCGGGAGGTGCGGGTGGAGCCGTAGGCCTCCGGGTGCGACGAGGGGTTGATCTTCGGGAGCATCGCGCGGGGGATGCCGAAGAAGCCCAGGAGTTCTTCGTCCCAGTCGAGGGTCTCCAGGTCCATCAGCATGGTGCGGCTCGCGTTGGTCACGTCGGTGGCGTGGATACCGCCGTTCGGGCCGCCGGTCAGGTTCCACAGGACCCAGGCGTCCGTGTTGCCGAAGATCGCGTGACCGGCCTCGGCCGCTTCCCGTACGCCGTCGACGTTCTCCAGGATCCACTGGATCTTGCCGCCGGAGAAGTACGTCGCCGGCGGCAGCCCGGCCTTGCGGCGGATGACCTCGCCCCGCCCCGAGCGCTCGAGGTTCGCCGCGATGGCGTCGGTACGGGTGTCCTGCCACACGATGGCGTTGTAGTAGGGCCGCCCGTTGCGCGGGTCCCAGACCACCGTGGTCTCGCGCTGGTTGGTGATCCCGATGGCCACCAGGTCGGTCGACGACAGGCCGCCGTGCCGCAGGGCGTTCTGCATCACCGAGTTGGTGCGTTCCCAGATCTCCACGGGATCGTGCTCCACCCAGCCGGAGCGGGGCAGGATCTGCTCGTGTTCCAGCTGGTGCTTGGCGACCTCGTTGCCGCCGTGATCGAAGATCATGAACCGGGTGCTGGTGGTCCCCTGGTCCACCGCGCCGATGAAGTCCGCCATGATGTGTGTCGCCTCTCCGGCCGGTGTGGTCGGTCCTTGGAAGTCGTCAGTCCTTGGAAGGCGCCGGGACGCGTCCCGGCGGTTCGGGTGCGGCGGACGGCAGGAAGCGTCCGATGAAGGCCTTGTAGAGGCCCGCGCCGAGCAGGCCGCCGATCAGCGGGCCGAGGATGGGCACCCAGAAGTAGAGATTCCCGTACTGGTCCCGCCACGCGCCCCCGTAGCCGGTGAGGAAGCTCGCCAGCCGGGGGCCGAAGTCACGGGCCGGGTTGATCGCGTAACCCGCGTTGGTACCCCAGGCCATGCCGATGGCGACCACGATCAGGCCGATGATGAACGGGCCCATGTTCGAGCCGGGCGGGGTGTTCAGCAGGTCCGTGACGGCCATGATCAGCAGCAGGAGGAGGGCGGTGCCGATGATCTGGTCGCGGAACGCGCCCCACTCGTGGACCGGCAGAGCAGGGTTGCCGTTGGCCGGCAGGGTGGAGAACACGCCCTGCGTCTTGATGGTGTGCCCGGGGTCCGCCTTCGCCAGCGCCTCGCTGTAGTTCCACCGGACGAGGAGCGCGGCGACGAACGCACCGGCCGTCTGCGCCAGCGCGTACGGAGCCACCTTGCTCCACGGGAACCCCTTGAACGCGGCCAGGGAGAGCGTCACCGCGGGATTGAGATGGGCCCCGCTCAGTCGCGCCGCCACATAGACGCCGAGCGTGACGCCCAGCCCCCACGCCCAGGCGATGCTGTCGTGGTCCCCGAGCCCGCCGGCCGGATCCGTGAGGGCTCCGCCCGCCGTCACCTGGGCGACCACTCCGCACCCGAAGAGGATGAGGATCATCGTGCCCGCGAACTCGGCGGACAACTCACCGAGCAGTCCGGACTTCCTGCGTAGTTCAGCCATGGGAGCTCGCCCTCCGCCGACGGCGCCGGCTGTCGACTATCCGAGCAGTGTCAGCAGGCTAAGGCGGTGTGCGAGATCGGGCATATCGGGATGTTCGGGGCGCCTGGGTGGGCTCGCGGGGCTCATCGTGATGTGCAGGGCCGAGGGCGCAGGGCGTCGAGCGGTTGGCGGACCGCTCCCGGCGGGGTGAATCCGCCGGGAGCGGACGGCGGTGACGCTCACCCGATCGGGTGGGAAGGGCTGAAGCGCGGGCCGGTCAGGACCCCCGCCTCGTCGGCGCGCCCCCGGGGAGCGGTGCGGGCGGACGCGCCCCGGGCCGACGGGGTCGCTGCGGCCCGCACCTGCTTGCCCCCGGTGCTACCGGGCCAGGGAGAGCCCCGCCAGCTCCAGGCAGGCCGCGATCGACGCCGTCTCCGCCTCGTCCAGGCGGCGCATCGGCGAGCTCATCACATTGGTGTCGATGACGCCGCGCAGCATCAGGGCCGTCTTGAAGGCCCCCAGCCCCGCGGCCGTCGCCGAAGCCGTGCCGGGACGGGCCGCCCGGACGATGTCGAACAGGCCGACGAGCCGGTCCTGTTCGGCCCTGGCGGTGGCCCAGTCGCCCTTCACCGCAGCCTCGTACAGCCGCACATAGCCGTGCGGGTCCACATTGCCCAGCCCGGGTACGCAGCCGTCGGCGCCGCTCAGCATCATCGCGTCGACCACCAGCTCGTGGCCCGTGAGCACCGAGAACCCCGGAAGGTCGCGGGCTCCGATGACCAGGCGCCGGAACGAACCGTCGTCCCCGCTGGAGTCCTTCACCCCGGCGAGTACCCCGTCCGCCGCGAGCGGCAGCAGGAGTTCCGGGTCCAGCTTGCTGTGCACGCAGACCGGCACGTCGTACGCCAGGAGCGGCAGGTCCACGGCCGCCGCGAGCTCCCTGAAGTGACGGTCGATCTCGGTGACATGGGTGCGCGTGTAGAAGGGGGCGGTGGCCACGACGGCGTCCGCCCCCAGGGCGGCCGCGGCGCGGGCCCGCTCGGCGGCCCGGTCGGTGGTGGTCTCGATGGCTCCGACGAGGACCGGTACCTGGCCGGCGGCCGTCGCGGTGATCACCTCGATGACCTCGTCCTGCCGACCGGGCGTCAGGTAGGCCGTCTCGCCGGAACTGCCCAGGGCAAAGAGGCCGTTGACGCCGCCGTCGATGAGGTGGCCGACGACCCGTTCCAGGGAGGCGCGGTCGAGCTCGCCGTCGGCGGTGAGCGGGGTCACGACGGGCGGGATCACTCCGGAGTACACGGGGGAGGGGGCGGTCATGCGGTGCTCCTTGCGGGCGGTACGGAGGTCCGGGTCCCCGAGGGGGACACGGAGTTCTGGGGATGGACGCAGTGCCAGCGGTGTTCGGCGGGGCCGAACGTCGCCACCGGGAAGACCTCGGCGCACGCGTCGTCGGCCTTCCAGCAGCGGGTGCGGAACGGGCAGCCGGACGGCGGGTTGGTGGCGGAGGGCACCGGGCCCGTGAGCACGATGCGTTCCGTCGCCTCCAGCAGGCTGGGCGTGGCGGAGAGCAGCGCCTCGGTGTACGGGTGCCCGGGGGAGCCCGCCACGTCGGCGGCCCGGCCCTCCTCGACGATGCGGCCGAGGTAGAGGACGGCGATGCGGTCGGCGAGGTAGCGCACGGTCTGGATGTCGTGACTGATGAACACCATGCCCAGGCCGAGGCGTTCGCGCAGGTCGACCAGGAGGTTGAGCACCTGGGCGCGTACGGAGACGTCGAGCGCGGAGGTCGGTTCGTCGGCGACGATCAGCTCCGGTTCGAGTGCCAGGGCGCGGGCGATGGCGACGCGCTGGCGCTGGCCCCCGGAGAGCTGCCCGGGCAGGGCGGCGAGGGTGTGGCCGGGCAGCCCGACGAGGTCGAGCAGCTCCTCGACCCTGGCCTCGCGCGCCTCCCGCGTACCCCGCCGGTGCACGTCCAGCGGATCGCGGAGGATCTGCCGGACCGTGAGGCGGGGATTGAGCGCGGTGGAAGGGTCCTGGAAGACGACGCCGACGGCCGAGCCGAAGTCGTCGCGCCGCTCCGCGCCCGACATCTTCCACAGGTCGCGCCCGTGGAAGAGGACCTCGCCCTCGGTGGGCTTCTGGAGTCCGGTCAGCACACGGGCGAGCGTGGACTTTCCGCAGCCGGACTCCCCGACCAGGCCCACGATCTCGCCGCGCTCGACCTTCAGCGTGGCGTCGGTGAGCGCGTGGACGGCATCGCGGGAGAAGATCCCGCCGCTGCGTGCCTTGTGGCGTACGTGGACGCCGTCGAGCCTGATCACCGGGCGCTCCTTTCCAGTTCCTCGGCGGTCGTCCTGGCCGGGTGGTGGCAGGCGAAGCCGTGGTCGTCCGTGGTGCCGCGCGGGGTGAGCGCGGGGGCCGTGGTGCGGCAGAGGTCGGTGGCGGCCCCGCAGCGTCCGGCGAAGCGGCACCCCTCGCCGAAGCCCTGGGGCGCGGGCACGACGCCCCGGATCTGGTGGAGCCGGTCCGCGCCGGCCTCCAGGGAGACGACCGAGCCGAGGAGGCCGCGGCTGTAGTGGTGGGCGGGCCCGGTGAGGACGGACCGGGTGTCGCCGACCTCGGCGAGCCGGCCCGCGTACATCACGGCGACCCGGTGGGAGAGGTCGCCGACCAGGGCGAGGTCGTGGGAGACCAGCACCATGGCGAAGCCGAGCTCGTCGCGCAGCCGGATGAGGAGTTCGACGACCTGGGCCTGGACGGTGACGTCGAGGGCGGTGGTCGGCTCGTCCGCGATCAGCAGGCGCGGGCTGCGGGAGAGGGCCATGGCGATGAGGACCCGCTGGCGCTGTCCGCCGGAGAGTTCGTGCGGGTAGCTGCGCAGGGTGCGTTCGGGGGAGAGGCCGACGAGGTCGAGGAGCTCGGCGGGGGTCTTCGTGGAGCCGCGCGAGGTCAGCTGCTTCAGCTGGGTGCCGACGAGCACGGAGGGGTTGAGGGAGGAGAGCGCGTCCTGGTAGACCATCGCGATCTCGGGGCCCATCAGGGCGCGGCGCTCCTTGGGCGGGAGCTTCAGCAGGTCCCGGCCCCGGTAGAGGATCTCGCCGCTGACCTCGGCGTTGCGGGCGAGGAGGCCCATGACGGCGAGGCTGGTGATGGACTTGCCGCAGCCGGACTCGCCGACCAGGCCGAGGGTCTCGCCTTCGTGGACGGTGAAGTTCAGCCGGTCGACGACGGGGATGTCGCCGTAGCGGTCGGGGAAGCGGATCGCCAGGTCGCGGACGACGAGGAGCTCCTCGGCGTCCTCGCGGACCGGGGTGATGGTGGGCTCGGTGGCGTTGATGTGCCGGGCGAGCTTGGCGAGGGCGGCGTCGATGTCGACGGTGGCGGCGGCCTCGACCGGGTCGGGCGCCGTGGTGGCGGCGGGCGCGGGGGAGGTGCGGGCGCTCCTGGGCGCGGCGGAGGCGTCGGTGAGCCCCTCGGAGAGGATGTTGAGCGCGAGGACGGTAATCAGGAGGGCCAGGCCCGGGAAGAAGGTGGCCCACCAGCCGCCGGCCAGGAGGATCTGCCGGCCGTAGGCGAGGACGCTGCCCCAGCTGGGGTCGGGGTCCTGCACGCCGGCCCCGATGAAGGAGAGGCTGGCCTCGAAGATGATCGCCTCGGCGACCATGACGGTGGCGAACACCATGACCGGCGCCATGCAGTTGACGGCGACGTGGCGCAGCACGATGTACCCGCGCCGGGCGCCGATGACCTTCTCGGCCGCGACGTAGTCCTCGCCGTACTGCGCGAGCACGTTGGCCCGGACGACGCGGGCGAGCGAGGGGGTGTAGACGAAGGCGATGGTGAAGATGATCACCGGGACGCTGGTGCCGAACACGGCGACCAGGACGGCCGCGAGGGCGATCGGCGGGAACGACATCACCACGTCGAGCGTCCGCATGACGGACTCGTCGCCGAGCTTGCGCGAGGTGGCGGCGAGCGAGCCGAGCACAGCGCCGGCGACCAGGGCGACGGCGGTCGCGCCGAGGCCGATGACCAGGGAGTAGCGCGATCCGTGCACCACGCGGGCGAAGACGTCACGACCGGCCCGGTCGGTGCCGAACCAGTGGTCGGCGCTGGGGGCCTGGACAGGGGTGCCGGTGGTCAGCGGGTCCTGGGTGAGGAGAGGGGCGAACACGGCGCCGAGGATGACGACGAGCAGGACGCCGAGGGCGACGCGGGAGGTGACCGGCAGGGCGCGGAACGCGATGCCCGGTCGGGAGAGCTTCTTGGCCAGACGGCCCGTGGCGAACATGTCACACCGTCCTGATGCGCGGATTGACCAGCAGGTAGAGCAGGTCGACGATGACGTTGACCACCAGGAAGGCGATGGCGATGGTCAGCACGGTGCCCTGGACCAGGGCGACGTCGCCGCCGGTGACACCTTCGAGGATGAGTTTGCCCATGCCGGGCAGGTCGAAGATCGCTTCGATGACGACGGCGCCGCTGAGCAGATATCCGACCTTGACGCCGAGCACGGTGAGCGGGGTGACCAGCGCGTTGCGCAGCACCGAGCGGATCACCAGGAAGACCGGCAGGCCGTTGCCCTGGGCCGTACGCACGTAGTCGCGGTCGAGTTCGGCGACCATCGAGGTGCGTACGAGCCGGGCGAGCGACGCCGCGACCGGAACGGCGAGCGACACGGCGGGCAGGGCCATGGTGGTGAGCCAGCCGCTGAAGGAGTCGGCGGGGTTGGTGTAGCCGCCGGTCGGGAAGATCCGGGTGTTCAGCGCGAACTGCTGGATGAGCAGGACGCCGAGCCAGAACGAGGGGATGGCGACCCCGGCCATGGACAGCAGGCGGAAGAGCTGGTCGGGCCACCGGTCGCGGTACATCGCGCCCAGGACACCGCCGATCACGGCGAGCGTGACCGCGAGGAACAGCCCGAGGAAGGTCAGTTGGAGGGTGAGCGGGAACGCCGCGGTGATCCGGTCGATCACGGGCTGGCTCGGCGGGACGGTCATACCGAGGTCGAAGTGGAGCAGTTGGCCGAGGAAGTCGAAGTAGCGGATCGGCAAGGGGTCGTTGAGCCCGTTGGCCTCCGCGAAGGCCTCCCTGGCCTCAGGACTGGCGCTCTCCCCGAGCGCGTTGTAGGCCGGGTCGGCCGGCGAGAACTGCAGCACCACGAAGACCAGCAGTGCGATGCCGAGAATCATCACCGGCATCATCGCGACGCGGCGCAGCGCGAGCCGGAGAAAAGCAACCATCGTCGGGTTCCTTGCGATCGGGCGGAAGGCGGGTCCGGGCCGCCCAGGTCCTGTCGTCACACTGCCGCCGCGGGGCAGGCGGCACGGTGACGGCAGGGCTCAGGAGGTGGCGGCCCGGACCGGGCGGACGTCAGGCGCGGCCGACGCCCACGAAGGACAGGCCCGTGGTGGGCAGGGGCTTGAAGCCGGGCAGGGCCTTGTCGTTCCAGGCCGTGGGCAGCTTGCGGTGCAGGATCGGGTAGAGCGCGGCCTCATCGGCGACCAGGTCGGTGATCTCGCCCCACAGCTGCCTCCGCGTCGCCTCGTCGGCGGCCTGGGCGGCCTTGTCGAGGAGCTGCTTGACGTTCTTGTACGCGGGGGAGCCGGACCAGCCGTAGCGCTTCTCCGGCCAGAAGCCGTAGTAGAACCAGCGCATCAGGAGGTCGACGTCGTTGCCGAAGACCGAGGGGTCGCCCGGGGCCACCATGACGTCAAAGTCCCCGCCGTCGACCTTGGCGTACTGGGCGGCGGACTGGGCGATGTTCAAGGTGGCCTCGATGCCGGCCGCCGCCCAGCTCTCCTTGAGCAGCGGGGCGATGTCCTTGACCCAGCCGGTGTCCGTGGTCAGCACGGTGAACTTCAGCTCGCCCACGCCCGCGTCGGCCAGCAGCTTCTTCGCCTTCGCCACGTCGTGGGTGTAGGCGGTGGCGGCCTGGTGGTAGTCGGGGTGGGTGGTGGGGACATAGCCGGTGGCGGCCGTCGCGTTGCCGACCATCGCGGTCTTGATGATCTTCTCGGTGTCCAGGGCGTAGTGCAGGGCCTGGCGCACCCGCTTGTCGGCGAAGCGCTTGTCGGCCGTGTTGAACATCAGGAAGAGAAGGCCGAAGGACTGCACGGACTCGGTCTTCGTGGTGGCGGAGAGCCGTTGGACGTCGATGTACGGGACGTCCTCGATCGCCTGGACGCGACCGGACTCCATGGCGCTGACGCGGGCCGACTGGTCCGACATCAGGCGCCAGACCATCTTCTGGGCCTTGGCCGGGTGCGGGCCGTTGTACTTCGCGTACTTCTCGAAGACGATCTTGTCCTCGCGGGTCGCCTCGACGAACCGGTACGGCCCCGAGCCGACGGGCTTGGCGTCGAAGCCCTTGACGTCCGCCTCGACGACCTTCTTGGGCACGATCCGTGCCACGGCTATCCGGGAGGGGAAGAGCGCGAAGGCGTAACGGAGCTTGAACTCGACCGTCTTCGCGTCGACCGCCGTGACCGTGTCGACGAACGGCACGAACTGCGCCATCAGCGACGCGTTCTTCTCGTCCAGGATGCGTTCGAAGCTGAACACGACGTCCTCGGCGGTGACCGGTGAGCCGTCGTGGAAGGTCGCGCCGTCGCGCAGGGTGGCGCGGTAGGTGGTGGCGTTGATCTTCTTCGGCATCTCGGTGGCGAGCGCGGGGCGCGCCACGAGTGTTGCGGGATCGAGATCCACGAGTCCCTCGAAGATGTGCATATTGGCGGCGTACGGGGTGGCGCCCGACGTGATCATCGGATCGAATCCGGTCGAGAGGGGGTACGACAGACCCGCCTCGATGGTGCCGTTGCCGTCGCCCTTCGCGGCCGCTCCGTCGGCGGTCGAGGAGGGCCCGCCGCAAGCCGAGAGGCCTGCCGTGATGGCGGCTGCCGCGCCGAGGGCACTGGTGTAACGCAGAAAGGTGCGGCGCTCGACGCCGGCTGGCCTCAGCTCGGGCACGGGTCCTCCAAGGGACGTTGGTGAGGAATGGGTGGAGAACGGATTTTCGAAGGCTATCGGGACGCCTGTGCGGCGGGAGCATCAGACGTCAGATGTCTGATGCCTTGATAGCGTGGGAACGTAGCTTGACAATCGAGAGGGGTCAAGAGGTGGGGAGTTCACCTATGTCCGGCGCGAGACCCGGTCGCACCCTGCTGCGGCAGGAGGTCGTCGAGGGCATCAAGCGGTACATCCTCGACGAACGGCTGCGCCCGGGGGACCCGTTGCCGACGGAACCGGCCCTGTGCGAGGCGCTCGGCGCCAGCCGCTCCAGCGTCCGGGAGGCCGTCAAGATCCTCGCCGCCCTCGACATCGTCGAGGTCCGTCACGGCCACGGGACGTACGTCGGACGGCTGAGCCTGTCGGCGCTGGTGGAGAGCCTCACCTTCCGGGGCCTGCTCTCGCCCGACGACGACTTCCAGGTGATGGCCGACCTCGTCGACGTGCGCGAGCTCTTCGAGCGGGGCATGGCCGACCGGATCATCTCCTCGCTGGACGCCGGGGAGCTGGACCGGCTGGACGGCCTGGTGGCGACCATGCGCGAGACCGGTGTGGGCGACGGGCACGGCTTCGTCGCGGCGGACCGGGCCTTCCACGCGCTGCTCGTGGCGCCGCTCGGCAACGACCTGATCGGTCAGCTCTCGATGGCCTTCTGGGACGTCTACACGATCGTCGCGCCGCATCTGCAGGGGTTCACGCACGCCGACGAGGCGGAGACCGTCGCCGCCCACCAGAACATCGTGGACGCGGCCCGCGCGGGCGACGTCACCGCGTTCCTGAAGGCCCTCGGCGAGCACTACGCCCCGGTCAGACGCCGGATCGCCGAGGCCAGGGCGCGAGGTGGGGGCGAGGGCTGATCGCGGCCGCCGCCCTCCTGCCCGGCCCTCTAGGTCCTGTCGTCAAACTCCCGTCGTCGCCCGGAGGGCGGCCCTGCGGGGTCAGGTGCGTGCTCTCGGTGTGCCGGGCGCACGTCCGCGTACTGGACGTACTCGGGCGTGGGCCCGGTGCGGCGAGAGTGCGTGCATGGCGCCGCGGGGCAGATGGGAGTTTGACGACAGGGCCTAGGCGAGGGCGTGGGGCGGCCCGGCTCTTGACGGGCGGCCCCACGGCTCCCTACGGTCTGGTTTGCCATCAGGACATCTGACGTCTTCTGTCCTGTCGCTTTCCTCGTCCCCTCCAGGAGGGCACCGCCATGCCGTCGGCCGATCTCACGCTCGCGGAATGCCGCGCCTACCGGCCCGAACTGCCGCTTCCCGACGGGTTCGACGCCTTCTGGTCCGACACCCTGGACGAGAAGGGCCCCGGCGGCGCACCGGACCGGCGACCCCGGTTCGACGAGGTCGACAGCGGCCTGGTCCAGGTCCGCTGTTACGACGTGAGCGTCCCGGGCTACGACGGCCGTCCCGTACGGGGGTGGCTGCGGATGCCGGCCGGTGCCACCGGGCCGCTCGGCTGCGTCGTGGAGTTCCTCGGGTACGGGCGCGGCCGGGGCCTGGCCCACGAGCAGCTCATGTGGGCCTGCGCCGGATACGCGCACCTGGTCATGGACACCCGCGGCCAGGGCTGGTCCTCGGCGACCGGCTCGACCCCCGACACGGACCCGGGATCGGCCGGCGCCGTGCCGGGCTTCCTGACGCGGGGCGTCGAGAGCCCCGGAACGCACTACTACCGGCGGGTGTTCACCGACGCGGTCCGCTGCGTGCAGGCGATGCGCGAGCACCCCGAGGTCGACCCCGCCCGCATCGTGGTGACCGGGGTCAGCCAGGGCGGAGGCATCGCGCTGGCCGTGGCCGGGCTCGTGCCGGGGCTCGCCGGAGTGATGCCGGACGTGCCGTTCCTGTGCAACATCCCCCGGGCCGCACGGATCGCCGCGACACCCCCGTACACCGAGATCGCCGCCTACCTCCGGCTCCACCGCGACCGCGTCGAGCCGGTGTTCCGCACCCTGGCGTACTTCGACGGGGCCCACCACGCCACCCGGGCCACCGCCCCGGCGCTGTTCTCCATCGCGATGGCGGACGACATCTGTCCGCCCTCCACCTGCTTCACGGCCTACAACCGGTACACGGGCCCCAAGGAGGTGCGCGTCTACGAGTTCAACGGGCACGAGGGCGGCGCCGAACACCACCGGGCCGAACAACTGGCCTGGGTGCGCGCCCTGTTCGCCGGCCTCCCGGCCGAAAGCTCCTGAACTCCGACCGCTTGGTCCGCACGTCTCCCCTCACGAGAAGAGAGATCGTCCATGCAGCGCAGAGTCACCGTCGCCATGCTGTCCGCCGCCCTCCTGGTGGCCACCACCGCCGGCACCGCCCACGGCGCACCGGCCGCCGCCCCCGGCGAACTGACCTCGAAGGACATAGCGACCCAGGGCGTCGGATCCCCCCACTACCGCATCCCCGCGCTCACCACCTCCGTCAAGGGCACGGTGATCGCCGCCTACGACACCCGCCCCACGCTCGGCGACCTCCCCGGCAATCTCGGCGTCGTCGTACGCCGCAGCACCGACGGCGGCACCACCTGGGGGGGCCAGCAGGTCGTCCGCAAGGAGGCGGCCCCCAAGGGCTTCGGCGACCCCAGCCTCCTCGTGCACCGCACGACCGGCCGGATCTTCGTCTTCTACGCGGGCTCCGTCAACCAGGGCTTCTTCGGCTCGGCCACCGGCAACGACGAGAGCGACCCGGACATCCTCCAGGCCGACTACAGCTACTCGGACGACGACGGCGTCACCTGGACCCACCGCCGCATCACCCAGCAGATCAAGAACCCCGCCTGGGCCGGTATGTTCGCGGCCTCCGGCGAAGGCATCCAGGTGCGCCACGGCGCGTACAAGGGCCGGCTGATCCAGCAGTACGCCATCCGGAACAACGGCGCCAACTACGCCGTCAGCGCCTACAGCGACGACCACGGCGCTACCTGGGAGATGGGCACCCCGGTCGGCCCGGGCGGCGACGAGAACAAGACCGTCGAGCTCAGCGACGGCCGGATCATGCTCAACAACCGCTCCGCGCCCTACCGGACCGTCGCGTACTCCAGCGACGGCGGTGTCACCTACACGCCGTTCACCCAGGACACCAACCTGCGCGACCCGGCGAACAACGGCTCGATCATCCGGTACGCACCGGACGTGCCGGCCTCCCATCCCCAGGCGTCGTGGCTGCTGTTCAGCAACACGGACAGCACCTCGCGGAAGAACCTCACCGTGAAGATGTCCTGCGACAACGGGAAGACCTGGCCGATCAAGAAGGTCGTCAACCCCGACAGCGCCGCCTACTCGACGCTGACCCGGCTGCCGGACGGCCGGCTCGGACTGCTCTACGAGCGCGCCGACTACCGGCACATCACCTACTCCTCGTTCGACCTGAAGTGGCTCGGCGGCACCTGCGCGGACATCACCATCACGCCCCCGGCCACGCTGAAGGCGGGGACGGCCACCGAGGTGACCGTGCGGGTGGTCAACCGGATGGACGTCACCCGCAACGCGGGCACGCTCGACCTGACCGTGCCCGGCGGCTGGACGACCCGCCAGGTGGCGTTCCCGGCGCTCAGGCCCGGGGAGGGGGCGAACATCAAGGTCCCGGTCACGATCCCGGCGGGCGCGTCCGGCACCGCCGGACTGACGGCCACCTACAGGGCCGACGGCAAGCAGGCGTCCGGAACCCGGTCGGTGACCGTGACCCCGTAACCGCCCCGGGCCTGAGGGCTGTCCGCCGGAAAGTGCGGGCAGCCCTCAGGGCCGCTCCAGACGGGAGCGGATGCCGTCGAAGTGGGCGCGCATCGCCGACGCCGCCCGGGCCCCGTCGCCCGCCGCCACCGCCGCGACGATCGCGTGGTGCTGGGCGCACGTGACGCCGGGGTCCTGGTGGCCGTCGTCCGTGCTGGCGCGCACCCCGTCCATCGCCGCCCAGAACGCGTCCAGCACCTCGCTGAGCAGGTGGTTGTCGAGCGAGGCGTAGAGCGCCAGATGGAAGGCGCGGTCGGTCGCCCGGGCGACCCGGCCGTCCCGGGCGGCCTCGGCCTCCATCGTGGCGACCAGCCTCCGCAGCACCGCCAGGTCCTCGGCGGGAATGCCCGCGCTGACGGCGCCGACCAGCCCGGTCTCCAACGCCTCGCGCACCTTCATCAACTCCAGCAGCCCCGGCTCGCCCCGGCCGTGCCGCACGACCGCCCGGAAGGCCAGGCCCTCGGCGAAGGGTGTCAGCGAGAGCGAGCCGACGAAGGTGCCGAAGCCCCGTCGGATCTCCACGACGTTCATGGCCTGCAGCGCCTTGAGCGCCTCGCGCACCGAGACCCGCCCGGCGGCGAACAGCTCCATCAACTCGGGCTCGGTGGGCAGCGGATCTCCCGGGCCGAGCGCCCGGGCGAGGATGAGTTCCCTGATCCTCCGTTCGATGTCCTGCGCCATGGTGGGGCGGGCCACAACCGTCCTCCTGAGGTGTCGTCGGCCGCCGCGACCTCTTGACCGGCCGCCGGGGCATCGGCTTAAGCTAAGCCGGACGTAAGACATCTTACGTCTCATGTCCTGGTCTCGTCCTCACCTTCGGGCGAACGGCGAAAGACCGGCGTTCCGAGCGAGCTGGAGCTCTTCCACCATGTCCCTGACCGCACCGCTGCGCGGCGTCGTACCGCCGGTCTGCACTCCGCTCGACGACCGGGGCGAGGTCGACACGGCCTCCCTCACCCGGCTCGTCGGTCACCTCGTCGACGGCGGCGTACACGGCCTCTTCGCCCTCGGTTCGACCAGCGAGGTCGCCTACCTGACCGACGCCCAGCGCGCCACCGCCCTGAGGACCGTCGTCACCGCCGCCGCCGGACGGGTCCCCGTACTGGCCGGGGTCATCGACACCACGACCCCCCGGGTGCTCGCCCACGCCAGGACCGCCGCGGAACTGGGCGCCGACGCCCTCGTCGCGACGGCGCCCTTCTACACCCGCACCCACCCCACCGAGATCGCGCGGCACTTCCGGGGGCTGCGCGCGGGCGTCGACCTGCCGCTGTTCGCCTACGACATCCCGGTCGCCGTGCACTGCAAGCTCTCCGCCGCCCTGGTCCGCGAACTGGCCGGGGACGGCACTCTGGCCGGCCTCAAGGACAGCAGCGGCGACGAGGGCGGTCTGCGCGGACTCGTCGTCGCGCTCGGCGGACGCGAGGGCCGGGCACGGGGCCCCGCGCCGCACTTCAGCGTGCTGACCGGATCCGAACTCACCGTGGACGCGGCCCTGCTGGCCGGAGCCGACGGCGTCGTCCCCGGGCTCGGCAACGTCGATCCGGCCGGCTACGTACGGCTGTACGACGCCGCGCGAGCGGGGGACTGGGCGCTCGCCGCCCGCGAACAGGAGCGGCTCGTCGAGCTGTTCGCCATGGTCGACGTCGGCCCCGAGCAGGAGATGGGCCGCAGCTCGTCGGCGCTCGGAGCCTTCAAGGAGGCGCTGCGGCTGCTCGGCGTCATCGACCGAGGCGCCACCGCCTTCCCGCAGATCCCGCTGTCCGCCGCGGCCGTCGCATCCGTCGCGGAGCGGCTGCGCGGCGCCGGTCTGCCGCCGGTCCGATGAACGGGCTGACGACCGGGCCGACGACCGGAGTTGTGGTCATCGGCCTCGACCTCGGGGGCACGAAGATCGCGGCGGCCCTCTTCGCCCCCGACGGCGAGGCGCTGGCCCGGCACACCCGGGCCACCCCCGCCCGGGACGGCGCCGCCGCCGTGCTCGACGCGCTCGCCGCTGCGGCGGCCGAGGTCGACCCCGACGGCCTGGCCTCCCTGGTCGGCATCGCCGCCGCCGGGGTCGTCGACCCCCGCAGCGGCATGGTCACCAGCGCCACCGACTCCATCCGGGGCTGGGCCGGCACCGCCCTCGGCACCGGCCTCGCGAACCGTACGGGCCTGCCGGTGGCCTGCGACAACGACGTGCGCGCCACAGCGGGACCCGAACTCGCCGCCCTGGCCGGCAGCCACGGTTCGCTGCTGTACGCGGCCGTCGGCACGGGGGTGGGCGGCGCCCTCGCCGTCGACGGGCGGATGCTGCACGGCGCCGCCGGAATCGCCGGCCACCTCGGCCATCTGCCCAGCGCCGAGGCGGCCGGACTGCCCTGCACCTGCGGCGCCACCGGACACCTGGAGGTCATCGCCTCCGGCCCGGGCATCGCCGCCCACTACGCACGGCTCACCGGCACCCGGCCCGACCGGCTCGAAACGGTCGCCGCCCGGGCCGCCGCAGGCGAGCAGGCTGCCGTACGGGCCATCACCACCGGTGCGACGGCGGCCGGCCGGGTCCTCGGCGGCCTGGCCAACGCCCTCGGCCCCGACCGGGTCGTCGTCGGCGGCGGGGTCCCCCGTATCGGCGCGCTGTACCGCTCCGCGCTGGCCACGGCCTTCGCCGCCGAACTGATGCCGCCCCTGCGGGGACTCCTCCCCGAACCCCCGCTCCACGGCGCGGACGCCGCCGTACGGGGCGCGGCGGCCCTGACCGCCACCCTTCCCCTCCACCGTCCGGGAGCTCACCGATGAACGCACAGGATCTGGCCACCGCACTCCGGGGCCGTCTGATCGTCTCCTGCCAGGCGCCCCCCGGGGACCCGATGCGGGAGACCGCCACCCTCGTCCGCCTCGCGCTCGCGGCGGCCGCCGGCGGCGGCGCCGCGATCCGCGCCAACGAACCGGAGGTCGTCGCCGCGATCGTGGCGGCGGTGGACCTGCCGGTCATCGGCCTGTGGAAGGACGGAGACACCGGGGTGTACATCACCCCGACCGTCCGGCACGCCCTGGCCGTCGCCGCGTCGGGCGCCGCCGTGGTCGCCGCCGACGCCACCGACCGGCCGCGTCCGGACGGTTCCACCTTCGCCGAGCTCGTCGCCGCCGTCCACGCGGCGGGGGCCCTCGTCATGGCCGACGTCGCCACCCTCGCGGAGGGGATCGCCGCCGCCGGACAGGGCGCGGATTTCGTCTCCACCACCCTGTCCGGCTACGTGCCGGGGACCTCGAAGCAGACCGGGCCGGATCTGGACCTCGTGGCGTCCCTGTCGGCCGCGGTCTCCGTACCCGTCGTCGCCGAAGGGCGCGTCAACACCCCCGAGGAGGCCGCCGAGGCGCTCGCCCTGGGGGCCCACAGCGTCGTGGTCGGCACCGCCATCACCGCACCCACCGCCCTGACCGCCCGCTTCGCCGCCGCACTGGCATCCGAACCGGGCGGCGGCGCGGGCGAAACCGCTCGGGGCTGAACCGGCAGGCGGCTGCCCACCGGTCGCGCCCCACCCCGCCTCGGGGGCGCGACCACCGGTCTGAGACGCTGTCCGGCACCTGACCAGGTGTTCCGTCCGTCGGCCGCCCACCGAAACCTGACCAGGTGTTCCGTCCGTCCGGCGCCCACCGCACCTGATCCACCCGCAAGGAAGACATGCAGGGAGTCCTCACCGGCTTCACGGTGATCGCCACCGTCATCGCCGTCGGGTACGTCATAGGCCGCCGCGGATATCTGGGACAGGACGGCCGCACCGTGCTGACCCGGCTGGCCTTCAACGTGGCGACCCCGGCCCTGCTCTTCACCATGCTCGCGGGCGCGGACCTGTCCGTCGTCCTGTCGACACGCCTCCTGGTCACGGCGACGGCCACGGCCGCCGCGGCCGGAGTCTTCGTCGTGGTGGCCGGGCTCTTCCTGCGCTGGGACGCCGGACGGGTCACCATCGGCGCCCTGTGCTCCAGTTACGTCAACGCCGGGAATCTGGGCATCCCCATCGCCGTCTACGTCCTCGGGGACGCCTCGCTCGTCGCCCCGGTGCTGCTCCTCCAGCAGATCGTGGTGACCCCGCTGGCCCTGACCGTCCTCGACCTCGGCCGCCCCGGAGAACCGGTCTCGGTCCTCCGGCGGCTGACCACCCCGCTGCGCAACCCGATGGCGATCGGATCGCTGGCCGGTGTCGCCGTGGCCGCGTCCGGCCTGACCCTGCCCGGACCCCTGCTGGAGCCGCTCGTCCTCATCGGCAACATGTCGGTCCCCGCGGTCCTCCTCGCCTTCGGGATATCCCTGTACGGCGGCGAGCGTCCGGGCCGGGGGGAGGACCGGGTCGCGCTGTACCTGTCCGCCCTCCTGAAGACGGTCGCCCAGCCGGTCGTCGCCTGGGCCGTCGGCGCCGGGCTGTTCGGGCTGCGGGGCGAGGCCCTGCTGGCCGTCGTCGTGATCGCGGCTCTGCCGGCCGCCCAGAACCTCTTCACGTACGCCTCGCACTACGGGGTCGCCGAGCGGTTCGCCAGGGAGTCGATCCTGCTGTCCACCCTGCTCTCGGTCCCGGTGCTGATCGCCGTCGCCGCGCTGCTCGGGCCGTAGCCCCCGACCCGGTACCGGGTGTGGCGCAGACCACTCCCGGATGAGAACCCGGGGGCCCCGCCCCGTGACGGCGGCGTTCCTGCTCCGGAACGCCGCCGGGCTGGCCGGTCTCGCCGCGCCCGGGGCCGTCGCCGGGAGCGTCCCGGCCCCGCCGGTCGCGGCTACTTCGTGATGCCGTGCTCCGCCGCCCAGTCGTTCGCGACGTCCTCGGGGTCCTGCCGGTCCTTGTCCACCAGGCGGTTGAGCTCGGTGAGGTCCTTGGTCGTCAGTACGGCCCCGAGGCGGGCGAGCGCCTTGCGGACCGTCGAGTCGGCCTTGCGGTCGGCGATGAGCGGAACGACGTGCTGGCCGGGGATCAGGTTCTTGGGGTCGGTGAGGACGACCCAGCCCTCGGCGGCGATGTCGGTGTCGGTGGTGAAGAGGTTCGCCACGTCCACGTCGCCCTTCTTGAGGGCTCCCTTGACCAACGGGCCCGAGGAGTCGAGGGACTTGAACTCCTTGAACTCCACGCCGTACACGTCCTTGAGGCCCACCGAGCCCACCGTGCGCTTCTTGACCTCGGGGGCCGCGCCGATGACGAGCTTGCCGTTGTGCCGCGCGAGGTCGGCCAGGGACTTCAGACCGTACTCCTCGGCGGTCTCCTTGGTCACCGCGAAGGCGTCGGCGTTCTCCGCCTCGCCGTACGGGAGGATCTGGAGGCCGCGCGGCAGGAGCATCGCCAGGGCGTTCTGCATCGTGCCCTCCTCGGTGGCCGTGGCCTCGGCGTCGAGGTAGTGCAGCAGCGCGCCCTGGTACTCGGGCAGCAGATCGATGTCCCCGCCCTTCAGCGCGGGGATGAGGATCTCGCGGGTGCCCAGGTTGGGGCGGACCTTCGTCTTCACCCCGGAGGCTTCGAGCGTCGCGGCGTAGAGGTACCCGAGGACCTGGTTCTCGGTGAAGTTGGCGGTGCCGATGGTGACGCCGCCCTCGCTGGAGCCCCCGCCCCCGCCGCCGGCCCCCTCCCCGTCGAGGGAGGTGATGCCGCCGCCGCACGAGGCGAGCGCGGGGACGGTGGCGGCGGCGAGGAGTCCGCCGAGGAGGTTTCTGCGGTTCATGGGGGGCTCCTAGGCCTGGGTCCGCGGGGCGGGGCGGTGGCGGAAAAGGACGCGTTGGAGGGCGGAGAGCGCGAGATCGAGGACGACGGCGACGAGCGCCACGAGCACGGCGCCGCCGAGCACCTGCACGAGGTCGCGCTGGGCGAGCCCGTCGAAGACGTACCGGCCGAGCCCGCCGAAGGAGACGTACGCGGCGATGGTCGCCGTCGCGACGACCTGGATGAGCGCGAGCCGGAGCCCGGTCATGATCAGGGGCAGCGCGAGGGGCAGTTCGACCTGGAGGAGAACCTGGTACCAGCGCATTCCCTGGCCGCGCGCCGCGTCCCGCACCTCCGGGTCGACCGCCGTCATCCCGGCGTAGGTGTTGGTGACGATGGACGGCACCGCGAGCGCCACGAGGGCGATGTAGACCGGCCACATCGACAGGCCGCTGGCGAGGAAGACGAGGACCACGAGACCGACCGTGGGCAGCGCCCGCCCGAAACTGGACAGATTGATGGCGATGAACGCGCCGCGCCCGGTGTGGCCAATGAGCAAACCGATCGGCAGGGCGATGGCGGCGGCGACGAGCGTGGCGAGCAGCGAGTACTGGAGGTGCTCGGCGAGGCGGTGCCCGATGCCGTCGGAGCCGGTCCACTGCTCGGCGCCGACCAGCCAGTCGCCGAGGCCCTTGAGGAGTTCGTACATGAGGTCAGGCCTCCTGCTTCTGCCGGCGGGTCCACGGCGTCAGGACGTACTGGAGGGTGACGAGCAGGGCGTCCGCGACGAGTGCGAGGAGCAGGGTCAGGACGACGCCGACGATGACGGGGGTGGGGAAGTTGCGCTGGAACCCGTCGGTGAAGAGCTGCCCGAGCCCGCCGTCGCCGATGTACGTGGCCACGGAGACGAGGGAGATCGCCATCACCGTCGCGATCCGTACACCCGCCATGATCACGGGGAGCGCGAGGGGCAGTTCGACGGTGAGCAGGGTGCGCAGCGGCCGGGAGCCCATCGCCTTCGCGGCTTCCTTCGTCCGGGCGGGGACGGAGTCCAGGCCCTCGACGGTGTTCCGCAGGAGCACGACGAGCGTGTAGATCGTCAGTCCGACGACGGTGGTGGTGCGGGTGAGCCCGCTGACCGGCAGGAGCAGCACGAACACGGCGATGGACGGGATCGTGAACAGGACGTTCGACAGCCCGAGGAGCAGCCCGCGCAGCCTGCGCACCCGGTGGGCCACCACGGCCAGGGGGAGCGAGACGATCAGCCCGAGGAGCACGGCGGTCAGGGCGGCCTGGAGGTGGGAGAGCGTGAGGGCGGTGAGATCGTCGGTGTGGTCGCCTATCCACGACCAGTCGACACTCACGCCGCCACCGTGCTCGCCGCGCCGTGCACCTGGCCCGCACGCTCGTGGATGTCCTCGCGGGACGTCACGCCGGTGAGGACGCCGTCCGCGTCGACCCGGGCGACCAGGCCGCTCGGCGCGGCGATCGACTCGTTGAGCGCGGAGAGGAGCGAGTCGGCGTCCCGCAGGGGCCGGACCGGCGTCTCCGTGTCCGTCTCCTCGTCGCGCCAGGCCAGCGGCTTGCGGGCCGCGTCGAGGGTGAGCTGCCAGCGGCCGCCTTCGGGGGCGGGGCCCTGGGCGACCTCTTCGAGCGTCGTCAGGGAGAGCAGCTTCAGGCCGCGCTCCGCGCCGAGGAAGTCCGCGACGAACGCGTCCGCAGGGCGGGCCAGGAGCTCGGCGGGGGAGGCGCACTGGACGAGGTGGCCGCCGGTGCGGAAGACGGCTATGCGGTCCCCGAGCCGTACGGCCTCGTCGATGTCGTGCGTGACGAAGACGATCGTCTTGTTCAAATCGCGCTGAAGTCGGAGCAGTTCGTCCTGGAGCTGTGTGCGGACCACCGGGTCGACGGCGCCGAAGGGCTCGTCCATCAGGAGGACCGGCGGGTCCGCCGCGAGTGCGCGCGCCACGCCGACGCGCTGCTGCTGGCCGCCGGAGAGCTGGTGCGGGTAGCGCTTCCCCGCATCGGCGGCGAGGCCGACGGTCTCCAGGAGTTCCGCCGCCCGGGCCCGCGCCTTTCTGCGGCCCCAGCCGAGCAGCAGCGGTACGGTCGCGATGTTGTCCAGGACGGTGCGGTGCGGGAAGAGTCCGGACTGCTGGATGACGTAGCCGATGGAGCGGCGCAGCTCGGCGGCGTCCTGCTCCAGGACGTCCTTGCCGCCCACGCTGATCGTTCCGGAGGTCGGCTCGACCATCCGGTTGATCATGCGGAGCGTGGTCGTCTTGCCGCAACCGGAAGATCCGACGAGGACGGTCACGCCCCCTTCCGGCAGGTCGAGCGTGAGGTCGTGCACTGCGGTCGTGCCGTTCGGGAAGCGCTTGTGGGCCTTGTCGAATTGGATCATGAGGAGTCCCTTGCCCGGCTGCATATCATCATGCAGAGTTCTCGGTGACTGAATAGGTTGTCAATAGGTCGTCGCCGTGCGGGTGTAAATCCCCGGTCACCAGTGGCCGCAGGACAAGACGGAGCGCCCGACAGAGGAGGAATTACTACGGATGTCGTCTCATATCTCGGGCAGGGCGGTAGACGGCAATGGTGCGATCGTCATCCTGGACGGCCGCCGCATGAGGGTCGCAGATGTCGTACGATTGGCCGAATCCGCCGCCCGGCCCGTTCCGGGGACCGAGGGCCTGAAGCGCGTGGAAGCCTCCTGGAACGCCGCGCGGGAAATAGCTTCGTGGGGCCGCGTCTACGGTCGTTCCACCGGCGTGGGGGCGAACCGGAATGAGACCGTGCCCACGGAGGCGGCTTCCGGACACGGACTGCGCCTGCTGCGCAGCCACGCCGGGGCGATCGGCGAGGAGCTCCCCGCGCGGCAGGTCCGCGCCATGCTCGCCGTCCGCGCCAACCAGCTCCTCGCCGGCGGCGCCGGGCTTCGCCCGACCGTCGTCACCGCGCTCTGCGAGGCCCTGGAGACGGGCGCCTACCCGAAGGTCAACGAGTTCGGCTCGGTCGGCACCGGCGACATCGCCGCGCTCGCGCAGCTGGGCCTGGCGCTGGCGGGCGAACACCCCTGGCAGGGCGCCGGGACCGCCCCCGCACCGCAGCCCCTCGACAACAACGACGCCCTCGCCCTGATCAGCAGCAACGCGCTCACCCTCGGCCAGTCCGCCCTCGCCCTGCACGAGCTGCGCACCCTGATCGCGGCCACGCAGGTGGTGGCGGCCCTGTCGCTGATGGCGATCGACGGGAGTTACGAGGCCTACGCGCTGCCCGTGCACGAGGCGCGGCGGCACCCCGGCTCGTACGCGGTCGCGGAGCGGATGCGGCTGCTGCTCGGCGCCCCCGACCGCCCCACACCACCGCTCGGCCGGATCCAGGACCCGTACGGCTTCCGCTGCGTGCCCCAGATCCATGGACCCGCGCACGATGCGGCGGACGCGCTCGACGAGGTCCTCGCGGTCGAGATCAACGCGGCGGCCGAGAACCCGCTGATCTCGGCCGACGATATGGCCGCCTACCACCACGGCGGCTTCTACCTCGCCCAACTCGCCCTCTCCCTGGACCACTTCAGGCTCGCGGTGACCCAGGTGGCCCGGCTGTCCACCTCACGGCTCTCGACGCTGAACGAGCCGGGCTTCACCCGCCTGCGCCCGTTCCTCACGGACGGCGAGCCGGCGTCGTCGGGCGTGATGATCCTCGAATACGCGGCCGGGGCTGCGCTCGGCGATCTGCGGGCCTTCTCCGCGCCCGCCTCGCTCGGCCACGCGGTGCTCTCACGGGGAGTCGAGGAGCAGGCGAGCTTCGCTTCGCTGGCGGCACGGCAGACCCTGCGGGCGTGCCAGGCGTTCCGGCTCGTCGTGGGCTGTGAACTCGTCGCTGCCGTCAGGGCGTTGCGCCAGCGCGAGCTGCGCCTCGACCCGGAGCTGCCGGTCGGCCGGGCCCTCGAACTCGCGGCCTCGGTGCTCGACGCGGAGCCGGCCGACCGGCCGCTGACCGACGATGTGGCCGCGGCGGCCGGGCTGCTCGACCGGTTCGCCGAGCTGGGTCCAGGGGCGCTCACCCGAAGGTGAAGGCATAGGCCTGGAGGCCCTCGTCCACGCGGAGTTCGAGGCGTGCGGTGCGCGGGTCCCAGTCGTCGGTGAGCCGGTGGAGTGTCGGCGAGCCGGACACCCGGAGGGTCTTGGTGACCTCGCCGTTCACGAGAACGGTGACCTTGCCGGTGCCGTCCCTCCTCAGGAGCGGGTGGCGGTCCCGCAGCCCTCCTCGTCACCCTCCCGCATACGCTCCGCCATCGACGTGCTCCGGTCGTACGGGTCGACCTCGGCACCGTCGCGCGCTTCGGCGTCGGTGCGCTCGGCGAGGAACGCGGGGGTCAGATAGCCGGTGTGGGTGTCGCAACCGCCGTTGGTGGTGTCCACCTTGTAGGAGACGAGGGAGAACGTCCCCGGCTCGATCACGATCTTCGCCGGGTCGTCCCAGCTCATCACCACCTCGCGGCGCACGATGGTGCGTGCGACCTCGTCGCTGTCCCCCTCGGCGCGCACGACCGGGTAGACGTAGGTGACGTCGGTGGAGACCTGCACCGCACCGCGCTCGCCCTCCCGGAAGGTGACCCGGCCGCGGGTCTTGACCACGTCCCCGGCCGGCCGCACCTCGGAGGACCGGAAGCGGCTGAACAGCAGGAGCGGGTCGTTCTCGCGATCGGGCGCTCGGAGCGCCTTCCCGAGGAAGCCCCGCACATCCGCCTGGTGCGGGTTGATCAGAGCGATGGCCTCGGTCGGCCGCTCGCCGCGCAGCACGGCGGGGTCGAGGCTGGACGCGGCGAGGAAGTCCCGGGTCTTCGCGAGCGCGTCCGCGACCTCCGCCCTGCTCATCCAGCCGGTCGCCCGTGGTTCGGGAAGGTGGATGCCCGCCGTTCCGTCGCTCCACCGCGCGGCCGGAGATCCCCTGAACGGCTCGTTCAGGGTGGGCGGCCGGTCCGCGGCCTCCTGCGCGGGCGCACCGGTCGGACGCTCCGACTCCGCGGCCAGGGGCGCGGCGCTCGCACCGTCGTCGCCGTCGAACCAGCTGCCGATCCCCCAGGGGCCGACGGCCACGACCACCACGGCGACGGCGGCCGCCAGACCGAGCGCGGCCCAGCCCTTGCCCCTGCGCCGCCGGGCCGGCGTGTACGTCCGCCACCCCTCCGGCGGGCCGGACTCCTCCTGGAGCCGCTGCGCCACCATCCGGGCCCGGGCCGACGGCTCCTCGGGCGCTCCCCCGCCCCCGGCCTCGGCCTCCCTCAGGAAACGCTCCCACTCCTCGTCCGGTATGGATGCCCCACCCTTGCTCAACTCACCGCTCCCGTCGCGTGTGTTGCACTCGGCCCCTCCCAGGCCCGAGCGCTGTCCGGGGCATCATCACACGGCCCGCCGACACCCGGCGGCGGGCGGTCCGGTCACCGGCCGGGCGCCCCGACGCGCAGTCCGTCCATGACGAAATCCAGCAGCCGGCCGGCCCTCGGCTCCCAGTCCTCGTGGGGATCGATCTGCCAGAGACCGGCGATGGCGAGGAAGAAGTCGTCCGGGGTCACCCCGGGGCGGACGACACCGGCGCCCTCGCAGGCGCGGAGCAGGGTCCCGGCCGCTTCCATGACCGGGGTGGGGCCGGGCTTGGCGGGTCCGCCCGGTGCGCTGGTGACCAGCCGGATCGCGTCCGCCAGACCGGCCTTGGTCAGGGCGAAGCGGGCGAGACGGTCCATCCACTCGCGAAGGGCCCGTTCGGGCGGGAGTGCCTGGAGCAACTGGTCCGCGGCATCGGCGACCTGCTGCATCTCGTAGCGGTAGACCTCCAGGACGAGGGCCTCCCGGTGCGGGAAGTTCCGGTAGAACGTGCCCTGCCCGACACCCGCCTTCTTGGCGATCGCGCTCAACGGGGCGTCCGCGCACAGCGTCAGCTCGACCATGGCCACGCGCAGGATGCGCTCGCGGTTGCGCTGCGCGTCGAGACGCAGGGGGGCGTCCTTCTTCGGCTGGGACACGGATCCTCCTCGCGGGTTCGTGGCCGAAACCCGTCCTTGTTAACCGGACAGCTGTCCGTTACGTTTTTTCCGTGAGCGGACAGCAGTCCGGTTAGAGCACCTTAGCGCCGGTCGCGTACGCCGTTCGCCGGATCGACCGGTCCCGGCCGGCGGTCCGGTTCCTCGTCACCAGAGACCAGAGAAGGCTGATTATGGCCCCAGCGACCTCGTCGACGTCCAGTGCGATCACCCTGAACATCAACGGCGAGAAGCACCGCCTGCCCATCGACCACCGCACCACCCTGCTCGACGCCCTGCGCGAGCGTCTCGACCTCACCGGCACCAAGAAGGGCTGCGACCAAGGACAGTGCGGCGCCTGCACCGTCCTGGTCGACCGGCGACGCGTCGTCTCCTGCCTCAGTCTCGCGGTGGCGGCCGAGGGACGCGAGATCACCACCATCGAAGGCGTGGCCGAGGGCGACGAACTGCACCCCGTCCAGCAGGCCTTCCTCGACCTCGACGGCTACCAGTGCGGCTACTGCACACCCGGCCAGATCTGCTCGGCCATCGCCGTCATCGAGGAACACGCGGCCGGCTGGCCGAGCGCCGCCACCGACGACCCGGGACCCGAGGCGGGACCGCCACCGCTGACGCCCGACGAGATCCGCGAGCGCATGAGCGGCAACCTGTGCCGCTGCGGCGCCTACGTCTCGATCGTCCAGGCCGTCGCCCGCGCCGCCGCGTCCCACGCCGAGGACCGGACGGCAACCACGAAGGAGACCGCCGCGTGAGGGAGTTCGACTACCAGCGCGCCCACGACGTCACCGGTGCCCTCGCCCTCCTCGCCGCCGACCCGGACGCGCGGTACCTCGGCGGCGGCACCAACCTCGTCGACCTGATGAAGTCCGGCGTGGAGCGCCCCGACCGCCTCGTCGACATCCGTGAACTCCCCCTGGACCGGATCGAACCCGCGGCGGACGGCGGTCTGCGCATCGGAGCGACCGTCACCAACAGCGATCTCGCCGCCCACCCCGAAGTCCGCCGCCACTACCCGGCGTTGTCCCAGGCCGTGCTGGCCGGAGCCTCCGGGCAGCTGCGCAACATGGCGACCGTCGGCGGCAACCTCCTCCAGCGCACCCGCTGCGGCTACTTCACCGACGTCTCGAGGCCCTGCAACAAGCGTGTCCCGGGCAGCGGTTGCCCCGCCGTCGCCGGCGAACACCACAACCACGCCGTGCTCGGCGCCTCCGACCACTGCGTGGCCGTGCACCCCTCAGACATGGGCGTGGCGCTGACGGCGTTCGACGCGGTGATCTCCTACGAGAGCGCCGACGGGCCCGGCGAGACGCCGTTCACCGACTTCTACCTCCCCGTCAAAGACACCCCGCACCGGGAGACCGCCCTGCCGCCCGGCGCTCTGATCACCCACGTCAGCCTCCCCGCCGCCCCCGTCGCCGCCCACTCCCGCTACCGCAAGGTGCGCGAACGCGCCTCGTACGCCTTCGCCATCGGCTCCGTCGCCGCGGCGCTCGACATCGAGGACGGCCTCGTACGCGAAGCACGGCTCGCCCTCGGAGCCGTCGCCTCCCGGCCCTGGCGCGCCCGTGCGGCGGAAGCCGTGCTGACCGGCGCACCGGCCGACGGCGCGACCTTCGCCGCCGCGGCGGACGCCGAACTGGCCGCCGCCCGGCCGCTGCCCGACAACGGATACAAGGTGACCCTCATGCGCAACCTCATGGTCTCCGTACTCACCGAACTCGCCGAAGGGGACGCCCGATGACGACCACCACGCCGGGACCCCGGACCGTGCGCGGAGCCGTCGGCGTCGCCCACACCCGCGTCGAGGGCCGGGACAAGGTCACCGGCGCGGCCCGCTACGCTGGCGAGATCCCGCATCCGGACCTGGCCCACGGCTGGCTCGTGCTGTCCACCGTCACCCGCGGCCGGATCCTCGATGTGGAGACCGCCCCGGTCCTCGACATGCCGGGCGTGCTCACCGTGCTGCACCACGGCAACGCCCCGCGCCTGAACCTCGACTACGTCGGCATGCTCGGCACCCCGCCGGACCCGACCTGCGCCGTCTTCCAGAACGACCGGGTGCCGTTCGCCGGCTGGCCGGTCGCGCTCGTCGTCGCCGAGACCTCCGAGGAGGCCCGGGAGGCCGCCGAAGCGCTCGTGGTGACGTACGAGCGGGAGCCCCACGACACCGCGCTCGTCGCCGGCCACCCGGACGCCTACCCCGCCGCGAGCCACATGCCCGCCGAGACGGAGAAGGGCGACCTGGAGGACCGGCTGGCCGCGTCCACCCATGTGGTGGACGCGCGGTACACCACCCCCGAAGAGCAGCACAGCATGATGGAGCCGCACGCGGCGACCGCCCACTGGGACGGCGGCCGGCTGGAGGTCGTCGACTCCAATCAGGGCGCCGTCTGGGTCCAGAGCGAGCTGGCCATGATGTTCTCGCTCGACGCCTCCTCGGTGCGGGTCCGCTCCGAGCACATAGGCGGCGGCTTCGGCAGCAAGGGCCTGCGCGCCCACCAGGTGTCCGCCGTGATGGCCGCCACCGCCCTGCGCCGCCCGGTGCGCGTGGTGCTGACCCGGCGGCAGACGTTCACCCTGGGCGGCTACCGCAGTCCCACCACCCAGCGGATCAGGCTCGGCGCGGCCCCCGACGGCCGGCTGCTGGCCCTGGAGCACCTCTCGCTGAACCAGACGTCGACGGTGTACGAGTTCGTCGAGCCCAGCGCGGGCGTCGCCCGGGTGATGTACGACGCCGAGGCGCACCGCACCGGCAACCACGTCGTACGGCTCGACGTGCCGTCCCCGACCTGGATGCGCGCACCGGGGGAGGCCCCGGGGTCGTTCGCCATCGAGGCGGCCCTCGACGAGCTCGCCGTACGCGCCGGTATCGACCCGATCGAACTGCGCCTGCGCAACGAGCCGGAGGTGGGCCCCGTCTCCGGGCTGCCGTTCGGCAGCCGCAATCTGGCCGCATGCTTCCGCGAGGGCGCGCGCAGGTTCGGCTGGGCGGACCGCGATCCGCGTCCCGGCACCCGCCGCGACGGACGCTGGCTGCTGGGCACCGGCACGGCGGCGGCCTCCTTCGGCGCGGGCGCCGCCCCGTCCACCGCCCTGGTCACGGCGGAGGCGGACGACTCGTTCACCGTACGGATCACCGCCGCCGACATCGGCACCGGAGCCCGCACCGCGCTCACCCTGATCGCCGCCGACGCGCTGGAGACAACACCCGGACGGGTCCGGGTCCGCATCGGCGACAGCGACTTCGGACCCGCGATGATCGCCGGCGGTTCCATGGGCACCCGCTCCTGGGCCTGGGCGGTCACGGCCGCCGCCGCCGAGCTGCGGGAGCGGCTCGCGGTGACCACGAGCATCCCCCCGGAAGGGATCACGGTGCGGTCCGACACCACCGAAGCGCTCGCGAGCCTCGCGCGGAAGGAACGGCACTCCTACGGGGCGCAGTTCGCCGAAGTCGCCGTCGACACCGCCACCGGTGAGGTCCGGGTGCGCCGTATGCTGGGCGTCTTCGCCGCCGGCCGCATCGTCAATCCGCTCACGGCCCGCAACCAGCTCGTCGGCGGGATGACCTGGGGCATCTCCATGGCCCTGCACGAGGAGGCGGTCCGCGACCGCAACAGCGGCGGTCACTACGCCCCCGATCTCGCCGGCTACCACGTGGCCACGCACGCCGACGTCCCGGACATCGAGGCGCACTGGGTGGACGACCACGACCCGGACGACCCGGTCGGCATCAAGGGCATCGGGGAGATCGGCATCGTGGGCGCGGCGGCGGCCGTCGCCAACGCGGTCTGGCACGCCACCGGCGCCCGCCACCGGGACCTGCCGATCCGCCCCGACCGGATCCTCGCGGCGACGGTGCCGGACCCCGCCGGGGGAGCGGCGGATGCTTGACATCGCCGGTGAGCTGCACCAATGGATGGCGGAGGGCCGGGAGTTCGCCGTCGGCACCGTCGTCTCCGTCGCGGGCAGCGCGCCGCGCGGGCCCGGCGCGGCCCTCGCCGTCGACAGCGAGGGGACGGCGATCGGCTCCGTCTCCGGCGGCTGCGTGGAGGGCGCGGTCTACGAACTGTGCGCCCAGGCCCTCCAGGACGGCCGGACCGTGCGCGAGCAGTTCGGCTACAGCGACGAGGACGCCTTCGCTGCCGGGCTGACCTGCGGCGGGGTCATCGACATCATGGTCACGCCGGTCCGCGCCGACTCGCCGGAACGCGCGGTCCTCAAAACCGCGCTGTCCGCCGCGGTCTCCGGCACGGGGGCCGCCCTCGCCCGGGTGGTGAGCGGCCCGGACGGGTTCCCGGGACGGGCGCTGCTCGTCCTCGCCGACGGTGGTCACGAGGGCGGGCTCGGCGGGAGCCCGGAGCTGGACCGTACGGCGGCGGCCGAGGCCTCGGCCCTGCTGGACGTCGGCCGCACCGGCGCCGTCACCCTCTCCGAGGACGGGACGCACTGCCCCGGCGGGCTCACCCTGCTCGTCGAGAGCAGCGTGCCACCGCCCCGCATGATCGTCTTCGGCGCGGTGGACTTCGCGGCGGCGCTGGTACGGGCCGGAAAGTTCCTGGGCCACCACGTGACGGTGTGCGACGCCCGTCCCGTCTTCGCCACCCGGGCCCGGTTCCCCGAGGCCGACGAGGTCGTCGTCGACTGGCCCCACCGCTATCTCCGGCGCACCCCCACCGACGGGCGCACGGTGCTGTGCGTGCTGACGCACGAGGCCCGGTTCGACGTGCCGCTGCTCACGGAGGCCCTGCGGATGCCCTCCGCGTTCGTCGGGGCGATGGGCTCGCGCCGCATCCACGAGGAGCGCATGCGCCGACTGCGCGAGGCAGGACTGAGCGACCGGGAGCTGGACCGCCTGCGTTCGCCCATCGGCCTGGACCTCGGGGCCCGTACGCCCGAGGAGACGGCCCTGTCCATCGCCGCGGAGATCGTGGCGGCCCGGCGGGGCGGCACGGGCCTGCCCCTGACCGGAGGCGCGGACCCCATCCACCGGGAACCGCGCCAGGAGCCCCACCGGGACCTGCGGGCCGTCAGCCGGGGCTGAGTCCGCCGCGGATCCGGTCGACGGCGGCGGCGACGTTGCCGATGCTCCGCCCCGGCGACGTACCCTGCCCGGGCCCGAGGACCGCGGAGGCGTCGGCCAAGGAGTGGAGTGCCCTCAGGAGGCGTCCTGCCGGCGCACCATCTCGGCGATCCAGACGGGCGCGAACGGGGCGTGCAGCCCGGCGACGCGAGTGCCTGCCGCGTCCTCAGCCGCTTCGCGAGGGCGCGCGGCTTTCCGAGGTTCACCCCGTGATCGTCGCCGTGCTTCTCGTTCACCGCGCGCGCCCTCGGATCCTCCAGCGCGGCCAGTGCGGCCATCACCTCGGCCACCGTCGCGTCGGCCGGCGTCTCTGCGGCCACCCCGGCCTCCTGTAGGTCCGCCCGTCCGTTGCCCTGCCGGTCCGAACGTCGGATGCAGCCTACGACGGACCTCCGGCGCACGGCCGGTGTCCCCGGTGCGACGGGCGGCGGATGTTTGGCAGGGCCGTTCGGGGTCACTCCACTACAGCGGCGCGAGCCACCGGGAACAGACACGCCCAGGTAGCCGACCCTGAGGTGCGCGCCGGGGACGAGGAGACATGAACCGATCGACGGTGGAACCACCACCGACCGCACAGGAGGACTCGATGCGTGACGTTCGCAGGATCTTGCGGGCCAAGGTACTGAAGGCCCGCGGACTGGCCACGGAATCGGACGGCAAGGCGCTCGACGACCAGGACCGCAAGGAGGAGGGCCGACGCCGGCAGGCCGAGGCGCGCCGCCAGGAGCGGCAGGCCCGCCCCGACGGGCGTCCCGGCCGTTGAACGGGCCAGAGGTTCGGGTACCCGAGGGCGAGGACGGCCCCGTGGCGCGGCAGGCCCCGCCGTCCGCGCCCGGCAGGACCCGGCGGCCGGGCGCGGAAGCTCCGCGGCCGGGCCGGGTCGTACGGCTCCCCGGCGTCTACCGGCCACAGACCGACACACTTCTCCTCGCCCTGGCCATGCGCCGCGAGGGGATCGGCCCGGGCACGGACCTGCTGGACCTCTGCACCGGGAGCGGCGCGCTGGCCCTGCACGCCGCCCGGCTCGGCGCCCGCGTCACCGCCGTGGACATCAGCCGCCGGGCCGTCGCGTCCGCACGGCTGAACACCGCGCTCGCCCGCCTGCCGGTCACCGTACGCAGGGGTGACCTGCTCGGGGCCCTGCCCGGCCGCACGTTCGACGCCGTCGTCAGCAACCCCCCGTACGTTCCGGCCCCCGGCCCATCGGTGCCACGGCACGGGCCCGGCCGCTCCTGGGACGCGGGCCCCGAAGGGCGGGTGATTCTCGACCGCATCTGTGACGACGCCTTCGCCGCGCTGCGCCCCGGCGGGCTGCTCCTGCTGGTCCAGTCGGGGCTGAGCCGCCCCGAGGAGACGGTCGGCCGGCTTACCGCGGCCGGACTGGACGTCACCGTGACCGACCGGGTGACGATCCCGTTCGGGCCGGTCACCCGAGGCCGGGCCGCCTGGCTGCGGGACAAGGGACTGCTGCGGGACCGTCTGGACAGGGAAGAGCTGGTGGTGATCCGTGCCCGGAAGGAATGAGACGCCCCGCCGCGTGGTGGTGAACCGGGAAGGCCCGATCCTCGTGGAAGGGCCGGTCGAGGTCGTGGGCGACGACGGTACGACGACCCGGTCCGACCGCTTCACCGTCGCCATCTGCACCTGCCGCCGCAGCCGCACCCAACCGTGGTGCGACACCAGCCACCGCCGCCGCAAGCCGGCCGGGCCCGCCGGGGCCCCGCCCGGCGGCCGACAGCCCCAGGAGGGCGAGGAGGAGTCCCGACCGTGACGACCCCGGACATCACCATCCACAGGAGCCCCGTGGCGCCTCCCGGACTTCCCCGGGCGCGCGGCCCCCTGAGCGAGAGCGTCCTCGCCGTGCTGGCGGGCGGCGGAGCCCCTCTGCCCGAAGCCGGTGCGGTCCGCCGCTCCGACCCGTACGGGGACGACCTCCAGCTGCTCCTCTACGTCCTGTACGAACTCCACTACCGGGGCTTCGCGGGCGTGGACGAGCGCCTGGAATGGGATCCCGCCCTGCTCGCGGTGCGCGCGGCGGCCGAGGACGTCTTCCTCGACGCGCTGCGCCGCGACAGCGGCCCCGGCGGGAAGGACGTGGCACAGGCGGTCGACGCGCTCCAGCTGGAACCCGTGAGGGACGACGGCCACAGCGTCAGCCACCACCTCCGCCGGGAGGGGGAGCTGTGGCAACTGCGCGAGTACGCCGCCGTGCGCTCCCTCTACCACCTCAAGGAAGCCGACCCGCACCTGTGGGTGGTGCCCAGGCTCCACGGCCGGGCGAAGGCGGCGATGGTCGCCATCGAGTTCGACGAATTCGGAGCGGGCCGGGCCGAGGACATCCACGCCCAGCTCTTCGCCGACCTGATGACCGACCTCGGCCTCGACGCGCGGTACGGCCGCTACCTCGACGCCGCGCCCGCCCAGGCCCTGGCCACCGTCAACCTGATGTCCCTCTTCGGTCTGCACCGGCGGCTGCGCGGCGCGCTCGTCGGGCACTTCGCCACCGTGGAGATCACCTCGCCCCCCGGGTCGAGGAGACTGGCCGAGGCGCTGCGCCGCGCGGGCGCGGGCCCCGCCGCCCAGCGGTTCTACGACGAGCACGTGGAAGCCGACGCGGTCCACGAACAGGTGGTGCGCCACGAGGTGATCGGCGGCCTGCTGGAGGACGAGCCCGGCCTGGCGGCGGACGTCGTCCTGGGCATCGAGGCCACCGGCCACCTGGAAGACCTCCTCGGGGACCACCTGCTGGCGGCGTGGCGTGAGGGGCGGTCCGTGCTGCGCACACCCCTGGAGCCCTGAGAGCCCCATGTCGGGTGAAGCCCCGAGAGCCGTGTGTCAGCCGGGGCCCGCACTTCTTTCTCCGGGAGCGCGTCCACCGCGTTTCCCGCACGGATCCCACGGAACAACGCACACGGTCGCGCCGCCCGGGAGATGTCCTCAGGAGTGGCGACTCCGGAGCCGGCGGACGGCGCCGATGGCTGCTTTCCGAACCGTTCGGCGCCTGAGATCCGCGTACGCCGGATACCTGAGGGAGGAGTACCCCCGCAGCGAACGTCAAACATGCCGTGTGCCGTACCGCTGCCCCGCGGCTCCTCGCGGGGCCGGATCACGGACGCGGGCGCAGGCGGGAGCCACCGGGGGGAGGGCCGCCGGAGACGCTGCTGACCAGTCGCGCGCAGAGGTCGCGGAGCTTGACGTTGCGGTGCTGCGAGGCGGTGCGCAGGGTCTGGAGCGCTTCCTCGGAAGTGCAGCGGCGCTGGTGCATGACGATGCCGGCCGCCTGGTCGATCACCGTGCGGGACCGGAGCGCCGCCTCCAGATCGGCGGTGAAGGTCCGCGTGTCCGAGAGCCGCTGGGCCAGTGCGACGGCCCCGGTCGCCTGGGCGGCGAGCGCGCGCAGCCCGCTGAGGTCGGCGTCGGCGAAGCCGTTCTCCTTGGGCGCGTACAGATTCAGCGCGCCCGCCGTGTGGGAGTGCGCCGCGATCGGCAGCGACAGCGACGACAGGGTGCCGGCGGCGACGGCGAAGGCGGGGTAGCCGTTCCACCGGCTCTCCTCGCGCATGTCCTCCACGCGGACCTCGTGTCCCTCGCGCAGGGCCTGCAGGCAGGGGCCGTCGTCCTGCCCGTACTGGGCCTCGTCCAGCAGCGGGGCGCTGGTGCCCGCGCTCGCCACGGTCAGGGGGCGGTTCTCACGCTCCAGCGTGACTCCGCAGCCCTCGGCCGTGGGCGACAGGTCCAGCGCCCCCCGGGCCAGGGCTCCGAGGAATTCGTCCAGGGTGTCGGTCTCCAGGAGGAGGGAGACAAGGTCCGGCGGCCTCGGAGTGAGCACTCCGTCGTCGCTCATGGTCGCTCCCTTCCGGGCCTGAACCCTGTGACCAGCATCGCACTGTACCCGCCGCGCCGCGCCGCTTGCCGGGCGTGACCGCCCCTGTCGCAGCGGACCGCCGCGCACAACAGGTGTCGGTCGCCGCAGAGCGGGCAGGCGCGTACGGAGGTCAGGAAGCGGCCGCGCCCTCAGCCCTGCCTCCCTGGAGTGTTCATGTTCCTGCTCAGCTATCACCTCGACGCCGCGCACCTGGTCGTAGAACTGGGCGCGGTGGTCGACCTCGACAACGAGGCGACGATCGAGCGCGAAATAGTCCGCCTGCTGCCGTGCTGCGGTCCCTGGGCCCTCATCGTGCACCTCCGCACCCCCCTGCTCACCCCCCGGGCCCTGGGACTGCTCCTGCGAGTACGCGGCCGGTCCGAGGAGCGCGGTGTGCCGATGGTGGTCGTGGCCGGGTACGACACGGCCCGCGAGGCGCTGAGCGCCGCCGGTCTCCACCGCGTACTGAGGGTCGCGCCGACCCTTCAGGGCGCGATGTCACGCAGCCGGGGCTGCCGGCCGGAGTCGGAGGCGTCCCCGGACGGGAAGTGTGGCGACCGGCACAGTGCGGCGTCTTCCGGCAGGCCCGCGCAGCGGCCGATCGGCCCGTACGCCGACACCTCCCGCCCCCGCTACCCGGGAGAGCGCTGACGGGGCGGACCCCGAGCGGGCTGATCCGGACGGACAGGCCGGGCCGGTCCGCACCGGGCGAGAGGGCATAATGAAGGGCTGGAGGTCAGGAAACGGCCCTTGAGAATTCTTCCTGCCTCCGTGGAGTGTCCCGTGAACCTCTGTCCTCGCGCCCGTGCCGCCCTTTCGGCTCCGGCCACCCGCGCTTTCGGCGCCCCGCACGCTTCTGTACGGGCGGCCCGCGGCCGGCCACCCGCGGCGAGGCCCCACTCCGCAGACGTCCCGCCAACAGCCGCTGTCCCGACGGCCGGCGCGCCCGCCACTCGGCGGCCGTCCCGCGACGACGTCTGACCCCCTCACCACCGCCCCACGCCCGGAGCCCGCTCGGCGCCTCGGTGCGTAGGTGGCGGCTGCCCCGTCCCGGCGGCCCGGACCGTGCCGCCCAGCTCTGCCCCGCCCTTTCGGAAGGCGGGTCACCGCCCAGAACGAGATGATCATGACTGACAGGCCCGTGGCCGAGGCGCCGGACACGACCGCGCTGCTCCTGGAGACGAAGTCGCTGGACGAATTCCTGCACGCACTCGCCCGCAGCGCCCTCGCCCTGGTGGAGGAGGCCGACGGCTGCGGTATCACGGTGGAGCGCAAGGGACGTCCCGTCACCGTCTCCAGCGTGGGGGCCAGCGCCACGAAGCTGGACGAGGCCCAGTACGGGCAGGACGACGGCCCCTGCCTCCAGGCGATGCGCACCGGCCGCGAGGTCAGTGTGCCGGACACCCTGCGGGAGAGCCGCTGGGCCGACTACCCCGCCTACGCCGCGGTCTGCGGTGCCCGGTCGTCACTGTCCCTGCCCATCGCGCCCCACAGCCACACGGCCGGTGCCCTCAACCTGTACGCGCCCCTCCCGCACGCGTTCGACACGGCCGACCTGACGGCGCTGAGACTGCTCACCGCGCAGGCCACCGGGGCCATCGCGCTGGCCCAGCGCATCGCGGACACCGAGGAGTTCGCCGCCGATCTGGAGGCCGCCCTGCGGTCGCGCACCGTCATCGACCAGGCGATCGGCGTGGTCGTCGGCCAGCAACGCTGCTCCCCGGAGAAGGCCTTCGACGTACTGCGCACGGCATCGCAGCATCGCAACATCAAGCTGCGCGAACTCTGCGCCGAGTTGATCGCCAGCATCACGGGCGAGGTCCCGCCCGAGGGCCGGATCCAGCCCCGGGGCTGAATCCCCGGGGCTGCGGAATTCTCGAACCGAAGCGGACCATTTCGGCCCCCTGTTCGGTGCAGCGCGTTTGAACTCGCGCGCAGGGGTAGACGGCGCAGATCCCGGACGACCTGTACGAAAGGAGATCCTGTGCCCCGAGATCGCCGCAAGAACATCTTCGTCATCGGAATGGACGAGGCGAATCTGCGGACCCTGGAGGCTGTTCCGGACGCCGACGGCCACCGTCTCCATCCGCTGCTCAGCATCAAGGAGTTGCAGGAGGAGAGCCACACCGTCGACGAGCTGATGACCCGCGCACGTGCCGTGCTCGACGCGCATGAGGGGGACATCGACGCGATCGTCGGCTACTGGGACTTCCCCGTGAGCACCCTCGTACCCATGCTGAGCAGGGAGTACGGCACGACCAGTACCGGCCTGGAGTCCGTGGTCAAGTGTGAGCACAAGTACTGGAGCCGGCTGGAGCAGCAGAAGGTCATCGACGAACACCCCCGCTTCGGCCGGGTGGATCTGCAGAGCGACGATCCGCGACCACCGGACGGCGTGACCTTCCCCATGTGGCTCAAGCCCGCTCTGTCCTACTCCTCCGAGCTGGCGTTCGGCGTCTCGGACATGACGGAATTCCGGACGGCGGTCAAGGAGATACGCGGCGGGATAGCCCGGGTGGGGAAGCCCTTCGAAGCCGTACTCGATCTTCTGGAACTGCCGCCGGAGATGGCGGGAGTCGGCGGGCAGGTCTGTCTGGCCGAGGAGGCCATGACCGGTATCCAGGTGGCCGTCGAGGGATATGTGCACCAGGGCGAGGTCACCGTCTACGGCGTGCTCGATTCGATCAACTACCCCGACTCCTCGTCGTTCCTGCGCCACCAGTACCCCAGCGCCCTCCCGGCCCCGGTGATCCAGCGGCTGCACGAGGTCAGCGAACGCACCATGCGACAGATCGGCATGGACGCGGCGACCTTCAGCATCGAGTACTTCTACGACCCGAAGACCGCCGACATCAGCCTGCTGGAGATCAACCCCCGGCACTCCCAGTCGCACGCGGAGTTGTTCGCGTTCGTCGACGGTGTGCCCAACCACCATCGGATGTTCCGGCTCGCCCTGGGCGGCGACCCGGCCCTGCCGCCCGGCGGAGGCCGCTACAGGGTGGCCGCCAAGTGGTACTACCGCTGGTTCGGCGAAGGGCGCGTCCACCAGGTACCCACCGCCGAGGAGATCGCCGCCATCGAGCGGGAGATCCCGGGTGTCCACATCGACATGGTCCCCTCCGAGGGCCAGCGACTCTCCTCGGTCAAGGGCCAGGACAGCTACAGCTACGAGGTCGCCCACATCTTCACCGGCGGCGACGACGAGAACGACCTGCGCCGCAAGTTCGACGCGTGCGTCGCAGCCCTCGGTCTGAGTTTCGACGAGACGGAGCCGGGCGGGCGCGGCCGGAATTCTTCGTGACGCCCCGGGTACCCGCCCCCACCGGACCCGACGTCAGGAAGGAAGCCGCTGTCCGTATGCGATACGTCGAGCAACTCCCGTACGAAACGGGGGAAGAGAAGCACGTCACCATCACCATGACGGACGGGGTGCGCCTGTCGGCCAGGATCTGGCGGCCCGCCTCGTCCGACGGGGAGCCGGTCCCCGCGGTCGTGGAGTGCATCCCCTACCGCAAGAACGACCTCACCTCGACCCGTGACGCGATCCATCACCCGTACATCGCGGGCCACGGCTACGCCTGTGTACGCGTGGACCTGCGGGGGACGGGCGAGTCGGAGGGCGTGCTCCTGGACGAGTACCTGGAGCGGGAGCAGCGCGACACCGAAGAGGTGCTGGCCTGGGTCGCCGCACAGCCCTGGTGCGACGGGAAGACCGGCATGATGGGCATCTCCTGGGGCGCCTTCGCCGCCCTCCAGACGGCGGCCCGGCGGCCCGAGAGCCTGAAGGCCATCGTCATCGCCTCGTTCACCGACAACCGGTACGCGGACGACATGCACTACCTCGGTGGCGCCATGCTCTCCGACAACCTGGCCGAGGCCGGCACGATGTTCGCGTACGCCACCTGCCCGCCCGACCCCGAAGTGGTCGGGGAGCGGTGGCGCGACATGTGGCGGGAACGGCTGGAAGCCGCCCGGCCCTGGGTCCTCGAATGGCTCCGCCACCCGCACCGCGACGCCTACTGGCAGCACGCCTCGCTCAACGAGGACTACGCCCGGCTGCGGTGCCCCGTCCTCGCCTCCAGCGGCTGGGCCGACGGGTACTCCAACGCCGTCACCCGGCTCCTGGCCAACGTGGACGTCCCCCGCAAGGGGCTGATCGGCCCCTGGTCCCACAAGCTGCCGCACCTCGGCGAGCCCGGCCCGGCCATCGGTTACCTCCAGGAAGTCGTCAAGTGGTGGGACCACTGGCTCAAGGGCGTCGACAACGGGGTCATGGACGGGCCGATGCTCCGGACCTGGATGCAGGACAGCGTCCCGCCCTCCACGTCGTACGAGGAGCGCCCCGGCCGCTGGGTCGCCGAGCCCTCCTGGCCCTCACCGCGGATCAAGGAAACGGCGTACCCGCTGCGGGGCTCCGCCATCGTGATGGCGGACGACCGGGAGCCACCGCCGAACGGTCGGACGCGTACGGTCCAGTCGCCGCTCTCCGTCGGCCAGTTCGCCGGCAAGTGGGCGTCCTACAACGCGCCCCCCGACCTGCCCTACGACCAGCGTGAGGAGGACGGCGGCTCCCTGGTCTTCGAGACCGAACCGCTCGCCGAGCGGATGGAGATCCTCGGCTCGCCGTCCGTCTGCCTGGAGGTGTCGGCCTCCGCCCCCGTCGCCCAGATCACCGCCAGGATCTCCGACGTCGCACCGGACGGCCGCGCCACCCGCGTCACGTACGGCGTACTGAACCTCACCCACCGCGAGAGCGACGAGCACCCCCGGCCGCTGGAACCCGGCCGCCGCTGTCACGCCCGGATCCCGCTGAACGGGGTCGCGCAGGCGTTCCCGCCCGGCCACCGTGTCCGGCTCTCCCTCTCGACCTCGTACTGGCCCCTGGTGTGGCCGGCGCCGGAGCCCGCCCTGCTCACCGTCCACGAGGACGGCGGCGAGCTGGTTCTGCCCGTACGCCCCACCGAGGAGGCGGACGGCATGCCCCAGGCGGACTTCGAGGAGCCGGAGGGGTGCCGACCGCCGCCCGTCACCCGGCTGACCGAACCCGAGCAGGCCTGGAACGTCTCCAGGAGCCTGGTGGACTACCACTCGGCCCTCGACATCGTGAAGGACCGAGGAACGCAGCGGTACGAGGAGAACGGCATCGAGGTGGGGCTGCGGGCGTGCGAGAGGTACACCTCCGTGGCCGACGACTTCACCTCCCCGAGCGGCCGGTCCGAGTGGACCATGCGGTTCTCCCGGCCCGGCTGGGATGTGCGGGTCGAGACGAGCACCGTCCTGACCGCGAACGCGGACGAGTTCATCGTCGACGCCACCCTGGACGGCTATGAAGACGGCCGCCGGGTCTTCTCCCGCACCTGGAACGAGACCGTTCCCCGCGATCTGGCCTGACGACACGACAGGAGGGTGACACCGCACGTGTCGATCACCACCGAAGGCGCGGTGTACGCCTGCCTCGGCATCGGAGCCTTCCTCGCCGCGGCGCTGCCCCGGCTGCTCTCCCGCCTGCCGGTCTCCGTGCCGATCGTCTTCCTCGCCGCCGGAGTGCTCCTCTACCTGACACCGCTGCCGCTGCCCGCGGTCGACCCGGTCGCCGACCGCGTCTGGGCGCACCACCTCACCGAGCTCTGCGTGATCGTCTCGCTGATGGGAGCGGGCCTGGCCATCAACCGTCCCTTCGGGTGGCGGCCCTGGGCCGCCACCTGGCGACTGCTCGGACTGGCGATGCCGCTGACGATCGGGGCGACCGCGCTGGCCGTCTGGGCGCTGCTCGGCTGGCCGGTGTCCGCGGCACTCCTGGTGGCCGCGGTCCTCGCGCCGACGGATCCCGTGCTCGCCTCCGAGGTGCGCGTGGGGGAGCCGTCCGCCGAGAAGGAGGACGAGGACGAGGTCCGCTTCGCGCTGACGAGCGAGGCCGGACTCAACGACGGCCTCGCCTTCCCGTTCGTTCTCGCGGCCGTCGCCCTGGCCGCCGCCGGGGAGAGCTGGACCGGGGGCTGGCTGACGCACTGGCTCTGGAGCGACGTGCTCGTCCGGGTCTCCGTGGGCGTGGCCGTGGGCCTCGCCATCGGCCTCCTGCTGGGGCGGGTGCTCTTCCGGTCCCGCGCCAGATCGCTGCGGCTCGCCGAACAGGGGGAGGGGTTCGTGGCGCTGGCGGCGACCTTCCTGTCCTACGGCGCCGCCGAGGCTCTGCACGGGTACGGCTTCCTCGCCGTGTTCGCCACCGCGTGTGCCCTGCGCAGGTCGGAGCGCAGCCACGGCTACCACCAGGTGATGCACGCGTTCGTGGAGCAGATCGAACGCCTGCTGATGGCCCTTCTTCTCTTCGGTGTGGGCGCTTTCGTCGCTTCCGGCGGCCTGGCCGCGCTCACCTGGAGGGGGGCGGCGGTCGGCGTGCTGCTGCACCTCCTCATTCGCCCGGCCGCCGGCCGGCTCGCCCTCCTGCGGGGCCCGGGCCGCCCGAACGAGCACGCGGCGGCCGCCTTCTTCGGGATCCGGGGCATCGGCTCGCTCTTCTATCTCGCCTACGCCCTCGGGGAGGGCGAGTTCGGGCCGTACGCGAGGGAGATGTGGGCGGTCGTCGTCTTCGCCGTCCTGATCTCCGTCGTGGTCCACGGGGTGGCGGCGGCCCCGGTGACCTCCTACCTCGACCGACGCTCGGCCGAGTCCTCCCGACGCGATGCCCGCACGGGCCCCGGCCCCGAGCCCGGGTGAGCCGTGTCTCACCGGGGGCCCACGACTTGTCTATGCAACGAGTTGCATAGAAGGATCTCGGTATGGCCCTCGACCACGCGATCCTCGTCTCCCTGCTGGAGAAGCCCGGCTCCGGCTATGAGCTTGCCCGGCGGTTCGAACGGTCCATCGGGTACTTCTGGACCGCCACCCACCAGCAGATCTACCGCGTGCTGGCGCGCATGGTGGCCGACGGCCTGCTCCTCGTCCGCGACGTGGAGCAGCAGGGCCGGCCGGACAAGAAGGAGTACTCCGTGACCGGGCCCGGCCGCGCGGCCCTCGCCGCGTGGCTGCACAAGCCGATCGAACCGGAGAGCCTCCGGCACGACCTCGCGGTGAAGATCCGGGGGGCGGCCTTCGACGACCCGGCCGCCCTGATCCGCGAGGTCGAGCGGCACCACCAGGTGCACCGGGACCGGCTCGCGCACTACCTCGCCGGGGAAGTGCGCGACTTCACCGGGCCCGACGCCCCCGCGCCCTTGGACGTGGGGCAGGAGCTCCAGCACGTCGTGCTGCGCGGCGGCGTCGCGTACGAGCGCATGACGATCGCCTGGCTCGACGATGTACTCGACACCCTCAACCGGCTCGCGGCCTCGGAGCCGGACGCCTGACCGGCGCCCGGGCCGCCACCTCCGTAACCACCACGACCCCCACCCTCCCCGGAAGGCACCGCCATGGCTGAGTCCGCGTCCTTGCTGTTCAACCCGCGTACCTACGACCCCCAGCACTTCGACCCGGAGACCCGCAGGCTGCTGCGCGCCACCGTCGACTGGTTCGAGGAGCGGGGCAAGCGCCGGCTGATCGAGGACTACCGCTCCCGCGCCTGGCTGGGCGACTTCCTCGCCTTCTCCGCGAAGGAGGGGCTGTTCGCCACCTTCCTGACCCACGCCTCCGCCGCGGTGGACGGGGCGGAGGCGGACCAGCGCTGGGACACCGCCCGGATCGCCGCACTCAACGAGATCTTCGGGTTCTACGGTCTGGACTACTGGTACGCCTGGCAGGTGACCATCCTCGGCCTCGGCCCGGTCTGGCAGAGCGACAACGCCGCCGCCCGCGACCGGGCGGCCCAACTCCTCTCCCGGGGCGAGGTGTTCGCCTTTGGTCTCTCCGAGAAGACCCACGGCGCCGACATCTACTCCACCGACATGCTGCTGGAGCCGGACAGCGAGGTCGACGGCGGCTTCCGGGCCTCCGGCTCCAAGTACTACATCGGCAACGGCAACGCCGCCGGTCTCGTCTCCGTCTTCGGCCGGCGCACGGACGTCGAAGGTCCCGACGGTTACGTATTCTTCGCCGCCGACAGCCGCCACGAGGCATACCACCTGGTGAAGAACGTCGTCGACTCCTCCAAGTACGTCAGCGAGTTCCGCCTCGCCGGCTACCCGGTGGCCCCCGCCGACATCCTGCACACCGGCCGAGCCGCGTTCGACGCCGCGCTCAACACCGTCAACGTCGGCAAGTTCAACCTCTGCACCGCCTCCATCGGCATCTGCGAGCACGCGATGTACGAGGCCGTCACCCACGCGAGCAACCGCATCCTCTACGGCCGCCCCGTCACCGCCTTCCCGCACGTGCGCCGCGAGCTGACCGACGCCTACGTCCGGCTCGTCGGGATGAAGCTGTTCAGCGACCGCGCCGTCGACTACTTCCGCTCCGCCGGGCCCGAGGACCGCCGCTACCTGCTCTTCAACCCGATGACGAAGATGAAGGTGACCACGGAGGGCGAGAAGGTCATCGACCTCATGTGGGACGTCATCGCCGCCAAGGGCTTCGAGAAGGACACCTACTTCGCCCAGGCCGCCGTAGAGATCCGGAGCCTGCCGAAGCTGGAGGGCACGGTCCACGTGAACCTCGCGCTGATCCTGAAGTTCCTGCGCAACCACCTGCTGGACCCGGTCGGCTTCCCGGCCGTCCCGACGCGCCTGGACGCCTCCGACGACGCGTTCCTCTTCCGGCAGGGTCCCGCGCGCGGCCTCGGCTCCGTACGCTTCCACGACTGGCGCCCCGCGTTCGACGCGTACGCCGAGGTGCCGAACGTGGTCCGCTTCCGCGAGCAGGCGGACGCCCTGTGCGCCTTCGTCGAGACGGCCGCCCCCGACGAGGAGCAGAGCCGCGACCTCGACCTCCTCCTCGCCGTCGGCCAGCTGTTCGCGCTCGTCGTCCACGGCCAGCTGATCCTGGAGCAGGCCCGCCTGACCGGCCTGGACGAGGAGCTGCTCGACGAACTGTTCGCCGTGCTCGTACGCGACTTCTCGGCACACGCCGTCGACCTGCACGGCAAGGACTCCGCCACCGAGGACCAGCAGCGCTGGGCTCTCGGAGCGGTACGCCGTCCCGTCGTCGACGCGGCCCGTTCGGCGCGGATCTGGGAGCGCGTCGAGGCGCTGTCGGGGGCGTACGAGATGGCGGAGTAGCCCGGCGCGGACGACCGGGACGGGCATCGCCACCGGCTCGGCCCCGCCCGGCGTGGGGCCGTCAGAACCCCGGAAGGGTCAGCCGCCGTGTGACGCGCAGCGCCGACTCCAGCAACCGCGCCCTGACCTCGGTGGTCCGGTACATCCGGTCCGACCGGAACGAGATGCCGATCGCCCCGACCTGGTCACCGCTGTACACAGGAGCCGCCGCGCACGTCGTGCCCGGCGCGTACTCCCCCCGGTCCAGTGAGAGCGGGCCCGCGGGAGTGGAGTCGAGCTGCCGCAGCAGATCCTCGCGGGAGGTGATGGTGCGGGGGGTGAGGTCGGCCAGCGAGTGCCGGGAGAGGTAGTTGGCGCGGGTCTCCTCGTCCAGCTCGCGGAGCACGCTCTTGCCGAGCGCGGTGGCGTGTCCGGCGTCGTGGAAGCCCACCCACAGGTCCACCCGCGGGGCATGCGGGCTGTCGACGATCTCCAGGACCCGGATCTCCCCCTCGTCGTACAACGTCAGATAGACGGCGGCGGACACACTGTCGCGCAGCGACGACAGCAGCGGGCGGATGTGCTCCCGCAGGGCCTGGCCGTCGACGGCGGAGTGGCGCAGCGAGTCGCGCTCACGGAGGGTGAACGCGTCGTCGTTCAGCTCGTGCAGATAGCCGTCCCGGGTGAGCTCGTGCAGGAGGCGCCGGGCGATGGGTTCGGGCAGGCCCGCATCCTGGGCCAGCTGCCGCACCGGGGCGCCGTCCCGGTGCGCCGCGGCGGCCTCCAGCAACCGGAGGTCCTGCCGGACGGACACCCCCGGCTCGGGGCCGGCCTGGTCACCCATGGCACCAGCATGGACCCGGTTCGGGGGAGCGGCAAGGCCGCTCCGGAGGGCGGGAACGCCGAGGAGGCGCAGCCGAGCTGAAAGCCCGGACGGGGGGCGGTCAGTGACCGACGAGCTCGCCGTCCCGGGCGACGATCCGTCCGCCGCGCACCACCATCTCGCGCCGCGGCAGGTCGACCACGACTTGCGGGAGGCACTCCCCGCGCACCAGCAGGAAGTCGGCCGGCGAACCGGGCCTGAGGTCCGCCTCCGGCAGCCCCAGGAGTCGGGCACCGCCGTCGGCCCCCGAGCGGAAGGCCGCCTCCAGCTCCTCGTCGAGGCGCGCGTCCTGCACCTGGGCCAGCAGGTGCGAGCGGTGCAGCATGTCCGCGTTGCCGAACGGACTCCACGAGTCCCGTACGCCGTCCGAGCCGAGGCCCACGTGGACCCCGTGCTCGCGCAGCCGGCCGATCGGCAGCACCAGGTCCGACGAGGGAGCGACGGTCGTCAGGGAGATCCCGGCGTCCGCCAGGTCCGCCGCCAGCCGGTCGAGCTCCCGCTCGGGCAGTCCGGGCACGCAGAAGACATGGCTGACGGTCACCTTGCCCTGCAACGAAAGCGCCCGGGTGCGGTCGATGATCGCGCGCAGCGACTCCAGCCCCGTCGCGGCCCGCTCGTGCAGATGGATGTCGACGCCCACGGAATGCCGGTCGGCGATGCCGAAGACCACGTCGAGCTGTTGGTCGAGCGCCTCGTCGAACCCGATCGGGTCGATGCCGCCGACCCGGTCGATCGCCCCGGTGCGCGCCGCCTCCTCCAGCAGCTCCTCGGTGCCCGGCGTGCGGATCACCCCGTGCTGCGGAAACGCGACGATCTCCACGTCGAGCGCGTGTCGCAGGGCCCTGCGGGCGGACCCGACGCCCTCGACGCCCGCCAGGTCGTAGGCGGGAGCGACGTCGACATGGGCCCGCATCGCGCGGGTGCCCTGGGTGACGGCGTGGCCCATCAGGTGCCCCGCCCGCTCCTTCAGGGGAGTCCGCAACGCGTGGTAGAGCTTCACGTCCTCGGTCGTGTACTCGGCGATGGAGCCCGCCGGATTCCGCGTCACCCAGGGCTCGCCCCAAGCCGTCTTGTCGGGATGGATGTGTGCGTCGACCAGGGTCGGCAGCGCGATCCTCCCCTTGCAGTCGACGACCTCGGCGCCGCGCGGCGCGGGCTCCGCGGAGATGACGCCGTCGACGACGGTGAGGTCGACGGGCGTCGTCGCCCCGTAGGGCCGCACGTTCTTGAACACCGTGGCGCGCGCGTGACCGCCCGTGCGGCGCGGCTGCTCCGTGATCCGGTCGGCGGCGGGCGACGACGTTCCGCCGGGCCGGGGCGCGGCGGCGGCCTCGGCCCCCGGCGCGTTGATGGCGGCGGTGGTGCCGGCGAGGGCGACGGCGCCGGCCAGCACGGAGCGCCGGGAGGGACCGGCGGTGGGGGAGGCGGTGGAATCGGCGTGCATCGTGGCTCCTTCGGAGGTGGGTCGGGGAGAGCGGCAGAAGGGGAAGGAAGAACGCGGGAGCTGCCGGGCGGCCGAGCGTGCGGGCGCGGTCAGACGGCCGGTACGGGGAACCCTGCCCGCACCACGCGCGCCGGGCGGCTCAGCACGCCGAGGTCGGCCAACGGGTCGCCGTCCACCACCAGGACGTCACCCGCGAAGCCCCGCGCCAGGCGGCCGGCCGTGGAGTCGAACCCGAGGAGCCTCGCGGCGCCCGTGGTCGCCGTGCGGATCGCGTCCAGGGCGGAGAGCCCGGCCGCATGCATCAGCTCCACCTCGCGGCCGATCGGGTCGACCGTTCCGCCCGAGGAGTCGGTGCCCGCGGCGAGGGGGACGCCCAGCTCGTGCGCCGCGAGCACCGCCCGCTTCAGGACGGGGAGATAGGTGCGGCCGCGTTCCGCCAGGACCGGGTCCGTGGACTCCGCCAGCCCGGCGATGGCGGTGAGCGTCGGCGTGAAGTACGTTCCCCTGCGGCGCATTTCGCGCAGAGTGCGCTCGCCGACGAACGCCCCGTGCTCCAGGGACCGGACCCCGGCCGTGACCGCGTCGTGGCAGCCCTTCTCGCTGTAGCTGTGGCAGAGCACCCCCTTTCCGCCGCGCCGCGCCGCCGCCACGATCGTGGACAGCTGCTCGTGGTCGTAGACCTGGACGAGCGGATCCTGTTCGGGCAGCCCGGCACGCTCGTTCACCCGGGTCTTGATGGTGTCTGCCCCCCGTGCGAGGTTGACCTCGACCACCCGGCGCAGTGCCTCGGTCGAGCGCACCCCGTCGCGCAGCCGGGCGAGCGGCGCGAGGTCCGGGTCGGCGAGGATCGTGTCGCCGAGGTCCGGGGTGACGAAGATTCCCGCGGCCCGGAGCCGGGGCGCCCGCTCCGGCGCCTGGCGGGCCAACTCCCGTACGGCGACGTCCTGGTAGAAGTTGGTCGAACCGCTGCGCGCGCTGGTCGCGCCCTTGAGGACCGCGTCGCGCGCCTCGGCGGCCGTGCTGAGGTGGATATGGGCGTCCACCAGACCGGGCAGGATCCACTGCCCGTGGGCCCGCAGCACCGGTACGCCGGAAGGGGGCCGCGTCCCGAGGCGGCCCCGGGGCGCGGCCGCCCGGACGACGCCCCCGATGATCACCACCACCGCGTCCTCGGTGACCTCGCCCGTCAGCGGGTCGAGCAGCCTGCCGCCGTCCACGACCAGATCGCCGCCCCGACCCGACAAACCCCGACCCGACGAACCCCGGCCCGACGAACCGCGGGACGCGGCCGACGCATCGGGAGCGGCCTGGGTCAGGACGGCGGAGGTCCCGGCCAGGGCCGCGGCGCCCGCGAGGACACCGCGCCGGGTCAGCCGGCCGGAGGGGGGCGGGGTGTTGTCGACGCACATGGGGAGGCTCCTTCGGCCGCGGCAAGCGGAAGCGCGAACATGAAGCACTTTGTATACCAGGATGGTCGACGGTCTGGGAAGGAGTGATTCCGCTCTGTGTGCGTGCGGAAAACGTGCAGGTCTACGGCGTATCAGGTGAATGCGGGGCGGATGCGCGAGGAGCCCCCCTGTAAGGGAGCTCCATCGGTATACAAAACTAGGCGTCGTCGAACAGAGAACGCAGAGCCACGGCCCGGCTGTCCCGTACGTGCAGCAGCGTGCTCGCCGCCGCGGACTCCTCGTCGCCCGTCGCGATGTACCGGAACATGACCGCGTGCTGGGCCCGCATGTGCTCCGGTTCCTCCCGCATCCCGAACAGCAGCTGGAGCTGTCCGCTGAGCTGCTCCATGGTGCGGGCCAGCATCGGGTTGCCGCTCAGGGCCACGATGTCCTCGTGGAAGGCGGTGTGGGCCGCCACCTCGCGCGCGCCCTCGTCGTCGGACGCCGCCTGCTCCGCCCGGTCGAGGGAGGTCCGCAGCGCGGTGACGCCGGGCGGCTCCGCCGGGGCGGACCGCGCCACCCGCCGGGCCGCGAGCCGGGAGGCCTGTATGGCGAGCGGCTCCCACACCTCGTACAGGTGCTCCACGTCGGCCCGCTCCATCCGCCGCACCCGGACCCCGCTGTGCGGCAGCAGCTCCAGGAGTCCTTCGCCCACCAGGGCGCGCAGCGCCTCGCGGACCGGGACGCGGGACATCCGCAGTTCCTCGGCGACCTCGCGCTCCACGAGGCGGGCGCCCTGCGGGTAGCGGCGGTCGACGATGCGCTCCCGGACCGCGTCGCGTGCGCGGGCGCTGAGCGATGTGTGCCCCGGGGCGCCGGCCCGTTCGCTCCCGGGACCGTCCGGCCGTGCCCGGTCCCGCCCTGCGTTGCTGCCCGCCACGTACGCCATCCTCCGTCGTGCATGCCCCCGGGTGAGGATACGCGGGGCTCGCGTCCGTCAGGCCGCGCCCGGGGTCCGTCCGTCCGGCAGGAAGAGCACCGAGTTGATGTACCGCTCCCGGTGCGGGACGAAGGCCCGGCGCAGCAGGCCCTGGTGCACCAGGTACTCCGTCCGGGCCTGGTGGGTCACCAGGTCGAACCCGTCGAGCGCGATCCAGCGCCGGCCCGCCAGGAGCCAGCCCGCGTAGCCCTGGCCGGTCAGCAGGTCGACCGCTGGTGCGATCGGGCCCAGCCGGCTCTCCAGCTCGACGAGCACGGCCGGGCGGTCCTTGCGCAGCAGCTCCGCCGCACCGAGCAGCGCCGCCCGCTCGCCGCCGTCGACGTCCATCTTCACGAAGCCGACCCCGCTCAGCCCCAGACTGTCGACGGTGATCGACGGCACCTCCAGGGAGTGCGCGTGGATGTCGCGGCGGGCCAGCGACGACACCCCCCGGTCGCCGCTGTCGCCCTCCGGGAACCACAGCCGCGCCGTGCCCGCCCGGTCGGTCGCCGCGCCCTGGACCACCCGGGCGTTCGACGGCAGCGTCCGGCGCAGGTGTGCGGCCAGGTGCGGCACGGGCTCGATGGTGACCACCTCGGCGCAGCGGGCGGCGAGCCGCCGCGACCAGGGGCCGTACCAGCCACCGATGTCGACGGCGATACCGTCCGGCGGGCAGAAGTCGGCGAGCCGCCGGAGCTCGGGCTCGAAGCGCGGGTACAGGGCGACGGCGGCCGAGCCGACGAGGCCCCCGGGCAGTCGGGACGCCACCGCCGCGGCGAACGTGGTCACGTGGCCGAGGCCTTGAGCCGGGTGAGCAGGCGCTCGTGGTCGTCCGCCCCGACCTTCCGGCCCGATGAGGGCAGCAGCTGCGGGATGCCGTCCACGATCGGGTAACTCAGGCGCAGCCGAGGGTTGTAGAGCGCCTCCTCCTCGGCCAGCAGGGACAGCGGGCCCTTGTCGAGCGGGCAGGCCAGCAGGGCGAGCAGCGGGTCGTCGGGGTTCATCGGGTGGCTCCTCGATGTCGGGGATGTCGGAGTGGTGGGAATGGTGGGAGTGGCAGGAGTGCTGGGAGTGGCGGTGGTGCCGGATCCGGGGTCAGGACGGGGCGGCGGGCTGCGGATCGTGGCGCGGCATGGCCAGCAGGACGGAGAGGGCGAGCGCCGTGCCCCCCACCCGCAGGGCCAGCAGCAGCGGATCGTCGGGCAGCGTCTCGCCGAAGGCGAGCGTCCCGAGGACCGCGGTGAACACGCTGGTCACCGTGGTGCACACCGGCACGATGAGGGAGGCCCGGCAGCGCTGCAACGCCGTCTGCGACATCACCAGACCGGCCCCCGCCGTGAACAGCAGCAGATACGGATACGGGGACGCCAGCAGCGACCATGCGGCCTCGCCGAGACCGGTGCCGGTCAGGCGGCTGGACGTGCCCTTGATGGCCAGCGAGCTGACCCCGTAGAGCAGGCCCACCGCCACCCCGTACCCGATACCGCTGGTCGGGACCCGGTGCCGTTTGGCCGCCCGGCTCTCGACCCGTACGTACAGCCAGACGCCCGCCCCCAGTGCGGGCACGCAGACCAGGAGCACCAGCGTCCACGGCGCGCCTCCGCTCACCACGTCCTCGCCCTCGCGCACCGAGGCGACGACCATCAGCAGGGCGACCAGCACCCCGCCCAGCGCGTAGCGTTCGCGGCCCGTCGACTCCTCGCCGAGCACCGCCGACGACAACAGCAGGAGCAGCACCAGACCGGAGACGAAGATGCCCTGCGCCGCCGCGATCGGCAGCGCCCGGTAGACGATCAGCTGGGCCCCGAACCCGGCCGCCAGCGCCAGCGCGCCGACGATCCACAGCGGACTGGTCAGCAGCGTCCGGACCACCCGCAGCGGCCGGCCCGCCGAGAGCGCGGGAAGCGAGCCGAGGGCCCGCTTCTCCACCACGAACCCCACGCTGTACAGCGCGTTGGCGATCAGCGCCGCGCCGACACCCCACCACACCGCGCTACCTCCGCCGCGCGTGGGCCAGCAGGATGGAGGCGGCCCCGGGCACCGAGCACGCCGCCCGGTCCAGCAGCCGCAGCGGACGAGGCACCCCGTGGAAGGGGGCGCCCGTGATCCTCACGTCGTCGAAGCCGGACGCCGCCAGGAACGAGCGCAGCGCACGCGCGGTGTACAGCCGCAGATGCCCGACCACCTCGGAGCCGGGGCGGCCGTGGATCCCGCGCAGACTGACCTCCGAGAACACCGGCTGCACCCCGGCGAGCAGCAGCGCCCGGTTGTACCAGGCCGCCAGGTTCGGGGTGGACAGCATCAGATGGCCGCCGGGCCGCAGGACCCGCCGCAGCTCGTCCAGCGCCTGGTCCGGGTCGACCAGGTGCTCCAGGATCTCGCTGAACAGCACCGCGTCCGCGCACCCGTCGGCCAGCGGCAGCCCGCCGTGCTCCAGCTCGCCGCGCACCACGAGGCCCATCCGGGGGCGGGCCCTGCGCAGCGCGTCCTGCGACCAGTCGACGCCGATCAGCCGGTGCCCGGCGAGGACCGGGGCCGCCGTGGCCGCCGCCGTGCCGTCGCCGCACCCGATGTCGAGGATCACCTGCCCCGGCGCGCCCAGCGCGTCGGCCAGCAGCCGGGCCTGCCGCAGGGTGCGCCCGTCGCCCGAGGCGACGGGAACGGCCGGGTTCTCGTAGAAGTCCCGCAGCCCGGGCGGGGGAGAGGTGGTGCCGGTCATACGGTCTCCGAGGACGTCGAGGCCAGGTGACGGGTGAACAGCTCACGCAGGCGTACGCCGTCCTCGTCGCCCAGCAGGGTGCGCGACCAGCGCAGCGCCAGATGCAGCCGGCCACCCGTGGACGCCGTGGTGAACGTCAGCCCCCGGGGCATCCGGGCGGGCGCGGAGAACCACACCGCGGTGGCCCGGCCCGCCTCCCCGAAGTCCAACGGGTACGGCACCCGGCCGATGTTGCTCAGCAGCGTCGTCGAGGTCCACGGCCCCGCCAGCACCCGCAGCCCCCGGGTGAGGGCGGCGCGGGCGGCCACCGGCAGCAGCGGCGCGGTCAGCAGGGAGGCGGAACGGCCCAACGGGGGACGGGGGCGCGCCTTGAGCGCCCGGGTACGCTCCGCGGTCGCCCGGAGCAGTGCGGGGATGTCGGCCCCGGGCGCCAGTTCGGACGCGGCGAACCCGACCTCCACCAGCCGGGTGCCGTTCCCGATCGGCATCTCGGGGCCCCGGGTGCGGTCGTCGACCGGCATGGTGATCCGCAGCGGCTGGCGGTCGGCCCCCGGCGCGCCCCGCTCCCGGTTCCACTCGGCCACCGTGAGCGCGGTGGCCACCATCAGCTGGTCGTTCACCGTGTAGGGCGCCCCGGACTCCCGCCGGGGGACCGGCAGTTCGACCAGCAGCATGGCGTTGCCCGGCACCGGCGCGGGCCCCGGCGAGCCCGCCGCGATCCGGGCGGGCCGGGCCAGCGCCGCCGCCGGGGACTCCCCGACGAGCGGCTCGGACGCCGGCCGCGCGGGTGCGGGGGGCGGCGGGACGCGGTGCGCGCCGTAGACTTCGGCGGCCGTCGCCGCCAGCCGCATGCAGGCCGGGCCGTCGAGGGCGGTGTGGTGCACGGTGAAGAGCAGAACGCACCCCTCGGTCCCCGGCTCCTCGACCACGGCGAGCCGCAGCGGCGGCGACGCCGTCAGGGGAGGGGCCTCGTCCAGCGCCCGCGCCCGGGCCCGGTCGAGGGCCCCGGGCGCGGACGGCGGGAAGGAGACCGGGTCCGTGTCGGGACTCCCGGTCAGCTCCCACTCGTAGCGCCGGGCGAACGGGGTCCGGGGGCGCTCCCGCATCAGCGCCCGGGGGTGCCGGGCGAGCGCCTCGGCGAACGCGGAGCGCAGCCGCGCCTCGTCCACCCGGCCGGGCAGATGGATCTCGATGTGCACGGTGTTCGGCTCGGCGTCCTGCGCACAGTGCCGGGCCACCTCGTCGACCACCGGGAACGGCACCCGGGCCGGGGCCCCGGGGCGGGGCGCACCACCCCGCGCCCGGGGTTGCTGCGTGGTCGCCATCAGGTGCTCCCTCCGGGACGGGGCGGCTGCTGCTGCTGACCGCCGAGCTGCCGCGTCGGGCCGTCACCGCCGTCACCGCCGCCCCCTTCACCCGAGCCGGATCCGTACCCGGTTCCGGGCGCGGGAGGCGGGGTCCCCTGCGGCCGCTTCGGGTCGGTGGACAGCGTCCGGCCCGAAGCGGCGGCGGCCTGCGCCGGAACCGTGGGCGCCTCGCCGTCCGCGGCGGCCGTGCCCCGGCCCCCGGCGGCCCGCCTGCCGAGCGGCTCGCGCCCGACCGTGACCAGCGCGGCGAACAGGCCGACCACCGCCAGGAACTGGGCCGTCGCGCCGAACGCGCCCTCGCCCGCCGCCGTGGTCTCCCCGGTGCCCACCGCCGCGACGACACCCGCGGCGGCCATCGCCGCGAACGCGACCGGCGCGAGCAGCCTCGGCCGGAAGTGGGCGACGACGGCGAGGACCGGCACCGCCAGGGCGAGCGGCCCCGCGATCACCACCCCCACCAGGGTGAGCGCCACCGTGCCCAGGACCAGCCCCGGACCGGGCGCGACGGGCTGCTCCTCGGCCGCGGACGGCTCGGCCCCCCGACGGCGTACGAAGGCGAGCCCCACGAGCACCAGGAGCAGGACCCCCGCACCGATCAGACCCACCTGGTAGATCCGGGCCGGCTCGTACTCCAGGGTGACCTTGCCGCCCTCGCCCTCCGGGACCAGCCAGGCTTGCTGCCAGCCGTCGATCCGCAGCGGCGTCAGCTCCTCGCCGTCCAGGGTGGCCTTCCAGCCCTTGTTGTGGTTCTCGTGGATCTGGAGGTAGGAGGCCTCGCCCGCGCCGACGGCGATCGTGCGCCGGTCGCCGTCGCCCCGCTCGACGTCCACCGAACGCGGCGTGCCCGCCGCGGCCTCGGAGGTTCCGTTGCTCAGCGTGACGTCCGTGATGGCGAGCGGTCCCGCGTCACCCGCCTCGACGGTGGTGGACGAGGCGGCCAGCTCCACCGTGCCGCCCTCGGTGCACGGCGTGACCTCGATGGGGCGGCGCTGCGTCAGGTCCCGCACCAGGCCCTCGGCCCGGGTCTCCAGGAACGTACCGCCGACGGACAGGACAGGACCCTTGCCGCAGGCCAGGCTGAAGGTCTTGTCCGGCTTCGGCTGCGGCGAGCGGTACTCCTCCAGGGCCGGGATATAGATCTCGCTCAGCCCGACCGGCAACTGCAACTGGTCGTCGGCGACCGGGTTGTGGACGGTCAGCGGCGCCTGACGCGAGATGGTGATGTCCATCCGGTCGGTCCTGATGGGCGAGAAGCGGGCCATGCCGTTCTCGTCCACGGAGGCCACCGCGGTGCCGTCGGGGGAGCTGATCTGCACCTGCTCGGGGCGGGTGGACAGGCCGCCGGCCGCCGCGAAGACGATCTCCCCGACCTCCTTCTTCTCCGGCCAGGACAGATGCAGTACGGGGCGTTCGCCCGCGATCCACGCCGTGGTCAGATCACCGTCGGTCAGATTGCGCGGAGTGAGACTGGTGCCCAGCCGTGCCGTGGAGTCGGCGCTCACCTCGATCTTGTCCCGCTCGCCCGTCAGCTCGAAGAGCAGCTTGTCCAGGGCCTCGCCGGGCACCGGCACCGCGCTCGCGGACACCTTGTACGGGCCCGCCTCCTGCGCGGTGAACTGCCGGTGCAGGCCGACCTCGGCCGCCACCGACGACAGACCGCCGGGGTCGCTGCCCCGCCGCAGCGAGTAGAGAGTGGAGTCCGCGCCCTCGCGCGGCGCGTCGGAGGGCAGCTCCAGCATCCGGGTCACCTGCACCCCGGGGATCGCGATGTCGGTGAAGCCGGCGCCGGTGAGCCCGGGACGCCCCTGCTGGGACTCCAGGATCGTCACCTTCAGCCAGGAAGCCTGCCCGGCGGGCGCGGCCACCGGCTGCGCCGATCCGTCCGTCTTCAGCGGGCTGTCCTTGAAGCCCCGCTCGGTCTCGACCCGGACGACGGTCGGTGCGGCCCGCACGTTCGCGCTGGGCAGCGGCGTCACCTGGAGCGAGCCCGGAAGCTCTGTCGGTGTGGTGAAGTCGATCCGCACCCACTCGTCCTCGGGAGAGCCCGGGGACCCTTCCGCCCACCCGGTGTCCGGGTTGCCGTCGAAGGCGTTGACCGGGTCGTACTGCGGCAGATGGAACAGCCAGTTCCCCACCGACGAGGCGCTGACCTCCTTGGCTCCGCGCAGCACGGCCGTCGTCTGGTGCTCCGCGCCGGAGGTCGGCAGGATCTGCCGGGGGCTCCGGTCCGGATCCTGCGCGGCCTGAACCGCGTTGCGCTCATCGGCGGTGTACGTGTACGAGGTGTTGGAGTTGACGAGACCGAACCGGGTGTCGGCGCGCCGCAGCCCGTCGCCTGCCGCGTACAGCGAGGGCCGTCCCAGACCCGGGTGCGCGTCACCGGCCAGCACGGCCGGCCGGCCGTTCAGCGCGCCGCTCGCCGACAGCGGCAGCAGGGACTCGGGCCCGCCGCTCACGACGGCCGTCGAGGCCACCGGGGACGTGGTCGCCCGCCCCGGACGCTCCGTGCCGGTGGGCGGCTCGTAGATCTCCACGGCCCGCTGCCGCGGATAGAGGCCCTCGACCTGCACGGGGGTGTCCGCCGCGATCCGGCCGCCGGTCATCACCGGACCGAAACCGGTCACGCGCTGGTACCCGGACGCCTCCAGGGTGCGCTTCACCGTGGCCGTGGGGACGTACCCCAACTGGTCGGGATCGAGGTCGTTGCGGACCACCACGTAGTGCAGTCCCGCCCGGTTGAGGTACTCGCTCAGTCCGGGGACCTCGCCGCCGGTGGTCAGCGCCTGCTCGACGGCGTCCATCGCGCGCCGGTTGCCCGGCGTGCCGAACGGCACGTAATCCCGTTGCGCCCAGGGCGAGTTCGCCAGCACGTCCAGCGGCTGGTCGATCGGGGAACCCCAGGTGTAGATGCCGTGCGCGGTCGCGGGGACCACCAGGGCGCGGTCGTCGGCCGAGTTCTTCTTCAGCCAGTTCCCGGTCGTCTCCCAGTACGTGGGCAGCTGCTGGAACGAACCGGTCTGGAGGATCGAGCCGTTGACGTACGGCCAGGCGAGACCCGGCAGCACGAGCGCGGCCGCGATCACCGGTACGAGACGGCGGGCGCGCACCGCGCTGCCGCCGCCCCGCGCCGCCGCGGCGACGGAGGCCACCGCCGTGAGGTGCGCGAGGCCCAGGGCCAGCGCCAGCGCCAGCCCCGTCTGGAACTTGTAGATGTTGCGGAACGGCACCAGCCAGCCGTCCAGCCAGTCCTGCACGGTCCCGTGGAACAGCCCGCCCAGCGCACCGCCGTAGCCGGCGAGCGTGATGAGCGCGACGCTCAGCACGGTCAGCACCAGCCAGCGGCGCTCGGGCAGATCACGGCGTGCCAGCCCCGCAAGGCCCAGGGCGGCGGCGAGCGCCGAGCCCAGGATGGTGACGGTCGCGGTGGCGACGGTCCAGCCGGCGGGCAGCCAGGCCTCGCCGAAGTTCAGATAGCCGACCCAGTTCCCGCCGCCGCGCAGCACCTCGGTCGCCGACATCGTCGTCGTGGTGGTGTACGAGGACTCCACGTACGGCATGAAGTTCTCGCCGTAGATCCCCAGCAGCAGCAGCGGAACGATCCACCAGGCGGTCGCCAGGATCACGCCCGGGATCCACCACGCCAGCAGGGCGCGCTTGCGCGGCCCGCCGGGACGGGACAGCAGATACAGCCCCACCGGCAGCAGCGAGGCCAGCGTGGACGCGGCGTTGACGCCGCCCATCAGCGGGATCAGCAGCGCGGACCGGGCCGCGGCGATCCTCGGCGAGAGCCGCGGGTCGGTCAGCGGCAGCAGCACCCACGGCAGCAGGGCGCCCGGCAGGGCCGCCGCCGAGGTCGAGCCCACGACGATGGTGTACGTCGGCCACAGCGCGTACGCGACCGCGGCCGGCAGCCGGCTGGCCGGGGAACCCACGGCCAGCCGCTCCGCCAGCCGGAGCGCACCCCAGAAGGCGGTCGCCACGATCAGCGACAGCCACAGCCGCTCCGCGAGCCAGACCGGTACGTGCAGCAGGTCGGCGGCCCCGTAGTACGGCAGCATCGGAATGGCGTAGCCCACGTACTGGTCGGCTATCCCGCCGAACCCGGCCCGGCTGTGCCACAGCTCGCCCAGGTCGCCCAGGAAGCGCCAGGGATCGGCGACGACGCCGAGCTTGGTGTCGAACGTCATCCGGCCGGGCGACACCGCGAGGAACGCCGCGAACACGGCGGCCCAGAAGCCCAGCAGCCAGCGCCGTGAGCGGGGCGTGGGCGGTCCGTCGGCGGGGCCGGAGGGCGCGGGACCCGCGCCCTCCGGAGCCGTGGACCGGGGTGGGTGGACAGCGCTGGTCATGAACACCGCCGGAGGATGAGGAGGAGGTTCCAGGTGGCGAATTCCCGCAGTACGGGGATGCGCGGCACGAGCTGGGGAAGGACGGGCCAGTAGCGCGAGCGTGCTGAGACGACGGTCACGTCGGAGCGGCTCCGGACGTGGCTCAGGGTCTCCCCGACGCCGATCTTGAAGAGGTTCTCGCCGAGCCGGTGCTTGGCCGGGCCGCCGGTGCGCCGCTCGTAGCGGCTCCGGGCACGTTCGGCGCCGAGGTAGTGCCAGGGCGCCCACTCATGGCCGCCCCAGGGGGAGAGCCAGTTGGTGTACGAGACGTAGATGAGGCCGCCGGGGCGGGTCACCCGCGCCATCTCGCTGAGGAAGGTGTGCGGATCGGCGACGTGCTCCAGCACGTTGGAGGAGAAGCAGACGTCGGCCGCGCCGTCGGCGAGCGGCAGCAGATAGCCGTCGGCGACGACGGTGTCCGCGCGCTGCCCGGGGCCGATCTCCGCCGGATCCGGTTCGAAGAGGTAGCTGTGCGCACCGCGCCGCCGGAACTCGCGGGTGAAGTAGCCGTCGCCGCCGCCGATGTCCACGACGACCTTGTCGCGGAGCGGACCGTGCCGCTCGACCTGGTCGGCCGCGTCACGGGCCAGCAGGGTGTACGCCGTGGCGGGGTCGCCCTGTTCGCGCAGGAAGGCGCGGAACAGGGCGGCCGACCGCCGGAACGAGGGGTCCTTCACGCGCTCGCGCCGATCACCGGGGCGCTCGGGCCGCTCACGGCCCCGGCGCCGGCGGCCGCCTCGGCGGCGACCGCGGCGAACCGGCGCACACTGGCGGTCCACCGGTAGTCGGCGGCCCGTTCCCGGGCGGCCCTGCCCATTGTCTCGCGCCGCTCGTCGTCCAGCGCGAGCGCGCACCAGGAGGCGGCGAAGGAGGAGGCGCCCGGGGCGAGGATCCCGGTGACACCGTCCTCGACGGAGTCGCGCAGCCCCGGCACGTCGAAGCCCAGGGTCGGGGTGGACCGGGCCGCGGCCTCCGTGACGACGAGACCCCACCCTTCTACGGCGGCCGGGTGCAGCAGCATCCACGCGGCGCAGAGCAGCCGGTGCTTCTCCGCTTCGGTCACATGACCGGTGAACTCCACACCGGGACCCGCGAGTCGTTCCAGCCGGGCCCGCTCGGGGCCGTCGCCGACGATGACGAGCCGGCCGCCGGTGACCGGCCGGACCCGCTCCCAGAGCTGGAGCAGCAGATCGATGCGCTTGTAGTCGACGAGCCGGCCCAGCGCCACGAACAGCGGTGTGGCGGACCGCTTGCCCTGCGGGCTCGGCTCCTGGACGCCGTTGTGCACCACCCGGATCCGCCGGTCGGGCACGCCCAGTTCGCGCAGCGCGCCCGCCGTGGACGGGGACACCGCGATCATCAGGTGGTCGCGGTAGGCCCGGGACAGGGCCCAGTGTTCGAGCTTGCGCCCGGCACGGGCCACCGGCGTCGGGAAGCGCATGTCCCACAGGTCGGTGTGCACGTGGTTGACCAGGCAGACCGTGGGTCCGCGGTGCCACAGCGGGGCCAGGTACGGCATGCCGTTGCAGACCTCGACGAGCAGGTCGCACGTGCCGATCCGCCGGGTGAACGCGGACCGCGCGCCGACGTAGTGCCCCAGCGCGGAGCCTGCCGAGACGACCCGGTAGGGCCGGCGGGCGGCCGGTCCGCCGCACAGCAGCGTGACGTCGTGGCCCTGCTCGGTGAGACCCAGGGCGAGCTGGTCGACCAGCAGCTCGGAGCCGCCGGCGGCCGGATTGCCCAGGTCGCGGTGGGCGAGGAAGACGATGCGTCTCGGGGTTGCGGGGACCGTGACGGGCGCCGGGCCCTGACCCGGACGCGCGACGGCGTCAAGCAGTGGGGGAGGGACGTGCTGGGGCATGGGTGCTCCAACTCGGCTCGGGGGGCGGGGACTGGGGGGAGCGGCCCTCTGGGCGAGGGCCGCTTGGAGCGGGGGACGTACCGGGGGGCCGGGACAGGGGCGCACCGGGCCGGAGGATCCGGCTGCGGGGCGAGGGATCGGGAAGAGGGTGATGAGCGTGATGAGCGTGATGAGGAAGTGAAGGGGAGAAGGACGGACGGGACGAGACCGGGGGGCCGTGCTCTGGTGGGGATAGACAGTTTTCGCCACGGGTACGCGCCCGGCTACTCACCGGTGCAACAACTTGCCGGTAACTCAGGTGTGCGGAATCGTCATCATGTGAGTATTCGGTGCTTCCGGCTCCGTCCGGCGGCCCCGGACGACGAGCACGACGCCCGCCAGCGCGAGCACACCGCCCAGCCCCGCGGCCCCGGCCGGCGCGGTCGTGCCGAGCGTCGCCAGCCGGTCGCTGTCCGCCGACGCCAGCTCGACCTGCTTGAGCTGGGTCTCCTCGGTGAACTCCACCCGCTTGCTCTCCAGGAGCACCACGGCGTCCTTCTCGGAGCCCGGGGCGCGCAGCGTCTTCCTCGGGCCGATCGCCGCGTTCATGATCCGGCCGGTGCGCTTGTCCACCACCAGCTCGATGCCGCTGTTGGAATACCACTCCTCGGCCAGCACCTGGGGGATCTTCTTCTTCCCCACGAGCACGCCGGGCACCTGGCGCACCCCGGTCCTGGTGGGCTCGACCTCGCCCTTGAAGAGCAGGCCGGAGTAGCCCTGCACCTCCTGCTCACCGGCGTAGGAGAGCCGCACGACCCCGCCGAGCGTGCTGTCCCACCAGCGGTAGGAACGCTTCTCGACGTCGAAGGGGAACTTCAGATAGGCCTCCCCGTCGAACGTCGGGGATTCCTCGCAGCAGTGGACCGGTTCGTTCGTGACCCGGTCGGTCACCCAGCGCTCCAGCGTCCACTGGAGCGCGTCACGGGGGTCCGAGGCGGGCAGGGTGTCCTGGTGGTCGACCGAGGTGGAGACGTCCCACACGGCGTTGCCGCTCTTCTCGCTGTCGGCCACGTCCCCGCGCACCTGCCGCGTGATCGTGATCGTTCTGCCCTCGACCGTCTCCACCTCGGACGTGTCGAAATAGCTGCCCGTCCCGGTGAAGACGGTGGTGGTGTCGATGTCGATGGGGGTGCGCTTGGCATGCGGCTGGACGTACCAGACGAGCAGTGGCGCGAGGACGAGCAGGAAAACCCCTGCCCCCAGCAGGACAAGCGACAGGGGTGAAGCGTTGTGGCGCATCCGGGCACTCCTGGGTCGAATCTCTTCGCGGAGGTGCACGGGCCCGGGCCGGTCAGCCCTTGATTGGCGTGAACAGTAAGCAAGCCCTTGACGGAATGTCAATGTGCTGTCGACACTGTGTCCCAGCCGGAGGGGCCCGGCTGACGGGGTGGGGATCGCCTCCAGCAAGGAGCTGACCCAAACCATGCGCAGACTCATCGCCGCCGCTGTCACCGTTCTGGTGGCCGCCACACTCGCCGTTGGTGCGGCGGTCGGTGTCGTGGCACTGCTCGACGCCACTCCCGACCAGCCCAATACGCCCCTGATCAGCTATGACACCGCCCCGGCGGTTCCGTGACCCGCCCGGCCTGGCAGGACGTCCCCCGGTCGAAGCTCGACCGTTTCGAGGCGATCGCCCGGTCCGAGGCCCCCGAGCTCGCTCAGTCCATCCTGTTCCAGATTCGTCAGGAATATCCCTATCTGGAGCTGGTCGAGGACGAGTCCGGGGAGCCGCTGGCCCTCGTCGGCATCCGCCGCGCCATCGAAGGCTTCGTCCACAACCTCACCGCCGGCGCCCACCCCCGGGTGCCGCCGGAGATGTTCCAGGAGTTCGGGCGCGGCGAGGGGCTCGAGGGCCGCAGCCTCGACGCGCTCCAGGCCATCTACCGCCTCGGGGTCCGGCTCACCTGGCGGAGGCTCGCCGAGATCGGCCAGCAGGCCGACATTCCCGCGCCCGCCATGTACGAGCTGGCCGAATCGGGATTCGAGTATCTGGACGGGCTCGTGGAACAGTCGGTACGGGGCTACGCCGAGGCGGCGGCCCGGCGCGCCAGCGAACGGCTCCGCCTCCAGCGCCAGCTGATCGAGCTCCTCCTGGTGGAACACCGGGGCGATGTGTCGGTGGCCCTGTCCGAGCGGGCCGCCCGCATCGGCTGGGAGCTCCCGGAGACGATCGCCGTGGGTGTGCTCATGCGCCCGGCCCGCGAGGCCGTGGCCCCGGCGGTCGGGCAGGGCATTCTGCTGGAGATGGAGAGCGAGCAGCCGCGCATCGTCATCCCGGACCCGGACACGGCGGGCCGTGCGGAGATCCTGCGGCGCGCCACGGCCGGCTGGTCCGGGGCGATCGGCCCGGCGGTCCCGCTGGCGGCCGCGGCGACCTCGCTCCGCTGGGCGGAGACCGCGGTCCAGCTGATCAAGAAGGGTCTGCTGCCGCAGGGCGAGGTGCTGTACTGCACCGAGCGGACGGAGGAACTGCTGCTGCTTCCCGCCCAGGAGCTGATCGACGCGTCGGCCCGCCACTGCCTCGCCCCGCTGGAGGGCCTCAGCCCGACCCAGGCCCGGCGCCTGGCCGAGACCCTGCTCGCCTGGATCGAGACCCCCGGCGGCGCCCCGGAGGTGGCCACCCGCCTCGGCATCCACCCCCAGACGGCCCGCTACCGGCTGCGGCAGATCCGCGAGCTGTGGGGTGACGCCATCGACGAACCGGACCAGCGCTTCGAGATGCTCCTGGTGCTCCGCGCCCGGCGTCTCCGGGGTGATCCGGCCGCCACCGCGGGCTGAACCGCGACCGGGGACCGCGACCGGGCGGTCGGACGTCCGCGAACGTCCGGCCGTCGGTGCCGTCGGCAGACCGCCGGGATGGCCGGCACTCTCCGGATCAGACCGGGGTGACGTACGCCCCGGCGATCCCGCCGTCGACCAGGAAGTCCGTGGCGTTCACGAACGAGGAGTCGTCGCTCGCGAGGAACGCGACGGCGGCGGCGATCTCGGTCGGCTCGGCGAACCGGCCGACCGGGATGTGCACCAGACGCCGGGCGGCCCGCTCCGGGTCCTTGGCGAACAGTTCCTGGAGCAGCGGGGTGTTGACCGGGCCGGGGCACAAGGCGTTGACCCGGATCCCGTCGCGTGCGAACTGCACCCCCAGCTCGCGCGACATCGCCAGGACCCCGCCCTTGGACGCGGTGTACGAGATCTGCGAGGTGGCCGCGCCCATCCGGGCCACGAAGGAGGCCGTGTTGATGATGGAGCCCTTGCCCTGCTCGCGCATATAGGGGATCGCCGCCTTGCAGCAGAGGTACACGGAGGTCAGGTTGACCTCCTGCACCCGCCGCCAGGCCTCCAGGCCGGTGTCCAGGATGGAGTCGTCGTCCGGCGGGGAGATCCCCGCGTTGTTGAACGCGATGTCGACCGAGCCGTAGGTGTCGAACGCGGCCGTGAAGAGGGCGTTCACCTGGTCGGCGTCGGTGACGTCGGTACGTACGAAGAGTCCGCCCGCCGCCTCGGCGGCGGCCTTGCCGCTCTCCTCGTCGATATCGGCGCAGACGACGTGCGCGCCCTCGGCGGCCAGCCGCCGGACGGTGGCCAGGCCGATGCCGCTGCCGGCTCCGGTGACGACGGCGGTGCGGCCGACCAGGCGGCGGCAGACGGAAGAAGTGTCGGTCATGGTGCTCAGGCCTCCGTGCTGATGAAGACGTTCTTGGTCTCGGTGAAGGCGGCCAGTGCGTCCGGGCCGAGCTCGCGGCCAAGACCCGACTGCTTGTAGCCGCCGAAGGGGGTCGAATAGCGCACGCCGGAGTGCGAGTTGACGGAGAGGTTGCCCGCCCGCAGCCCCTGGCTCACTCGCAGCGCGCGGCCGACGTCCCGGGTCCAGACCGAGCCGGCGAGCCCGTAGTCGGTGGCGTTGGCGAGGCGCAGCGCGTCCTGTTCGTCCTCGAACGGCAGGACCACGGCGACGGGCCCGAAGACCTCCTCGACCGCCACCGGCGCCTCGGGCGAGACCCCGGTGAGGACGGTCGGCGGGTACCAGAACCCTGGACCCTCGGGGGCCGTTCCGAGGATGGCCCGGCCGCCGTCGGCTCCCCGGCCGCCGTCGACGAGCTCCCGGACCCGGTCCCGCTGGACGGCCGAGATCAGGGGCCCCATCTGGGTCTTCTCGTCGGCCGGGTCGCCCACCACGATGGCGGACACGGCCGGGACGAGGGAAGCGAGGAAGCGGTCGTACACGGACCGCTCGACCAGGATCCGGGTCCGGGCGCAGCAGTCCTGACCGGCGTTGTCCAGGAAGGACATCGGCGCGGCCGCCGCGGCGGCCTCCACATCGGCGTCGGCGAAGACGACGTTGGGGCTCTTGCCGCCCAGCTCCAGGGTGAGCCGCTTCACGCGCTCCGCGCAGCGGGCCATGATGTGCTTGCCGGTCCGGGTGGAGCCGGTGAACACGATCTTCGCGACGCCGGGGTGCTCGACCAGGGCGCTCCCGGCCACCGGCCCCTCGCCGGGAAGCACCTGGAAGAGACCTTCGGGAAGCCCGGCCTCCAGGGCGAGTTCGGCCAGCCGGAGAGCGGTCAGCGGCGTCGTCTCGGCGGGCTTGAGGAGGACGGCATTGCCCGCCGCGAGGGCCGGGGCGAGACCCCAGGCGGCGATCGGCATCGGGAAGTTCCACGGGGCGATGACTCCGACGACGCCCAGCGGCTCCAGGACCGTGAAGTCGATGCCGCCCGCCACCGGGATCTGCCGGCCCAGGAGCCGTTCGGCGCCGCCCGCGCTGTAGTCGAGGAGATCGCGTACGTTGCCGGCCTCCCACCGGGCGTTGCCGATGGTGTGCCCGGCCTCGCGGACCTCCAACCGCGCCAGTTCCTCGATGTGTTCGTCGACGACGACGGCGAAGCGGCGCAGCAGCCGCGCCCGGTCGGCGGGCGCGGCGGCCGCCCAGCGCCGCTGGGCGGCGGCACGGGTGACGGCGGCGTCCACATCGGCGGCGGAGGCGGCGGGGACGGTGGCGACGACCTCGGCGGTCGCCGGGTCGAGGACGTCCAGGGTGGGCTGTGACACGTACGAACCCCGATCACGGAAGCTGGTGGTGGTGAAGGTGTTCTGGCGGTCAGAGGCGTTCGAAGGAGCGGCGCAGCTCCCAGTCGGTCACCGCGGAGTCGTACGCGGTCAGTTCGACGCGGGCCATGTTCAGGTAGTGGGCGACGACCTCCTCGCCGAACGCCTCCTTGGCGATGGGGCTGGCCTCCCACAGCTCGGCGGCCTCGCGCAGGGTTGTCGGCACCCGGTCGTAGTCCCCGGTGTAGGCGTTGCCCGTACAGGCCTCGGGCAGCTCCAGCCGGTGCTCGACCCCGTACAGTCCGGCGGCGACCATACCGGCGACGGCCAGATGCGGGTTGACGTCGCCGCCGGGCAGCCGGTTCTCGAAGCGCGTCGAGCGCCCGTGGCCGACGACCCGCAGGGCGCAGGTGCGGTTGTCGACCCCCCAGGTGACGGCGGTGGGGGCGAAGGAGCCGGGCTGGAAGCGTTTGTAGGAGTTGATGGTGGGCGCGTAGAGGAGGGAGAAGTCCCGAAGGGCGGCGAGCTGGCCGGCCAGGAAGTGCCGCATCAGCTCGGACATGCCGCCCGCGCCCTCGCCCGCCATCATGTTCGCGCCGTCCGCGTCGGTCAGCGAGAGATGGATGTGGCAGGAGTTGCCCTCGCGCTCGTCGTACTTGGCCATGAACGTCAGCGAGACGCCCTCCTGGGCCGCGATCTCCTTGGCGCCCGTCTTGTAGACGGCGTGCTGGTCGCAGGTGGTGAGCGCCTCGTCGTAGCGGAAGACGATCTCGTGCTGGCCCGGATTGCACTCGCCCTTGGCGGACTCGACGGTCAGCCCGGCCTCCTGCATCTCGTTGCGGATCCGGCGCAGCAGCGGCTCGATGCGGCCGGTGCCGAGGATCGAGTAGTCGATGTTGTACTGGTTGGCCGGGGTCAGCCCGCGGTAGTCGCGGTCCCAGGCCTCCTCGTAAGTGTCCCGGAAGACGATGAACTCCAGCTCCGTGCCGACCTGCGCCGTGTATCCGAGCTCCGCCAGCCGGTCGAGCTGGCGGCGCAGGATCTGACGCGGGGCCGCCACCACCGGACTGCCGTCGTGCCAGGCGAGATCCGCGATCAGCAGGGCGGTCCCCTCGTGCCAGGGGACGGGGCGCAGGGTGGCGGGGTCGGGGACCATGCCGAAGTCGCCGTAGCCGTTCTCCCACGACGACATCGCGTAGCCGTCGACGGTCCGCATCTCGGTGTCCACAGCCAGGAGGTAGTTGCAGCCCTCGGTGCCGTGCTCCAGGACCTCGTCCAGGAAGAACCCGGCCGCGAACCGCTTCCCCTGGAGCCGGCCCTGCATGTCCGGGAAGGCCAGCACCACGGTGTCCACCGACCCGTCGGCGACCCGTGCGCGGAGCTCGTCGACGCCGAGCGGGGGTGTGCGGTCTGCCACGGGATTCCTCCTTGGGTGAACCGGGAGGCTTAAGGTATGACAGGGAACCATTACTTGGGAAGGGGATCGGCCAGTGGCCACGAGGAGACGAGTGGACGACACCCGTCCGGCGGTAGGGGCGGTGGCCGCGACAGAGGTGATGGCGGCGGTCGACGCCGCCGGGGACGGGAGCCACACCGTGACCGGCCGGCCGGTCTCCGTGCTGCGGCCCGTCCGCGCGGGCAACGGCTTCGAGGAGACGCTGGAGCAGCTCCTCCAGCTGCTGCGCCTGGGGCTGGTTCCGCCGGGCGAACGGCTGCCCTCCGAACGCGAGTTGTCCCAGCACCTGAGGATCAGCCGGGTGACGCTGCGCGAGGTCCTCAAGGTGCTCCAGGACCAGAACATGGTCGAGAGCCGCCGGGGCCGCTACGGAGGAACGTTCGTCCTGCCGCGCACCGCGGCCCCCGACGGCGAGCTGCGCCGCCGCATCGCCGCCGTCGACGTGGAGGACACCCTGCGCTTCCGCGAGGTGCTGGAGGCCGGAGCGGCGGACCTGTGCGCCGAAGGGCTCCCGGCGGACGGCGCGGCCAGGCTGCGGGCCGCGCTCGACGCGACGCGGGGCGCCAGGCTGGAGGACTACCGCCGCCAGGACACCCTGCTCCACCTCACGCTCGCCGAACTCTCCGGCTCCCGCACGCTCGCCGCGCAGTACGCCGCGGTCCGGGCCACCCTCAACGAACTGCTCGACTGCATCCCGCTGCTGGTGCGCAACCTGGAGCACTCCCAGCAGCAGCACGCGGCCGTCGTCGAGGCGGTGCTCGACCGGGACGCGGACGCGGCCCGCGAGATGATGCGCGAGCACTGCGGCGGCACGGCGGCCCTGCTGCGCGGCTTCCTCGCCTGAGCAGGCCTGATCGACAGGGCGTCCCCCGGCGGGTGTCCGGCGCGGAGGCGAATCCGCAACGACGCTCCGCATCCGTAACCGCTCTTCAACGCCACGCCCCTTGCGATTCCCCCCGCGTTCCACAAAGGTGTGCCGACGGACCTTTGATCGAAGCAGTTCCCACGATGACGTCGACACCCATCTGGAGCGCCTCATGGCTCAGGGAACCGAAACACCCGCCGGCCCACCCGGTGACGCGAGCCCGGGGGCGTCCGGCACGGACGCGTATCTGCACCGCAGGACCCTGCGCCGGGGCAGTGCGGGCTGGCTCCTGCTGACCGGGCTCGGCGTCGCCTACGTCGTCTCCGGCGATTTCTCCGGCTGGAACATCGGCCTGTCCAAGGGCGGCTTCGGCGGACTCGCCGTCGCCATGGTCCTGATGGGCGTCATGTACGCGTGTCTGGTCTTCGCGCTGGCCGAACTCTCCGCCATCCTGCCCACGGCGGGCGGCGGCTACGGCTTCGCCCGGCGGGCGCTCGGCACCTGGGGCGGCTTCCTCACCGGCACGGCCATCCTCATCGAGTACATCCTCGCGCCCACCGCGATCGCGCTGTTCATCGGCGACTACGTCGAATCGCTCGGCCTCTTCGGCCTCACCTCCGGCTGGCCCGTCTACCTCGCCTGCTTCGCGATCTTCATCGGCATCCACCTCTGGGGAGTCGGCGAGGCGCTCCGCTTCAGCCTGGTGGTGACCGCCATCGCGGTGGCCGCGCTGCTGATCTTCGCCATCGGCGCGTTCACCGAGTTCGACGCGGGCCGCCTCAACGACATCCCGGCGGACACCTCCGCCTTCGGCTCCTCCTCCTGGCTGCCGTTCGGACTCCTCGGGATCTGGGCGGCCTTCCCCTTCGGCATGTGGTTCTTCCTCGGTGTGGAGGGCGTTCCGCTCGCTGCCGAGGAGGCCAAGGACCCGGTCCGCTCGATGCCGAAGGCCATGGCCATCTCCCTCGCCGTGCTGGTCTTCCTGGCCGTCATCACCTTCATCTCCGCCACCGGCGCCCAGGGGGCCGACGCCATCAAGGAGGCCGGGAACCCGCTCGTGGTGGCCCTGCAGGGAACCGGTGAGCCGACCGCCCTGAGCCGCTTCGTGAACTACGCGGGCCTCGCCGGACTGGTGGCCTCCTTCTTCTCCCTGATCTTCGCCGGATCCCGCCAGCTGTTCGCCCTCTCCCGGGCCGGCTATCTGCCGCGCTTCCTCTCGTTGACCAACCGCCGCAAGTCCCCCTACCTCGGCCTGCTGATCCCCGGAATCATCGGGTTCGCGCTCGCAGCCTGGAGCGGCAACGGCGGCCGGATGCTGAACGTCGCCGTCTTCGGCGCCACGATCAGCTACGCCCTCATGGCCCTCTCCCACCTGGTGCTGCGCCGCCGCGAACCGGAGCTGCCGCGCCCTTACCGCACCCCCGGCGGCGCGCTCACCTCGTCCGTGGCCTTCGTTCTGGCATGCTCGGCGCTGGTGGCGACCTTCCTGGTGGACCGCGACGCGGCGTTCATCGCGCTGGGCGTGTACGCGGTGGCGCTGGCCTACTTCGCCTTCTACAGCCGTCACCGGCTGGTCGCGGGGGCCCCGGAGGAGGAGTTCGCCGCACTGGCGGCGGCCGAGGCCGAACTCGCCCGCGACTGAGCCCCGCGCCCCTTCCGTCCGGCCCCCACCGATCCAACGAGGAGCACGTTCCATGTCCCGGCCCGTCATCGGCATCAGCACCTACCAGGACCCGGCCCGCTGGGGAGTGTGGGAGATGCCCGCGGTGCTGCTGCCCGCCGGCTATCCCCGCCTCGTCCGGGCGGCGGGTGGGCTCGCCGTGCTGCTGCCGCCCGACGACGCGCGGGACGCGGCCCGGGACACCGTCGCCGCCCTCGACGGGCTGGTGATCGCCGGGGGAGCGGACGTCGAACCGGCGCGCTACGGCGCGGTCGCCGATCCCCGTACCGGCCCCCCGGCCCGCGAACGCGACGCCTGGGAGCTGGCGTTGATCCGGGCCGCGATCGAACGGGAGGTCCCGCTGCTCGGCATCTGCCGGGGCATGCAGCTGCTGAACGTCGCCCTCGGCGGCACCCTGCACCAGCACCTGGACGACCACACCGGCGGCCCCGGCGTCTTCGGCAGCCACCCGGTGACCCCCGTGCCCGGCACCGCGTACGCGGACGCCGTGCCGGAGACCGCCGTGGTGCCCGCCTACCACCACCAGGCGGTCGACCGGCTCGGCGGCGGCCTGGTGGCCTCCGCCCACGCACCCGACGGGACCGTGGAGGCCCTGGAACTCCCCGGGCACGGGAGCCTGGTGCTCGGGGTGCAGTGGCACCCGGAGATGGGCGAGGATACCCGGGTCATGGCCGCTCTGGTCGGGGCGGCCGGGGCGCGGGCGGCCGGGGCGCGGGCGGCGCTGAGCCCTCGAACCCCGGACCGGAGAAGTCGGGCCCCGCGTACGCCGGTGAGCTGAAACGGGAGCCGCGGCCCTCGCCCGGACCCGGTGCTGACGCCGCCTCGGCGAGCTCCCGGAGGAGGAACGGCCGGATCCCCCGGTCGCGCAGCGCCGCGAGCCAGGCCTCACGGGCGTCCTCGACGGCGGGGAACCGGTCGGGCACGGACGCCGTGCCGTCCGCCGACTGCTTCGCCGCCGTGCGGTACAGAGCGACGACGCTGACCAGGGCCGTGACCGCCGCGACCACCAGACTGACCCAGCCGACGCCGACGAGGGTGCCCGCCAGGGAGGGCAGGGCACCGGCGAGTCGCAGACCGTAGCCCAGCAGCAGGAAGGTCGCAGCGGCCACGGCGGCGAGCACCGGCGTCAGCACCCCGAGGACCGCCAGCACCCCGGCACCCGGCCGCTCCTGATCGCCCGGTCCGGAGAGCGGCGGGCTTCCGGCGGTCTGCCGTCCGCCCCGGGCACGCCGCCGCAGGGCCGCGTAGCGCCGGTACTCGGCGTCGGCCGCGGGCGTCGTGCGTGCCACGGCGGCCAGGCCCCGGACGCGCAGCCGGCCGCCGGGGACTCCCGAGCGTTCGAGCAGGCGTTGGATCTCCGGGGAGGCGATCACCACGTCGAGTGCGCGTCCGTAGTCGGAGCTGTCCTCGTCCCCGAGCCGGGTGGGTCTGCCCATGCTGTCCCTCGGTCGGCACAGGTGTGCCGACACCTGTGTGATGGATGTTCCGCCCACCGCGCCGCGGGGGTGCGCACGTGCCGCGTGCGCACCTCCGCGGCTGTCCGGTGAGGCGTTCGAAACGTTCTGGAAGGGTGTTCCGGAAGCTCCCTAGAGGTGCTGCACGACCGCGGGCATGAGGTCCTGGAAGGTCCGCCCGTCCGCCGGCGCGCCGATCGCGGTCATCTGCCAGCCCGAGCCGGACCGCTGGACCTTGGCCATGATCTGGGCGGTGTGCCGCCCGCCGCCGGTCAGGGTGTACCGGGCCAGCTCCTGGCCGTTGCTCTCGTCGACCAGGCGGCAGAAGGCCGCCTCGACCTCCTCGAAGGTCTGGCCGGTGAAGGAGTTCACCGTGAAGACGATCTGGTCCACATGGACGGGCACGCGCCGCAGGTCGACGACGATGGACTCGTCGTCACCGCCCTGCCCCGCCCCGCCGACCCGGTTGTCCCCGGTGTGCTGGACCGAACCGTCGTCACTGGTCAGGTGCTGGAAGAAGACCACGTCCTGCGGGGCCTGGCCCGCGAAGAGCACCGCCGAGGCGTCCAGGTCGATCTCGCGGGCGGTCAGCCGCGCCAGAAATCCCTTACGGGGAGCGGACTTCCAGCCCAGTCCCATCCGTACGACACCGAGCTCGCCGCCGCCGGACTTGGTGAGGCTGACCTGCTGGCCCTTGGTGAGATTGATCGTCATCGTTCCGCCTTCGGTGACTGGGGGACTGGAGTGACTACGGTAGGGGGCGTGCGCCTCAAGGATCCCGACGGCTCAGAGGCTGACGCCGAAGTCGGCGACGATGCCGCTGAGGCCGGATGCGTAACCCTGCCCGACCGCGCGGAACTTCCACTCGGCGCCGTGCCGGTACAGCTCGCCGAAGACCATCGCGGTCTCGGTGGAGGCGTCCTCGCTCAGGTCGTAGCGGGCGATCTCCGCGCCGCCCGCCTGGTTCACCACCCGGATGTACGCGTTGCGCACCTGGCCGAAGCTCTGCCCCCGGCTCTCCGCGTCGTGGATCGAGACCGGGAAGACGATCTTCGCCACGGTCGCGGGCACCGAGGCGAGGTCGACCTTGACGGTCTCGTCATCGCCCTCGCCCTCACCGGTGAGGTTGTCGCCGGTGTGCTCGACCGACCCGTCGGGGCTCTTGAGGTTGTTGTAGAAGACGAAGTGCTCGTTGGACAGCACCTTGCCCGCCTCGTCGCAGAGCAGCGCGCTCGCGTCCAGGTCGTAGTCGGTGCCGGTGGTCGTGCGGACGTCCCAGCCGAGGCCGACGAGGATCGCGGTCAGCCCCGGGGCCTCCTTGCTCAGCGAGACATTTCCGCCCTTGGCGAGGCTCACGCCCATGATGTTCTCCCTTGTGCGGTGACGGGTCTTCACGTGGTGGCGGCCACGCCACGGGTGATGGCGCGGACACTCCGCGACTACGAGAAAAATCTACATCACTGTAGATTTCCGGAGCCAGGAGGTGTTCGGACCGCCCCGGCCGGTCGCCGGTGCCTCCGTCGGCTGGATACGATTTCCCGACGCCCGGCAGGCGAGACGCCGCAGCGGGGCGGCCGAACGGAGAAAGCCGGGCGGACGGACGGAGAGAGGGGTCGGGCCGTGGACGCCGAAGGAGCCGGGGGCGAGCGGGAATCGCCCGCCCGCAGGCGTGGCCAGGGTGAGCTGGAGGCCCAGGTGCTGTCGGTGCTGGGCGGGGCGAGCGAGCCGGTGACCGCCGCCTGGGTGCTGGAACGGCTCGGAGCGGGCCTGTCGTACAGCACCGTCATCACGATCCTGACGCGTCTGCACGCCAAGCAGGCGGTCACGCGCACCGGACGGGGCCGCCCCGTCCTGTGGGAGCCCGTGGCGAACGAGGCGGGGCTCGCCGCCCTGCGGATGCGTCGGCTCCTCGACAAGCAGAGCGACCGGGACGCGGTGCTCTCCAGCTTCGTCTCCGTCCTCTCCTCGCACGACGAGGAGCTGCTGCGGGCCCTGCTCGCCGAGAGCGGTCCCGACGACACCACAACGCCCTCGGACCGGCCGGAGCGCTGACGATGGGCGTCTTCGTCTACCTGCCTCTCGTGCTGCCCCTGACCGCGTTGCCGATCGCGCGCCTGGCCGAACAGCACCTGCACCCCCGCAGGGCCGCCCGGCTGCTGACCACCGTCGCCGTGATCCTCGCCTCCTGCAGCCTGGTGTGTCTCGGACTGCTGGTGGTGGTGGGCACGGCCCAGCTGCCCGGCAACCCGCTGCCCGACGGCTGGTCCGACGCCGAGGTCCGCGAGGCCGTGCCGCACGACGCGTTCGCGGGCAAGGCGTCCATCCTCGCGCTCGTCGTCGTGACGGCGGCCTGCGGGGTCGCCGTTCACCGCCACTACCGCTTCCGGGCGCGGGCCCACCGGACGCTCGCGGGCCTGCCGGGCGGCGACATCGCCGTGCTGCCCGACGACGTCCCGTACGCCTACGCGCTCCCCGGCTCCCCGGGGCGGGTGATGGTCTCCACGGCGCTGCTCGCCTCCCTGGAACCGGCCGAGCACCGGGCGCTGTTCGCCCATGAACGCGCCCATCTGGCGGGACGCCACCACCGGCTGCTGCTCGCGACCCGGCTGGCCGGCTGCGTCAATCCGCTGCTGTGGCCGCTGCTCGGGGCCCTGGTCTACAGCACGGAGCGCTGGGCGGACGAGGAAGCCGCCCGGGTCACCGGCGACCGCCGGCTCACCGCACGCGCGGTCGGCAAGGCGGCGCTCGTCTCCCGCCCGGTGCCCGGCGGCGCGGCCTTCGCCGCCTTCGCCGCGGCGGGGCCCGTACCGCGACGGGTGGCGGCGCTCCTGGGCCCGGTGCCGCCGGACCGGGGCTGGCCCCCCGCCCTCACCCCGGCGGGTGTCGCCGCGCTCGTCGCCGCGGCCGGGACGACCGTCTCCGCGCTGTCCGCGCTGAACGCGGCCGTCGCGCTGTTCCTCGTCCTGGAGGCGGCGACACCGCTGTAGCTCGGGCGGGCACCCGGTCCGGAGCCGGGAAGATCCGCCCGACGCCTGTCGCTACAGGGTTGTAGAGTTCATCAGCCGCGGAACGCGGGCCCCGTCGACGGCGGTTCTTCACCCGCCCGGCATGCAGAATCATGCCCGGGTGCTCACCTCCCGCCGGAGTGCGTCCCACTCGAACCCATGGCTGGAGAACCCAGCCGGACAGGAGCCACGCGTTGTCCGCCAGTCCGGGCCCCTCAGGGCCCGACCCCCACAGTCACCGACCCGCGGCCCCGGGCGGGGCCGCCCGCCGCCTCCCGCGCGGGGAGGGTGACCGATGACCTCCGCCCTGCTCGGCCTGCTGGCCGTGTTCGTCCTCACCGCAGGCACCGGCTACTTCGTGGCCCAGGAGTTCGCGTACGTCTCCGCGGACCGGCTGACCCTCGGCCGGGAGGCCGCCGCCGGGGACAAGAGGGCCGCCCGCGCCGTGAAGGTGCTGGAGCGGCTCTCCTTCATGCTGTCCGGCGCACAGCTCGGCATCACCGTCACGGGACTCGTCGTCGGCTTCCTCGCGGAGCCGTCCGTCTCCGCCCTCCTGCGGCCCGCCCTGAGCGGCACGGGCCTCTCCGACGGCCTCGTCTCGGGCATCTCCGTGGCGCTGTCGTTCGTGGTGGCGACCGTCATCCAGATGGTCCTCGGCGAACTCGCCCCCAAGAACCTCGCCCTGGCCGTGCCCGAGAGCATGGCGAAGTCACTCGCCTCCTCCACCCTGATCTACCTGCGGATCGTCGGCCCCGTGGTCCACGTCTTCGACGGCGTCGCCAACCGGCTGCTGCGCCGCATCGGCATCGAACCGGTCGAGGAGCTCCACCACGGCGCCACCCTGGAGGAGCTGGGCCACCTCATCGGTGAATCCCGCGAACAGGGCGAACTCCCGGCCGCCACGGCCGAACTCATGGACCACGCGCTGGAGTTCTCCGAGCGGAACCTGGGCGAGGTGATGATCCCGCGCGCCGACGTGGCGTTCGTCCGCCGGGACGCCCTCGCAGCCGAGGCGGTCGAGCTGATCGCCCGGCACGGACACTCCAACTACCCGGTGCTCGGCGACCACCCGGACGACCCCGCCGGAGTCCTCGGCGTACGGGAGCTGATGCGGCTGCCCGCGGCCGACGTCGGGCGCACCACCGTCGGCTCCCTGGCCCGCCGCCCCCTCCTGCTGCCGGAGCTCCTCAGGCTCCCGGCGGCGGTCGCGCAGATGCGCGAGCGCGACGACGAGTTCGCCGTCGTCCTCGACGAGCACGGCGGCCTGGCCGGGATCGTCACGTACGAGGACATCGCCGAGGAACTCGTCGGGGACATCGCCGACGAGTCCGACACCGTCGTCGAACTCGCGGTCGCCGACGGCTCCGGCTGGGTCGTGGACGCGGGCCGCCGCCTCGACGAGATCGAGGAGGCCACCGGCGTCGCCCTGCCCCAGGAGAGCGAGGACTACGACACTCTGGCCGGGCTGATCATCGACCGGCTCGGACGCTTTCCCACCGTGGGCGACCGGCTCACCGTCGGCGCGGTCCGGATCGAGGTGCGCACCCTCGACCGGCACGTCGCCGAGTACGTCCGCGTCGAACCCACCGAGCCCACCGAACGTGGGGAATTCACCGGACCCACCGGACCCACCGAACAGGAGCCGCAGGCATGAGCTTCCCCATGGCGCTCTTCGTGACGGTCCTGCTCCTGATCGGCAGCGGATTCTTCGTCGCCGCCGAATTCGCCCTGGTCGCCTCCAAGCGACACCGCATGGAACAGGCCGCCGCCCGGGGGCAGCGCGGCGCCAAGGCCGCGCTTGACGGGATGCGTGAACTGTCGCTGATGCTCGCGGGAGCCCAGCTCGGCATCACCATCTGCACCCTGGGCCTGGGCTCCGTGTCCAAACCCGCGATCTCCCACGAGCTGGACCCGCTGCTGGAACGGCTCGGACTGCCCGCGGCCCTCAGCTACGGCATCGCCTTCGCACTGGCGATGGCCGTCGTCGTCTTCCTGCACATGGTGATCGGCGAAATGGCCCCGAAATCCTGGGCCATCGCCCACCCGGAGCGCTCCGCGATGCTGCTGAGCCCCGCCTTCCGCGCCG